>CAYPHO010000400.1:0-2459 GCA_964410245.1 uncultured Treponemataceae bacterium | reverse complement strand
CCAAGGACGACAAGGACTCCGATTTCGAGGAATTCTGATCGACCGCGGGGCTTAGGGAGCCCCGATAAGGGGAGGAGGGGATTCTCAACTGGTCATGGGACGCCGCGTCGGCCGCGGATCGTCCCGTAATCAGTACGGCGTGACCAATGAAGAGGCCGGTCTTTCAAGCGGGCGCGGCGGGGATATGATCGCCCCGCGCCCGCCAAGGATGGCTGTATGCCCGAGAAAAGGACTCATCTGGCGACGAAGGTCACGCTCATCGTGACCGCCCTCCTGGTCGGCATCCTGCTGGCGCTGGCCGCGATCGTCTCCCTCGTCGCGAGGGAGTCGACCATCGACCTGACGACGAGGGACGCGAAGGCTCTCGTTCAAGCCAGGGCCGCCGAAGTCGGGAGGATGGCGGAGAAGGTCTTCCTTCAAATGGACTTCATCGCCGAGGACGAGGAGATGCGGCGAGCTCCCGCAGAGGTCGATGCGTATATCCGGGGCTATATGGGGCGCCTCCCTCCCGAGATCGCCTACGTCTTCTGGGCGAGCGGGGACGGCTCCTTCGTCACCTCGGGGGGCGCTGCCGGGAACATCGCCGACAGGAATACTTCAAGCGGATCATGGAGCAGGGCGCCGAGCGGGTGGTGTCCGACGCCGTCATCTCGAAGGCCGACGGCAAGCCCGTGCTCGTCCTGGCCCGCCCCTTCGCCGACGCCTCGGGGCGGATCGGCGGCATAGTCGCCGCTTGCATAGCCCTGGACTACTTCTCCGCTTACGTTTCCGGGATCGTCATGGGACGCAACGGCTACGGCTACATGATCGACCGTCGCGGCATCATCATCGCGCACCGCAACCGGGACTACGTCCTAAAGCTGGACCTTCTCGACTCGGCCAAGGACGGCTGGAAGAACCTCGACGCGGCGGGCCGGGCCGCCCTCGCCTCGGACAACGCCGTAGCGGAATACACGCGCCCCGACGGCCTCGGCATCACGATGTTCTCGAGCGTCGTTCCCGGCGTACCCGAATGGCGCATGGGCATCACGATACCGACCGCCGAGCTCAACGAGGAGGCTATCCGGCTCCTGAAGACCCTGGTCGCGGTATTCGCCGTCACCGTCATCGCGGCCGTACTCATGTCCATCGTCCTCGCCCGCAGCATCACCAGGCCCGTCAAGGCGGTCACCGGGGCGGTAGAGCTCCTCGCCTCCGGCGAGCTCAGGCCCGGCGCGGCCCTGGGCGCCGAGCTGTCGCGCGCGGCCCGCCGCGACGACGAGCTCGGAGCGGCGGTGAAGGCCGCGAGCTCGATGATGGAGAAGCTCGGCGAGATCGTATCGCGGATTTCGACGGCCGCCGAGCAGGTGTCCCGCGGCGCCTCGGAGATCGCCTCCAGCGCAGAGGAAGTGTCCTCCTGTATCAGCGAGCAGGCCGCGAGCGTCGAGGAGCTCTCGTCCTCGACCGAGGAGCTGTCCTCCTCGGCCAAGCAGAACGCCGATTCCTCGCACGGAGCGGACGCCCTCGCCAAGCGCGTCGGCGTCGAGGCCGAGGGCTCGGGCAACGTGGTCAAGGAGACCGCGCACCACATGCGGGACATCGCGGGCAAGATCGTCATCGTCGAGGAGATAGCCCGGCAGACGAACCTCCTGGCGCTGAACGCGGCGATCGAGGCTGCGCGGGCGGGCGAGGCGGGCAAGGGCTTCGCCGTCGTCGCCAGCGAGGTGCGCAAGCTGGCCGAGCGTAGCGCGCAGGCGGCCCGGGAGATCACCGGCCTCGCGGGCCTCAGCATGACTAGGGCCGAGGAGGCCGGAGTCCGGCTGGAAGGCCTCCTGCCCGATATTCGCAGGACCTCGGAGCTGGCCGAGGAGATCGCCGCCGCCGCGCGGGAGCAGTCCACGGGCACCGACCAGATCGCCACGGCGGTCGAGCAATTCGACGCGGTCGTGCAGCGCAACTCGACGATAGCCGAAGAGCTCGCGAGCACGGCCGAGGAGCTCGCCTCGCAGTCCGAGCTCATGATGTCCGTCATCTCCTTCTTCAAGACCGGCGGCGTGGGAGAGCCGCGGCGCGCCGCGATCGCCGACCGAAGGGCCGCGCAAGCGTCGGGAGCCGCCGCGAAGGCGGATGCGGGCTCCGCGAAGGCGGGTGCCTCCGCCAAGCGGCAGCCGCGTCCAGTGGCGACGCGCCTCGCGGGACGCTCGGCCCGTGAGGGAGGCCTTCCCGGCGCCTCGGCGGCCGCCGCGATGGTCGATTCGGATTTCGAGGAATTCTAGGAGGGAGGTCGGGGGCCCCGGGCAGGGCCCCCGACGGCTCCCGGCCGGCCGGCCGCGCCCCAGGGGCGCGATGCGCGGCCGGCCGGGATCGGCGGCCGGCTAAAGAAGCGCCGCCGACGCGACCAGGACGGCCAGCAGGACGACGCTTAGTATCCCGAAGGCTATCAATATCTTGCCGCTCGTCTTCATCCCTTCCTCCCTTCC
>CAYPHO010000399.1:0-2460 GCA_964410245.1 uncultured Treponemataceae bacterium | reverse complement strand
TATAACCTGACTTTTACAGTTTGAAAAGGAAAAAAAGTCCCGCAGTTGTTGATACCACGGGCTTTTTGGCAATTTGATAGGGCTATAAATTTTGTTATGCTACAGTGTTATCTTGAGAAATTTATTAAATACCTCTTGCCTTGGATAAATATTGTAGAAATTCGTACCGAAGGTATCCTGTATTCCCTTGTAGTCAAGCGCTATTTCATCTTCGTCCGAATACGCCAGCGTCTCTACTATCTCACCTTTTTTGTTTCGCATCTTTTGGAATGCAATCGCACCACCTACATCATCGAGTTGAATGATGCCACCCTTCAGGACCTTGCAGGTCGCAGCCCCCAATGCCCTGGCAATCCGCTCGGCCGATAATGCCTTTTCCCCCATACGATGCTGAATTATTCGGATGACGAGGAGCGCGACGAAGCAGATTAAAAAATGAGCACGTATATGCTCGTTCTTGCTGACTAACACCGGCCTGGCATACAAGTCCGTTTTCAAAATTCTAAATGACTGCTCTATTCGCCAAAGACCGCCGTACGTCTGGCGTATCTTTTGCTCATCATAGTCAAGTTCGCTAGTGATGATGCAAAAATAACCATCATACAGTGCGTCTCTTTCTGCCTTTTCCAAATCCACGCTACGCAGTTTTTTCGGGTTTTCCAGAATCTCACCGGTATCCATGTCAACGATATCTTCTTTGGTGTATTCGTCGACGCCTTTCTTGATGCCATAAGCATTGTTCTTGACGGAACGCTCAGCTTTTTCAAGCTGTTCTTCCCGCTTGCGCCTTGCCATGTCGGCTTCAGCCTTACTCCAATATAAAAGCACTTTCCTTGTACGAATTTCTTTTTCCCCGTCCCTGGTCTTCCCCTCATATTCTTCCTCAAATAACTTGTATTTGTAGGTGTCACCATCATTCGTCAACCACCCGCTTTGATCAAACAGCTTTTCATTGTAGCGCTGTCCTTTTTTCCCTTTGAGTATCTGTGAGAAGACGAAGCCATCGCCATTATTCACAATCACGTCAATATTCTTCGAAGAATTGAGCCCCTTGTCAGCGACCACGACCAGCCGGCCCAGGCCATACGATTCTTTGATATCCTTCATGGTCGGTTGAAGTGTGAGAGAATCACTCGTATTACCGGGGAAAATCGACATGCTGACCGGAAGCCCATTTGAATCCATGAATAGGCCCATCGCAACAATCGGATCAACACGGTGCTCTTTCGATACACCTTTTTGCCGCAGATCGTCCTTGCCATCGGGGAAGTCAATATGAAAGAAATAGTTGGTCACATCATAGAATGCGTGGGAGAGGTCGCGGCCGATCGTCTCCTTGACACGCTCATTCAAATGCCTCTGCAATTCCACCGCGAAATCTGCAAAGTGGTCAAGTGATCTGTAGATATCCTGCAGCGTGAAATCCGTGCGCATCCCATAGAAGCCGTCCTTCATCTGACAGGAGGCACGCTTCGAATCCGGGCTGAGAATCCTGGCCAGCACCAGGAATTTGAAAATATCACCTGGTGCATATTTTCCCCGGAATCGGTGCACTTTCTCATACCTTTTGATAAACGAATTAATTTGGAGCAGTTCATAGACGGCCTCCAGGAATTTGTATCCGTAATTCTGCCGCCGGTTTTCTTGGCAGTACATCCTGGTGGTTCCGGGCGCCTCAATACGGAGAGGGGCATTCTCTGCTCTGTAATTGGCGTTGAATTCCTCCACTATCGCCATGAAAGCTTTGGGATCTTCCTGGTCTTCAAGATACCCGAAGTCTCGGATCGTACGTTGTTTGGTTGGCATTCCCGGGCCTGGGCGATAGCCCTCAACCACGCGCACTTGAGTTCTGGGTGTTCCATCCGCATTGGTTCTTTTATCTATTTTGATCATATTGCACCACCACATATATTTTAGCACATCATTAGCATAACATCAACTATAATTATAAAAAATAACGCGGAGAACCGCGTTATTCAAAGAATTATTTTGTTATTTATGGCTAATTTTGGTAGGCTAACTGCAAATGTCAGAAGGATTTATTTTGTTCTTCCTGGTTAATGTGGTAGGCTAACTGTAAAAGTCAGGTCGGAACTCGTCTCCCCAAAACGACACTAATCGACGCAGCTATATGTTATAATAACTCCAAAACCTTAACAGGAGAATATCCGTGCGTCAAAAATACAACGACTCAAGCCGTTACGTCAGGCTGACTCAAATCCAGTATCACCTGCATAAAAGCCGCAGCGGGCTGACCACCCGTGAGCTGGCAGATCTCTGCGGTGCAACTGTCCGCACGGTCCAGCGCGATCTGCTGGTTCTCCAGAGCGACCTCCACGTCCCCCTGGAGAAAAAGCCCTTCTACCGCTGGGTCATTTCCGGCGCCTACCTGCTGCCTCCCGTAGCCTATTCACTCTATGAAGCCATTGTACTTTTCCTGGCCGCCCGCCTGATTATCCG
>CAYPHO010000398.1:0-2473 GCA_964410245.1 uncultured Treponemataceae bacterium | reverse complement strand
TTATGATCCCGATCTCCTGGGAGAAGGACAGGTCCTCCTGCCCGAGCTCGTCCGAGAGGGCCCCGCTCGTCAGTATGGGGACGAGGCACTTCTCGACCCGCTCGTCCCTGATCTGCGAGACGAGGTACTCGAGGTGGTTGCCGCGCTTGGCGATGACATTGCCTATCGCCTCGTCCACCTGCTCGGGCGAAACTCGGGAGATGCCCTTCGCCGGTACGATCTCGTGGACTATCTCGCCGGCTATAGTGCTGATGATCCAGGGCTGGCCCGAGGAGAAGCGCCATATCATATCGACGGCCTCTTTAGCGACGACGATGCCGTGCTTGGCGGTGTAGGCCAGGAACATGGCGTCGAGGTCCTCGCGGCGGAGGAAATTGATGCGGATCGAGGCGTCCTTGATGTTGAACTGCTTGTCGATGACGTCGTGGGTCGCGCAGAAGATGATGCTCTGCGGGAAATGCGCCGGCCTCTTGTCGTAGCCGGCCCGTATCTGGCTGAGGAAGGACGTGAGGATCGGGCCCTGCAGGGTATCGATCTCGTCGACGAGGAGGACGATAGGCTTGTCGGATCGCTTCGACCATTGGGTCAAGAGCTCATTCAATGCCTGATAGGGACCGCGCTTCTCGATGATGTGCGGGACCATGTCCTCGAGGTAATCGTCGCCGAAAGTATCCCTCGCCCTGGAGGATATCTCGAAGAGTATGCTCCGCATGCTTTCCTCGAGATTCTCTTGGACTCCCCTTAGGGACTCGACATTGAAGTAGAGGCACTTCGCTTGGCCGTTCCGATTGACGAGGGCGGCGAGGGCGAGGAGATAGGATGTCTTCCCGCACTGCTTCGGGCCGCAGATCAGGAAGTACTTTTTTTGGAGTATGAGCTGCCAGACCTTGGCCGTATCGAGCCGCTTGATGGGCGAGACGCAGAAGTGGTCCATATCGTTGACGGGTCCGGAATTATTAAAGAAGCGGCGGGCTTGCATCGTTTAGTCACCCCTTTTTAGTACTGACTGCAAGTTAGCACGCCGGGGGCCCGGCGATCCATAGGCCCCGGCCGTTTCTTTCCCCATATTCGCCTAACCCGAGGCAGGCCGAAATAGTATTATTAGGATATTGATACGAGAATCGCATTGAGCGGGGGTATATATGAAAGTCGGGATAGTCGGATCCGGCTTCGTCGGATCGACGGCAGCCTACGCGATCGTCATGCGGGGCGTCGCGCGCGAAGTGATCCTGGTAGACCGCGATGAGAAGCGCGCCCAGGCCGAGGCGGAGGATATACGCCACGCCGTTCCCTTCGCCCATGCGGTGGAAGCGCGCTCCGGGGATTACGCCGATCTCTCGGGCTGCAAGATAGTCATCCTGACCGCGGGCGTAGGCCAGCGTCCCGGCGAAACGAGGCTCGAGCTCCTGGGGAGGAATGCCGCCGTCTTCAAGGACGTCGTCGGACGCGTGGTTTCCGCCGCGCCCGAGGCGATCCTCGTCGTGGCGACGAACCCGGTGGATATCATGACCCACCTGACAGCCCGCTTCGCCGAGGAGGCCGGGATAGCCCCGGGCCGCGTGCTCGGCTCGGGCACTACCCTGGACACCGCGCGCTTCCGCGCCGTGCTGGGGCGAAAGCTCGGGGTGGACTCTCAGCACATCCACGCCTACGTCCTCGGCGAGCATGGCGACTCGGAGGTCTTCAACTGGTCGGCCGTATCCGTGGGCGGCCTTCCCCTCGCCTCTTTCCCGAGCGAGGACTGCGGCTCCGGAAAGGCTCAACTGGATCGCGCGGCCATCGAGGAGGAGGTGCGGGGAGCGGCCTACCGGATAATCGAGGGAAAGAAGGCTACGTACTACGGCATCGGATCGGCCTTGGCCCGGATCGTCGAGATCATCTCGAAGGATCAGCGCTCGATCATGACGGTCTGCTCCCCGCCCAAGGACGGCGACTGCGCGCCGGCCGGCCTCGAAGGGATTACGATCTCCCTTCCCCGCCTTGTCGGCGGTTCCGGGGTCATCGCTACGATGGCGCCCTCCCTAGACCCGTCCGAGACGGAAAGCTTGATCGCGAGCGCGAGGATCGTCAAGGAAGCGATAGACTCGATACAGGTCCGATAGGTATCCTTCGAGCCGATATGACCGGAACCGACGACAGGATAGATATACTCGGGCTGAGCCTTGCCGAGCTGGGATGCGCCGCGGCCGGCCTTCCCTCGGGCCGGGGCGCGGCTCATGCGATCTACGCGCGATCCCTTCGCGAGGGGCGGGCCGCGCCCGACGGCGGCGTCGATCCCTCCGGCCTCGGCCTATCCCCGGCATCGGAAGCCGCATGGCGGGACGCCTTCCGCGTCGGCCTCCTCGAGATCGCCGATATAATCGAGGAGCCCGGAGAGGCCGGAAGCACGACGAAGGCCGTCTTGAGGACCGGCGACGGACAGCGCATCGAGTGCGTCAGGATACCGATGCCCGGCTCCGGCGGATCGAAGTCG
>CAYPHO010000397.1:2196-2486 GCA_964410245.1 uncultured Treponemataceae bacterium | reverse complement strand
TTTCCGTTCCGCCCCGCCGGCCCGATTCCTGATGGCCGCCGTGCATGAACGTCCCCAGCCGCGTTCCCCGGCGGACATACAAAACGCCGACGCCCTTGGGAGCGTGCAGTTTATGCCCCGACAAACTCAATAGATGAATCGCACTGTTCTTGAGATTGAGCGGTATTTTGCCGACCGCCTGAACCGCGTCGGTATGGAAAACAAGTCCCCGCGCCGCGACAATTTCGGCAATCTTTTCCACGGGAAAAATCACGCCGGTTTCATTGTTGGCGTACATCACCGAAACAATC
>CAYPHO010000397.1:1424-2186 GCA_964410245.1 uncultured Treponemataceae bacterium | reverse complement strand
GGTCGTCAGCACCGCCGGATGCTCCACCCGCGTCGTCACAACTTTGCGCCGATTAGGGTACATGTCCAGCGTACCCTTGATGGCGGTATTGTCGCTTTCCGTGCCGCAGCTGGTAAAAATAATTTCATCCGGCTCACAGCCCAACAAAGCGGCAACCTGTTCTCTCGCCCGCGCGAGCTTCTTGCCGACCTGTCCGCCAAACGTGTGCATACTGGACGGGTTGCCGTATTTATCCCGCAGGTACGGCATCATTTCTTCAATAACTTCGTCGGCCACCTTCGTGGTCGCGTTATTATCCATATAAATGACATTCGTCATAAGAAGCGCTCCTGAAAAATCGCTTTAATCCTTTAATTCTTCAACATAAAGCTCATCGCTGACAAATTCCTTCAGGCGGGCCTCGACGACATCCTTCATCGTGTATTCAGCCATCTTGCACTGGGCGCACATGCCCCGAAAAGCGACAATCACCTTATTGCCTTCAATATCAATCAGGTCAATATCGCCGCCGTCGGCCCGCAGCGCCGGACGAATCTGCTCATTGATCGTCTGCTGAATAAGCTGTATCTTCTGGATATTCGTCAGCTTGGCGGGCTTGATCGGTTTTTCCTGATAAGCCGCGGGCGCCTTTTGCCCCTGCACTTCCTCAATCAGTTCGGCGATGCGTCCCTTACAGCCGCCGCAGCCGCCGCCGGCCTTACAATAATTGGTAACATCATCAACCGTCGTCAGGTTATTTTCCTGTACGACTTTTTTGATTTC
>CAYPHO010000397.1:0-1414 GCA_964410245.1 uncultured Treponemataceae bacterium | reverse complement strand
CCTTGCCGCCCTTGCGTTTGTAGTAATCCTGTATGGCCGCTTCCAGCGCCTCCTGCCCCATAACGGAACAGTGCATTTTTTGACTGGGCAGACCACCCAATCGTTCGACAATGTCTTTATTGGTAACTTTGGCAGCTTCTTCCAGCGTCATACCCTTAATCATCTCCGTCAGAATGGAGGATGAGGCAATCGCGCTGGCACAGCCAAAGGTCTGAAACTTCACGTCCGCAATCCTGCTGTTTTTATCCAGCTTAAACATCAATCGCAGCGCATCGCCGCAGGCCAGTGAGCCGACCTCGCCTACACCGTCCGGATCGTCTAACTTCCCGACATTCCGCGGATGGTGAAACTGGTCCATTACATTGTCTGTATAATCCCACATATTTTTATTCCCTCATGATACGATTATTGCTGACTGGCTTTCAATGCCTGGTCAAAATCATCTTTAATGTCGTCAATATGCTCCGTGCCGACCGACACGCGAACAAAGTCCGGCGTCACGCCCGCGTTCAACTGCTCCTGCTCGGTCAATTGCTGATGGGTCGTACTGGCCGGATGAATCACCAGCGTTTTACTATCCAGAATATTCGCTAAATGGCTGGCCAATTTGACATTGTTAATAAATTTCTTTCCCGCTTCCACGCCGCCTTTAATCCCAAAACCCAGAACCGCCCCCTGCCCATCCGGCAGATATTTCTTCGCCAAAGCATAATTCGGATGCGACGGCAGCCCCGGATAATTGACCCAACTGACCGCCGGATGTTTTTCCAGATGCTTCGCCAAAGCCAATGCGTTTTCACAATGACGGGCGGCTCGCAGATGCAGGGTTTCAACACCCTGAAGCAAAAGGAACGCGTTAAACGGCGACAAACAGCCGCCGGTGTCCCGCAGAATATTTGTGCGTATCTTAATGATATACGCCAACGGACCGAGAGCTTCGTAGTATTTCAGCCCGTGATAGCTTGCATCCGGTTCCGTCAGCCCGGGAAATTTCCCGTTGTCCCATTTAAAGTTGCCCGAATCAATCACCATGCCGCCAATACTGGTGCCGTGCCCGCCAATCATTTTCGTGCAGGAATGCACCACAATATCAACGCCATGCTCAATGGGGCGAAACAGCATGGGCGAGGCCACCGTATTGTCGCAAATCACCGGCAGACCATTTTCGTGAGCGATTTTAACAATCGCTTTGTAGTCCAGAACATCATTTTTCGGGTTGCCGATGGTCTCAATATAAATCAGTTTTGTATTTTTCCGGATTGCTGCGGCGAAATTCTTCGGGTCATTCGGATCGACCAGCGTAAACTCAATTCCCATCTTCGGCAGCGTATGCGTAAACAGCGTACACGTTCCGCCGTAGAGCGAGTTGGATGAAACCACATGCGAACCGGCCGGAGCAATGTTCTGTACCGCC
>CAYPHO010000396.1:0-2494 GCA_964410245.1 uncultured Treponemataceae bacterium | reverse complement strand
ATACCCTCGGCCAAGATCGTCCAGCTCGTCTCGGACTTCCAGCCGAGCTACAAGAAGCTCGGCTTCCTCTACACCTCGAGCGAGACCAACTCCGTATCGACCATCAAGGCGGCCAAGGCCTACTGCGACAAGTCGGGCATCACCTACGCCGAGGCCTCCCTGGCCACGGTCACGGACCTCCAGGCCGCGGTGAACAGCCTCCTCGCCAAGGGCGTCGACGCCCTCTACACCGGCAACGACAACACCATCGCCTCGGCCATGCCCACCTACACCGACGCGGCCTATTCGAAGCTCGTGCCGATCTACTGCGGCGCCGACTCCATGGTGGCCGACGGGGGACTCGCCACCATCGGCATCGACTACGTGCAGCTCGGCAAGCAGGTCGCGGCCATGGTCGTCAAGGTCGCGAGCGGGGCCGCTCCCTCGACCCTGCCCTACGAGACCCTCTCGGACTACGCCAAGTTCGTGAACCTCCAGGCCGCCGACAGGCTCAAGCTCAAGTTGAGCGCCGAGACGCTCAAGGCCTACAAGGTGCTGGTCGAGAAGGACGGCACGAGCCACTTCGGCAAGTAGCAGAGGTTCGATGGGCCTCCTCGACATGCTGCTCTCCGCCCTGGGCCAGGGAACGATCTACGCTCCCATGGCCCTGGGCGTCTTCATCGCCTTCCGCGTCCTCAACACCCCCGACCTGACCATCGACGGCAGCTTCGTCTTCGGCATGACCGTCTGCGCCATGGTCGCGATCGCGGGGCATCCCGTCCTCGCGCTCCTCGCGGGAGCGGCGGCCGGGATGCTGGCGGGCCTGGCCACCGGCCTCCTGCAGACCAAGCTGCGCATCAACCCGATTCTCTCGGGCATCCTGACCATGACGGGCCTCTATACGATCAACTACATGGTCCTGGGCGGCCAGGCCAACCTCTACCTGCAGCGCTTCGTCGCCAACGAAAGCGGGGTCGAGGCGCCGGTGGCCAGCAGGACCGTCTACCGGATGTTCTCCGTGTCCGACAATCCCGACCTCTCGGGCCTCGCCCTCTCGGCCCTGATCGTCGCGCTCTGCGTAACCCTGCTCGCGCTCTTCTTCAAGACCAGGCCGGGCATCGCCATACGGGCTACCGGCGACAACGAGGAGATGGTGCGATCCTCGTCCATCAACGCCGACTTCACCCGCACCGCCGGGATCGTGATCGCCAACGGCCTGGTGGCCCTGTCCGGGGCCATGCTCTGCCAGCAACAGCGCTACGCCGACCTGGGCAACGGCTCGGGCATGCTCGTGGTCGGCCTCGCGTCGGTCATCATAGGCCAGGCCCTCTTCGGCAAGCGCGGCGTCACCGCCGGCCTCGTCTCGGCGGTCGCGGGATCGGAGATCTACCGCATCATCCTGCAAGCCGCCTACCGGATCGATATGCCGAGCTACGCGGTCAAGCTCCTGTCCGCGCTTATCGTCACCGTAGCGCTGGCCCTGCCCCTGGCCAAGGAGAAGTCCCTCGCCTGGCGGCGAAGGCGGGCCGGCGAGAGGGAGGCCGCGGAATGAGCGCGCAGCTATCGGTCAGGCGACTTACCAAGCGCTTCGAGGCCGGCACGCCCAATGAGAAGGTCGCGCTCGACGACTTCTCGCTCGAGGCGGCCCGGGGCGAGTTCGTCACCATCCTCGGCTCGAACGGCGCCGGGAAGTCGACGCTCTTCAACGCCGTCCTGGGCAAGTTCCTGCCAGACCGCGGGCGGATACTCCTGGACGGCGAGGACATCACCTACGCGAAGGACCACCGGCGGGCGGCCAGCATCGGCTGCCTCTACCAGAACCCGGCGCGCGGGACCGCTCCCGGCATGACCATCGAGGAGAACCTCGCGATGGCCTATACCCGCCACGCGTCCCGCTCCTTCTTCGCCGTCAACCGGCGCGACTCGGCCCACTTCCGCGAGCTCCTGGCCGGCCTCGGCCTCGGCCTCGAGGATCGGATGAAGACCAAGATGGGGCTCCTGTCGGGAGGCCAGCGCCAGGCGGCCTCCCTCCTCATGGCGACCATCGCGAAGCCCAAGCTCCTCCTCCTGGACGAGCACACCGCGGCCCTCGACCCGGCGACCTCGGTCAAGGTCCTGGACGTTACGCGAACGATCATCGCCGCCGAGGGCCTAACCGCCCTCATGATCACCCACGACATGGAGCTGGCCCTCGCGTTCGGCACCCGCACCATCATGATGGACGCCGGGCGCCTCGTCCTGGACCTAAGCGGGCCCGAGCGCGCCGGCATGACGCCGCGCTCGCTCGCCGACCTCTTCCACTCCCGCGCGGGCCGCGAGCTGTCCGACCGGACGCTGCTGGCGACCTAGGGCCGCACGGGGCTGCGCTTCGGCGGCCTCGGGCTTCGAGGCCGCCGTGACCGGAGAGATGACGGTCCGCTTCAAGAAGCCCGCGAAATCGGGACGCGAGTTCAGGATCGAGGGCGAAGTTCATCAGGGCCTGGGCAGAAGCCTCCCGAAAAATATTCCGATGATA
>CAYPHO010000395.1:1542-2507 GCA_964410245.1 uncultured Treponemataceae bacterium | reverse complement strand
CAGGGACTTAGCTGCACGCAGTGGTGGAGCAGAGCGGAGTTCTTGACCTGACCGATCAGACAGTGGGAAGAAGATATGCCATTTGTCAGATCTGTGACACCGCCAATTCAGTATGTTGAACAACAGCGTCACCTGCAGATGGGCGATTGGTCGCCAGGCAGTGCGCGCCGCTACAGCCAAAACGTGTGAATCCTACTCAAGGGGCTCATATCTGGAGGTATAGGTATGATGGCAAAGACATGCTAAACAACCGGATCTATGAAGAAAGGCATGCTCAAGCGTTGGACAATATCATTGAGGTGTCAGGGGTTTACGGAAACAGAAACCGCCATTCCTAGGCCATTCAGAAATTTGACTGAGACATCAACCAGTCCACGACCACAGCCGCAATGATATCGCTCCTTCTGCGAAGTCGACACAAAGGTGTGTACCAAGTCGGGTCAGGTGCGAGGGGCGGTATCGGCGTAATTCCGCAGTAGTCTACGACCGGGCGCGTAACTTCAGTCATGTGTTCGATATCATCAGCTCATCGATTGCTATACACGACCAGATGCCTTATAATCTGGCAGTGACGTCTTTGCTCTCTGAGCCACATTAGTCTGCGGGAGTCAAAGGTCATCATTGAAAGCGGTCACGTGCATCCAGAAATGAGGTGATCTTGATTATGGTGGTTCCGGGGAGAGTTCTCCATAAGTCAACTGAGCAGGCCTTTATCGTTCGGACAGGTCAATCAATCAGAATCCGATTGTGGCTACCCGATCATGACAGTGGGTGTGAATACAGCTGCTAGGATGGAAAGACAATGGGAAAGGTCGCTAACAACGGATACATCAGTGACTACGCCCGGCGGTTCATGGTAGTAGTCGGAGTCAATTCTTATGAGGAGGGCTCAGGGCTTCCTAGTCTGAGGACACCTGTGGCCGACGCGTGTCGCATCTTCGGCCTGCTGAAGGACCAGTTTGGCT
>CAYPHO010000395.1:0-1532 GCA_964410245.1 uncultured Treponemataceae bacterium | reverse complement strand
AGGGGCGTCTTCTGGCCGAACGCGAGGAAGTCCGTAGATACGAGGCAGAACATGGTGGTGATGTGAACCTGGAGTCCTACATCGAAGGCGATGGTACCCGCGTGGACATCGAGCAGGCCATCTGGCATCTGACGCAGATGGCTCACCCGGATGATCTGTTCCTCTTCTACTATGGCGGCCATGGGACCCAAGAGGGCGGGACGGGATTCCTTCTTCCCTACGGTACCGTGCTTAGACGCTACGACACCTATCTCATGTATCCCGAACTCTTTGGGACGATTGACGCACTGCCGTGTCTACACAAGTTGTTGTTTTTCGATTGTTGCTTTTCGGGGGTGGTGACCAGAGATATCTTTGTTGCTCTGGAAGGCACTCCACCGAGCGGGGATGGCACGTGTGGGCAGGCTCCCATCCCTCAGATCCTGTTGGATTCGGCCATGGCGTCATTCGCATCGACCGATGCCTTCAATGCGGCGCCAGATCAGTATCATGTGTGGCATGACAAGGATGACAACGGCCGCCTGTCCGCCTACAGCCCATTCGGCGACGCCTTGGCGACCCTCCTGGAGCAGGTACCCTGCGGAACGAGTCTGATCCCCGCAGCAATTCACAACGGATTATTTCAGGGCGTTCGCGCGCGTGTTGACACGGTCGCTACCATGGATGGAGGGCGAGTTACGCTCCAACCCACGGCCAGACTAGTGGGAGCGGCAACGATATTCCTAAAGAAGCGGGGATCGCAGCCACTGGACACCGCGATGGCCGTTGAGTACGGCAAGTCGGAGATCTCGCGTTACACGGGCGAAAAGATGCGATTGGAGACGCAATACCTGCCCGTATGCCATATCCAGAAGGACTACCGCGCTTCGATTGAAGTTACCGGCGGGACGGCCCCCATGCGAGTGGAGGCAGAAGGGTTGCCCAGTGGGATGGACATCTCCGCCTCAGGGGAGTTGTATGGGCGGGTCGACGCCAATGTGGCGGTTGGCGGCGGCTGTCTTCATGTATTTGCGGTGTGCGTCACCGATTGTACGGGAGAACAACTACGTGAGCGACTTGCCATCCCCATTATCGATCCGGACGTGTACGCAGCCGTCCCGGCCGGCGACTTTCAATTCGGGTATAGCCCTACTGCAGAACGAACTCAGACGCTGAACCAGATGGGAATTATGCCGTCGGTCATGGAGAGACTCATCAGAGATCATCCGGCAGGCACGACGATGTTGCCACTCTTCTTCATCCGCCGGCATCCTCTGACAAACCGTGACTGGAAGGCTTTTGTCGAACAGAGGAACTATCCGGGGCTCCCCACCCGATGGGAGTGCGCTGATGACCCCGAGTTCTGGCGGCGGGAAGGCAACGTTCCGGTCACAGGCCTCACGGGGCGGGATGTGGAGGCATTCTGCGAGTGGCGTCAGACCCACCTGCCCACTCGATTCCAGTGGGAGAAGGCGGCACGAGGGACGGACGGCAGACTGTTTCCCTGGGGCGATGATTTTCAGCCGTATTACTGTACGTGCATTGAGCAGCAT
>CAYPHO010000394.1:309-2537 GCA_964410245.1 uncultured Treponemataceae bacterium | reverse complement strand
CGGCAAGGTCCAGCTCATCGACGCCTCGGCCTTCTGGGTGCCTCGCCGCAAGAGCCTGGGGGACAAGCGCAGGGACATCCCACAGGAGAAAGAGAAGGACATCCTAGCCCTCCTCTCGGCCTTCAAGGACGGCGAGACGCGAAAGCTGGTCATCGACGGCGCCGAGGAAGAGGTCGTAGTCAGCCGCATCTACCCGACCACGAAGTTCGGCTTCCGCAAGATCACCGTCGAGCGCCCCCTCAGACTCAACTTCCAGGCCAGCGTGGAGCGCATCGCGCGCATCGAGGAGGAGCGAGCTTTCCAGGCACTCGCTCAGTCCAAGAAGAAAGGCGCCGCCGCTCAAAAGGAAGAAGAGGAAGGCCGAGCTCAGCAGAAAGCCATCCGCGACTTCCTCGGCACCCTGCCGGATCGCCTCGTCAAGAGCCGGGCTGAGTTCACAACCATCCTCGACGAGGTGGCGAAGAAGGCCGGTTACAAGCTCGGCGCGGCTACGCGCAAGGCCATCCTATCGGCCCTCTCTGAGCGCGACCCCGAGGCCGAGATCTGCGCGGACGAGGACGGCCGCCCCGAGCCCGACCCCGAGCTCCGCGACACCGAGAGCGTTCCCCTCGACCAGGACATCCACGAGTACTTCGCGCGCGAGGTCGCGCCCCACCTACCCGACGCATGGATCGACCAGTCCAAGCTCGATCCCAAGGACGGCAAGGTCGGCAAGGTGGGCTACGAGATCAACTTCAACCGCTACTTCTACCGCTACAAGCCGCCCCGGGACCTCGAGGAGATCGAGGCCGACATCCGCGAAGTTGAGGCCGACATCGTGGCGATGCTGGCGGATCTGACGGGGAGCGGCAAAAAAGAGTAAAAAGTACTACATTGTGCTACAAAGTAGTACTTTTTGCTTGCAGTATTCTTCATCTCGGCGTACTATAACTTAATGCTGGATAGAGCAATAACTAAAAAAACCTATGTGTCTCGGCTCCAAGAATCAAAGCTCGGAAGTTTTTTTACGCCGACTCAGCTTAAGGACATCGGCATAGGCTATGAGGGGCTGCGCTCGCTCCTCGATGAAGGACTCGTCGTTCGGGAGGCACGGGGCCTCTATCGAAAAGCCGACTCGGAAATAACCGAATACCACAGCCTCGCGGCCGTATGCGCCCGCGTCCCGCGCTCGGTCATCTGCCTGATCTCCGCCCTGCAGGTTCACGATATCGGAACGCAGATTTCTCCGGCTGTATGGCTAGCCATCCCGAAGAACGCGAAACCGCCCAAGATCGAAACCGTAGCAATACGCTGCATCGAGTTCTCGGCGAGTTCCTGGAATTACGGTGTCGTCGACATGGCCTTCGAAGGCGTCGCGGCTCGAATAACGAATCCGGCTCGCACTGTCCTCGATTGCTTCCGCTTCGAGCGCCTGGTCGGGCGCGAAGCAGCTCTTGAAGCACTCCGCGATGGGCTGCGGCAGAAGAAGGTAACGGTAGACTCGCTCTACCGCGCCATGGAGTATCTCCCCTCCCGCGGCCTCGCCACCGCACTGGACCACCTGTAGCTATGCGGAACAACGCAGCCTCGGCCAAGGATCGCCTCTATGCCCGATCGCGCGAGAGGGGAGAGGATTCACAGCTCCTCCTGCTCCGCTACGCCTACGAGCGCTTCCTATATCGCCTTTCCCTTTCTGAGTATCGCGACCGCTGTATACTCAAGGGCGCGAGCCTCCTCGGCCTCTGGATGTCCGACCCGTACCGCTCAACGCGCGACCTCGATTTCCTCGCCTATGGGCCGAGCGACACATCGAACGTCAAAGAACTCATTACTTCTATTTGCGCGATCCCCTGTCCCGAGGACGGGATCATATTCGATATGGACAGCCTTAGGGTCGAGGAGATCCGCGAGGAGACCGAGTACGGAGGCCAGCGAGTCAAAATAGACGCCCTCCTAGAACGCACCGCCATCCACTTGCAGATCGACCTTGGCTTCGGCGATGCGGTAGCACCCGTGAACGAGGACTATCCGACCATCCTCCCCGGTCTCCCCGCGCCCAAGGTACGCGCGTATCCGAGAGAATACGTAGTGGCTGAGAAATTCAGCGCTATGCTCAGCTTGGGCCGAGGCAATTCCCGCATGAAGGATTTCCACGACCTCTGGGCTCTATCACGGAGCTTTCGCTTCGAACTTCCTCCTCTCGCAACCGCAGTCACCGCCTGCCTCGATCGGCGAGAAATCGTACTTGG
>CAYPHO010000394.1:0-299 GCA_964410245.1 uncultured Treponemataceae bacterium | reverse complement strand
CTTTTTATGAGGACACCACACTACAAGCCCGATGGGCTGCATACCGGACCAAGGGCAATTTTCTGGAATCGCCGCCATCCGCATTCTCGGTCATCGGGTCGGCGTTAGGCGACTTCCTATCGCCCATCCGTGAAGCTATTATTGAGAGCGATGCAACTGTAAAGGCATGGCCCCCCGGCGGACCGTGGGGATGACCAGGAAGAACAGCATGAGGAAGACTACAACGAGTATGAAGAAGAACAGTATGAAGAGTGCCGCGAGGAAGTACAAGCCCTATCCCGCGTACAAGGACTCGGGGG
>CAYPHO010000393.1:0-2544 GCA_964410245.1 uncultured Treponemataceae bacterium | reverse complement strand
CCAGACCTACGTCGACCCCGAGTCCAACCAGTGCATCATCAAGGGCATGGGCGAGCTCCACCTCGAGGTCTACATCGAGCGCATGAAGCGCGAGTACAAGTGCGACGTCACCACGGGCATGCCCCAGGTCGCCTACCGCGAGGCCATCACCCAGCGCGCCGACTTCAACTATACGCACAAGAAGCAGACCGGCGGCTCGGGCCAGTACGGAAAGGTCGCGGGCTTCATCGAGCCCTGCAAGGAGAAGAACTACGAGTTCGTCGACGAGATCAAGGGAGGCGCGATCCCCAGGGAGTACATCCCCTCCTGCGACAAGGGCTTCCAGGAGTCCATCAAGAAGGGCACGCTCCTCGGCTTCCCCATCGTGAACACCAAGGTCACGATCAACGACGGCCAGTCCCACGCCGTCGACTCCTCGGACATCGCCTTCCAGCTCGCCGCGATCGGCGGCTTCCGCGAGGCTTACGAGAAGGCCAAGCCCGTCATCCTCGAGCCCATCATGAAGGTGGCGATCGAGGGTCCGACCGAGTTCCAGGGCAACTTCTTCGCCGCGATCAACCAGCGGCGCGGCATCATCTCCTCCTCCAGCGAGGAAGGCACCTTCTGCAAGGTCGAGGCCGAGGTCCCGCTGTCGGAGATGTTCGGCTTCTCCACCGTGATCCGCTCGCTCTCCCAGGGCAAGGCCGAGTTCACGATGGAGTTCCTCAAGTACGGCAAGGTGCCGACCAACGTCTCCGAGCAGCTGCGCAAGGAATACCTGGAGAAGAAGAAGGCCGAGCAGGGCCGCTAGACGGAATACGGATTCACCACGGAGACACGGAGAAGCACGGAGAGCACGGAGGGAAGAGGAGATAGAGATATGGAGAGAATATCCATATCGCTAACCAACTCGATATCCTTATTTCCTTCAATCACCTCTCGATCTTCTCCGTGCCCTCACCTGGATCTCCGTGTCTCCGTGGTGAATCTCGAAATGCTTCCCGATTCCGGTTTTGCCCGGGCGGGCTTTCGGGTTTATACTGATCGTTGACCAGCAAGGGCCTTTCGGCCCTTTCATCACTCCCGAACAAGGAGTCGCGTATGCTAAAAGAGGAGCTCATCGCCAAGAGTCCTGTCCGCCTCCTCGAGAAGTCCATCGAGGGCGGACTAAAGAAGGGCAACATAGGCGTCATCGCCAGCCGCAAGGGGATAGGCAAGACTTCGGTCCTAGTACAGCTGGCCCTCGACAAGCTCCTCCAGGGCGAGAAGGTCATCCACGTGTCCTTCAACGCCCACGCGAACTACGTCATCTCCTGGTACGAGAACATCTTCTCGGAGGTCGCCCGCCGCCGCAACCTCGAGCACAGCGCCGAGGCCAAGACCGAGGTCGTCCAGAACCGCGTGATCATGAACTTCGCCCAGGAGGGCGTCTCGATCGAGCAGGTCCTGCGCTCGCTCAAGGCGATGATCGCGGACGGCGGCTTCAAGGCCGGCACCCTCATCATCGACGGCTACGATTTCACCCGGGCGACGCCCGCCGACCTCGCGAAGGTCAAGGACTTCGCCTCCGAGATGGAGCTCGAGGTATGGTACTCGGCCACCATGGTCGGGCCCGAGCCCCAGGTCGACAAGAACGACGTCCCCCTGATGCTCGCCGGCTACCTGGACGCGATCTCCGTCCTCATCCTCCTCGAGCCCAAGGTCGAGTACATCCACTTCACGGTAGTAAAGGACCACGGCCGGATGAATCCGCAAGATTTGAAGCTGAAGCTTGACGCGAAGACGCTGCTGATAGCGGAGACTTAAGACCCCGCGCGCATTGACGCGCCGCCCGATATGAAGCCATGATGGGCTCCCGAGAGGAGACATCATGGCTTTTTTCGACCTGCCCAAGGAAAAGCTCAGGACATATAAGCCCAAGCGCGTCGAGCCCAAGGATTTCGTGTCCTTCTGGGCCTCGACCATCACCGAGGCCGACTCGCTCGCCCTCGACCCGAAATTCGCCCCCTACCCGACCGGCCTCGACGGCATCGAGGCCTTCGACGTCTCCTATACGGGCTTCGGCGGCGATCGCGTCGCCGGCTGGCTCATCCTGCCCGCCAAGGCCTTCCGCCCCTCGCTGCCTGGCTTCAAGGACGGCAAGCTCCCCTGCGTCGTCGAGTACATCGGCTACGGCGGGGGCCGCGCCTTCCCCTGGGACTGGCTCTTCTGGGCATCGGCCGGCTTCGCCCACCTGGTCATGGACAGCCGCGGCCAAGGCTCCACCTGGTCGCCCGGCGACACCGGCGACTCCGGCCCGACCGGCCCCTCGATCCCGGGCTTCATGACCCGGGGCATCGACTCGCCCGAGACCTACTACTACCGCCGCATCATGACCGACGCCGCCCGCGCGGTCGACGCCGCCGCCTGCCATCCCGCGGTCGACCCCGGCCGCATCGCCGTTACCGGCGGCTCGCAGGGCGGGGGCCTGTCCATCGCGGCAGCGGCCCTCAACAAGAACGTCAAGCTCCTCATGCCCGACGTCCCCTTCCTGGTCGTGAACTTCGGGCTGGACCGGTATGACGA
>CAYPHO010000392.1:0-2554 GCA_964410245.1 uncultured Treponemataceae bacterium | reverse complement strand
GTCGCCTTCGGCATGAGCGCGGCCATCGGCGCCCTGGGCGGCTGCGCGGTCGCGCCGCTGACGCAGACTCATTACGCGGTCGGATCCAGCCTGGCCATCAAGGGCTTCACGGTCGCGGCCTTCGGCGGCCTGGGCAACAGCCTCGCCGCCGTCGCCGCGGGCGCGCTCCTGGGAATGCTCGAGTCCTTCTCCATCGTCATCGTGCCCGAGGCCTACAAGGACGTCGTCACCATCGGCGTCCTCCTCGCCGTACTCGTCGCGAAGCCGACGGGACTCTTCGGGTCGCGCGCGGCCGGCGCGCTGAAGGCCTACTGAGCATGAGGCGCTTCATTCCCGCCCTTTCCGTCCTGGCCCTCGCCTTCCTCCTGCCGCCCGTCCTGACGGCCGCCAAGTCGGCCCACCACATGACCCAGCTGACCATGTCGGCCTACTACGCCCTGGCCTCGCTTGGGCTCTGCGCGCTGATGGGCTACGCCGGGCAGATCAACATGGGCCAGGCCGGCTTCTTCGCGATCGGCGGCTACGCATCGGCCTTCATCTCGAAGCTCGACCTGAGCGGCCAGGCCGGCGCGGGACTCGCGAAGGCCCTCGATGCCCTGGGACTCCTCTCGAGGGGCCTCGATTCCTACGGCAATCCATACCTATCGCCCTCTCCCTGGCTTTCCTGCATCGTCGCCGTCCTCCTCGCCTGCCTCGTCGCCGCGCTGATCGGCACGCCGGTCCTGCGCCTGCGCGGGCACTACCTGGCCATGGCGACCCTGGCCTTCGGCATCGTCATCGAGAAGGTCGTCCGGGGCACGACGGCCCTGGGCGGCGCGGACGGCCTCTCCAGCGTGCCCGCCTTCGCCCTCCTGCCCGGCCTCGAGATAACGGGAGGGCGGGCAGGCCGCGCCGCCAACTTCACGATCTCCTGGGTCGTCCTGGCGGCGGGCCTCCTCTTCCTGGCGAACCTCGTCGCCTCCCGCTCGGGCCGCGCCCTGCGCGCCCTGCACGACGGCGAGGAGGCGGCCGACGCGATGGGCGTCGACACCGCGGCCGTCAAGCTCAAGGTCTTCATCCTGGGCGCGGCCTACGCCGCCGTCGCCGGCGTCCTCATGACCCATTACAACGGATCGATCGGCCCGGGCGAGGCTAACTTCATGAAGTCGGTCCGCTACGTCGCGATCGTCGCGGTGGGCGGCATGGCCAATATCGCCGGCACCCTGATCGCCGCCCTGCTCCTGAACTTCCTCTCGCTCCGCGGCGTCTTCGGCAGCCTGGACGACGCGGTCTTCGGCGCAATCCTCATCTCCGTAATGCTGATCGGCCCCTCGGGCCGCGCGGCCCTCTCGCGCGCCAAGGCGGCGCTTCGGCCGCGCGGCCCGGCGGCGCGGCCGGGCCAGGACGGAAGCCATGGAGGCGCCTCGTGAGCCTCCTCGAGGTGCAGGGCATCTCCCGCTCCTTCGGCGGCCTCAGGGCGGTCGACGGCGTCTCCTTCGCGGCCGAGGAGAATCGCATAACGGCCGTCATCGGCCCGAACGGGGCCGGCAAGACCACGCTCTTCAACCTGATCGCGGGCAGCCTGAGGCCCGACTCGGGGAAGATAGTCTTCGGCGGCGGGGACGTCACGGGAATGAAGCCCTTCCTCGTCGCGCGCCGGGGCGTCTCGCGCACCTTCCAGGCGATCAAGCTCTCGGGCGGGATGACCGTCCTCGAGAACGTCATGATAGGCCGCCACGGCCGCAGCCGCGCGGGCTTCCTGTCGGGCATGCTTCACGCGCCCTGGACCTGGGCCGAGGAGAGGTCGATCAGGGCCGAGGCCATGAGGGCGATCGAGCTCCTGGGCATCTCGGCCTACGCGGCCGAGAAGACCGCGGGCCTGCCCTTCGGCATCCAGAGGTCGGTCGAGCTGGCGCGAGCCCTGGCCTCCGAGCCCAGGCTCCTGTTGCTGGACGAGCCGGCCTCGGGCCTCAACAACCGCGAGACGCGCGAGCTGGCCGAGCTCATCCTCCGGATCAGGGACATGGGCATCGCGGTCCTGGTCGTCGAGCACGACATGTCGCTCGTCATGGACATCTCGGACGAGGTCGTCGTCCTGGATTTCGGGAAGAAGATCGCGTCGGGGACGCCCCGCGAGGTCCAGCGGAACGAGGCTGTTATAGAAATATATCTTGGTCGCGACGACGAGGGCGGCGCGGGCGACGACGAGGGCGTCGCGCGCGGCGAGGGCGCCGGCCCTGGGCGCGGCAGCGCGGGAGCCGCCGATGCTTAGGGCGCGCAGCCTCGAGGCCGGCTACGGCGACCTTCGGGTCCTGAAGGGCGTGTCCCTCCACGTCGCGCCCGGCGAGATCGTCGCCATCATCGGCGCGAACGGGGCGGGCAAGACGACCCTCCTGTCCTGCCTGGCCGGCCTGGTCAAGCCGAGCTCGGGCTCGATCTTGCTCAAGGGCGTCGAGGTCGCCGGATGGAGGCCCGAGCGCCTCCTGGCCGCCGGCTGCTCCCTGGTGCCCGAGGGCCGCAAGCTCTTCGCGCCCATGACGGTTCGCGAGAACCTCGAGCTCGGCGGCTACGCGAT
>CAYPHO010000391.1:0-2590 GCA_964410245.1 uncultured Treponemataceae bacterium | reverse complement strand
CCCTCGCCGATCTCCTTCGCGGCGCGGGCCGAGAAATCGCCTATCGTCCCGTTCATCTCCCCGGCGATCTCCCCGAGCTCGTCGCCTCCGCCCCGGGCCGCCTCCACGGTGAAGTCGCCGCCCCTCCAGGAGCGCATCACCGACTCGAGGTCGCCGATGGAGGAACCTACCCTCCCGCGCAGCCTGAGGAGGAGGAGGAGGGCGGCGGCGGCCCCGACGGAGGATATCGCCAGTACGCCGATCACGAGCGAGGCGCGCATTCCCGCAGCCTGCCTGTCGACCGACCGGACGAGCTTCTCGAGCGAGCGCTCGAGATACATGTCGAGGGTAGTCCTGAGGCGCGGCACCGCGCTGGTAATCGCGATGGTCTCGAAGGAATCCGAGACGGCGATGACGGCCGCCGTCGATCCGGACTCGGCGTAGGCCGCGCCTGCCGACTCGACCTCCCGAACGACCTCCTCGGCGACCGCCCATATGGCGACGAGCGATTCGGCCTGCTTCCGGTCCGCTTCGCCTGAGAGGAAGACGGATGCGCCTCGGCCCCCTCCGTACTCCTTTATGGCGGAACCGATCGCGTCGCGGGAGGCCTTCCAGGAATCGAATACGTCGGAGAAAGGCGTGACGACGAGGAGCTCGTCCGACAGATACCTGAACCTGAATATCTCTTTCCCGAGATCGAGCGACTTGATGCGCAGCTCGCTCAGGGCGGAGGTCGTCCGGGCGAAATAAGCGAACATCGCGACATTGAGCAGGGTCGTCGCTAAAGTGACTGCGAGGGCGAGATGGAGTCTGGATCGTATTTTCATTGTTTTCCTTGTGCGAGAGGATACGATAGGTGTTTACAATATGTCAAACGTTTTCATACTGCGATCATTCTTCCGCATCAATATGCCCATGGATATTGAGTGACTTTTTATCTTATTATATATTATATAGTTAGAATCTGTGTACGAGCTCCTCTTATCCCACGCACCTGTCCTAGATGAATCAAACGTTTGACATTACTGTAAGAAAAGCTGAGTCGCTTTCAAGAACAAAGCCCGTATCTATGAATATACTGACAGGCGCTATGCATCTTTATGCAGTTATTTTGGTATATTCACACAGTTACCACTTGATGCATACAGTTTTTTTGGATAATCTTGCGCAACGCCCCGACGCTGGGTCTGCCTCGAAGCGCGAAACGCTCGTCAGACGAAAAATCCTGCGGTTCAGGCGGACACGATAGCGTCCGGGCTGGAGCGGAGCATTTCTTTAAGGAAGCTCCCCTCGAGGAGCTATCGTGACATCCAAGCGAAGGAAAGCGCGCCTCATCCTAGAAGACGGGACTTCGTTCGAAGGCTCGAGCTTCGGCTCGCCCAAGAGCGTCGAGGGAGAAGTCGTCTTCACGACCGGCATGGCGGGTTATCCTCAGTCCCTGACCGATCCCTCCTACTTCGGCCAGATCCTCGTCAGCACTTACCCCCTGGCGGGCAACTACGGCGTGCCGGGCGACGAGGCCGACGCCGAGGGCATTCCCCTCCACTTCGAGTCGGGCCGCATCTGGGCCTCGGGCCTGGTCGTCTCGGAGGTATGCCGGGAGCCGAGCCACTTCGCCTCGAAGCGAAGCCTACCCGAATGGCTCGAGGCCGAGGGAGTCCCGGGCATCGAGGGCGTGGATACGCGCGCGCTCACGACCATCCTGCGCGAGCGCGGGGTCATGCGCGGCAAGATCGTCCTGCAGGGCGACGAGGAGCCCGAGTACGCGGGAGCTTCCCACGGCGTCGCCGCGGTCTCCCGGCCGGAGCCTCGGGTCTACGGAGCGGGCGGATGGCCGCGCGTCGCCCTCCTCGACTGCGGCGCCAAGAACAACATCCTCCGCTGCCTCCTCGGCCGCGGGGCCGAGGTACGCTGCCTGCCCTGGGACGCGAGCCTCGAGGGCCTCGAGTACGACGGCCTCTTCCTCTCGAACGGCCCCGGCGATCCCAAGGCCTGCACGAAGACCATAGCGAGCGTTCGCAGGGCCCTGCGCGGCGGCGCGGACGCGCGGCCCGTCTTCGGCATCTGCCTCGGCGCCCAGATCATGGGCCTCGCCGCGGGAGGGGACACCTACAAGCTCCCCTACGGCCATCGCGGGCAGAACCAGCCCTGCATAGACAGGACCACGGGCCGCTGCTACATCACCAGCCAGAACCACGGCTACGCGCTCAGGGCCGAGAGCCTGCCCGCCGGCTGGGAGGTCTGGTTCGAGAACGGCAACGACGGCACGGTCGAGGGCCTGCGCTCGACCGAGGGCCCCTTCAGCGCGGTGCAGTTCCATCCCGAGGGCTTCCCCGGGCCGCGCGACACCGAATACCTCTTCGACGATTTCCTGGAAAAGGCGCGCGCGCGCGCGGCCGCCGAGAACTCGGCGGCCCGGTCGGCCGTCGCGGGAGGGACGATATGAGCGGCGTCACGAAGGTCATAGTCCTGGGCTCGGGCGGCCTCAAGATCGGCCAGGCCGGAGAGTTCGACTACTCGGGCTCCCAGGCCCTGAAGGCCCTCCGAGAGGAAGGCGTCAAGACAGTCCTCATCAACCCGAACATCGCGACCATCCAAACCAGCGAGGGCA
>CAYPHO010000390.1:0-2593 GCA_964410245.1 uncultured Treponemataceae bacterium | reverse complement strand
CTCCAGGGACGGCAGATCTTCGTCTGGGACGGCGAGCTCCAGAGGCGCCTGCTCGAGAAAGCCCTCGGCAAGGGAGCCGAGGTCCTCTTCTACGACATCGCCCCCGACGTCGGCGACTACATACCCCAGGCCAAGGGGCAGAGCCTCATCCGGCTCAAGGAGCTCTCGAAGCTCGGGCGCTACAAGGACGAGGGCATCGAGGAGATCGACGTCCTCGAGAGCGTCTTCGTCTCCTTCGCCCTGAAGAAAGCCGACTGGTTCGGCCAGGACGACCTGCGCGCCCTGCAGCTCGTCGCCCTGGGCACCGTCGCCGACCTCATGCCCCTGCGGGACGAGAACCGCATCATGGTCCGGCGGGGCTTGGGCGCCCTGAACGCCAAGCCGAGGGAGGGCCTGTCCGAGCTCCTGCTCAAGCTGGGCCTGGTCGGCAGGAGGATGGGCGCGGTCGACGTCGCCTGGCAGGTCACGCCCGTCATCAACGCCGCGGGCCGCATGGGCAAGGCCGACTCGGCGATACGGCTCTTCCTGACGGAGGACCGGCCCGGGCGCGAGGCGGCGGCGGACGAGGTCATCCAGCTCAACGCCGACCGCAAGAAGCTCGGCGGGGAGTCCTGGGACGCGATCTACCCCCTGGCGCGCGAGAGCCTCGCTTCCTACCGCGACAAGCTGGCCCTAGTCGGCTCGCCCGACGTGTTCCGCGGCATCACCGGCCTCATCGCCTCGCGCACGACCAGCACGCTCAAGGTCCCGGCCGTGATCGCCAGCTTCCAGGAGGACGGCACCGTCGTCGGCTCGATACGGGCCGTCCGCGGCTTCCCCGTCTCCTCCTTCCTCGAGGCGAGCGCCGACCTCTTCATCGACTACGGCGGGCACGACGCGGCCGCGGGCTTCAGCCTCAAGGCGGCGGATTGGCCCGAGTTCCAGGCCAGGGCCGCCGCCTACTGCGAGGCCCTCGAGCTGGACGAGGCCGAGGAGAGCATCGACATCGACGCCGAGCTGCCCCACGACTACCTCCGGCCCGAGCTGACCTCGGTGACCGAGCGCCTCGAGCCCTTCGGCGAGGAGAACGAGCCCCTCGTCTTCCTGGCCAGGAACGTCCCCATCGCCGACGCCCAGATAGTCGGCAAGAAAGAGCAGAACCACCTCAAGCTCACCCTGGACTTCGGCAAGCATAAGTGGCCCGCCCTGTTCTGGGACGGGGCCCCGCGGCTCCAGCGCGACTTCTCCTTCGATCCCGAGAGCAAGAAGGGCGACCGCATCGACCTCGTTTTCAAGGTGACGCTGAATAGGTACAACGGCATGGAGACCCCCCAGCTCGAGGTCTTCGACGCCCGACGGGCCGGCGCCGACGCGGCCGCCGGAGCGGCCCGGCGGGATGCCTAGGCTCGGCCTACCCGGGCTCTGCGCGCTCGCCGTCCTTACGGGCGCCGGCGCTCTCCTGGGGGCCGAGCCGAGCATCGAGGGGCGAAAGTGGCATCCCGGTCACTACGCCCTGGTATACGACCGCCGTTTCCTCGAGATGGCCGGGAATCCGAGGCTCGAGGCCGAATTCGAGGCCTAGGTGGCCGGATTGCCCAAGGGAATCACGGGCATTCAGGGCGGCGCCCGATGGAGCGACCTGGAGGGAACCCCGGGCGCCTACGATTTCAGCCTGATTGACGCCCAGCTCGAAGCCTGCAGGCGCCACGGCAAGCGATTCTTCTGCACCCTGGCCGAGAAGACCTTCAATCGGCCGGACAGCCCCGCGCCCGGCTATATCGCCTCGGACTACGACGGCGTCGCCGAGATGAGCTCGGCCTCGGGCAAGACGGCCCGCATCTGGGAAGCGCGGGTGCTCGAGCGCTTCTGCCTGCTCATCGACGAGCTGGGCGCGAAGTACGACGGCGATCCCTACTTCGTGGGAATCGAGTTCATGGAGACCGCCTTCAACTGCGACCCGAAAGAGGAACTGCGGCGCGGCTTCGCCGCCGAGGACTACGACCAGGCGTACAAGACCTTGCTAGGGCGGGCCCGGAAGGCCTTCCCGACCTCGGTAATCATCCAGGAGATCAACTACCTGCCCTCGGGGGAGAGGGGACTGGCCGAGCTCGCGGCCTTCTGCGCCGAGAACGGAATCGGCCTGGGCGGGCCCGACCTCTATCCGGACAAGGAACGAGACAGAAACCAAAGGCGCATTCCCGCCTATGATTTCTTTCCTCTATATGCCGGGGAAATTCCCTTGGCCTCCGACGTCCAATATCCGGAATACGCGGGGAGCCTGTGGATCGGCGGAAAGAAACGCCGCATAGGAGAATTTACGCCGCAAGGGATCCTCGACATGGCTTTAGGAACCCTGAAGCTCAACTACGTCTTCTGGTGCGCGGTCGAGAGGCAAAGCGGCCTTCGCTTCGGATTCAGCGCCGACGTCCTGCCCATGCTCGAAGCCACGCGCTGGGCGATACACAAGGATCCGCCGGCTTCCATCCGCGCCGCCGCTCGGGAAACCTCTTGACGAGGGCCGGAGAAAATCGGTAATGTACGCTCTGTACGGTACTTCATTCCCCGGTTGTGTAATGGTAGCACGGCAGACTCTGGATCTGCTTGTGGGGGTTCG
>CAYPHO010000389.1:0-2616 GCA_964410245.1 uncultured Treponemataceae bacterium | reverse complement strand
ACGACAGATAATGGCGACAAGAAAAAAATAAATTCTATGGGAGAAAACATTATACAAGGTAATCCTACAAAATCCTTTTTCATTGGTATGATTACTCGAGATATATCAATTCGAGATGCAATAATTGATTTACTAGACAACTCTATTGATGGTGCAAATAATATAAACCCAGACAATTATAGTGGCTTAATAATAGAATTAACGATTAATAAAGACGTTTTTATAGTTAAAGATAATTGTGGTGGGTTTTCATTAGATACTGCTCAGAAGTACGCTTTTAGGTTTGGTAGACCTGATGATGCGCCAAAAACTGGAGGTTCAATTGGTCGTTTTGGTGTTGGAATGAAACGAGCGCTTTTTAAAATCGGTCAAGAGTTTGTTGTTGAATCAAAAACATCAACTGACCATTTCCAAGTCCAGGTAGATGTGAATGAGTGGAAGCAAAAAACAGTTACACTTACTAAGGAAGATGGGACCAATACAACAGTTGATGATTGGAGTTTTAATTACGAAATAATTAATAATACTTCTTCTAATCTATCTTTAAATGGAACATATATTTCTGTTACTAATCTAAATGTTGAAGTTAGTAGTATTTTTAATGATGATTCATTCTTAAATGATCTTCAAGCAGATATCGAGCAATTATTGAACTTTAGTCTTGAAAAAGGCATTTCAATTTTTCTAAATGGCAACAAGTTACAAAGAAAGGGTATTGAATTATTTAATGATAAATCAAAGCCTTATTTTTATGAAACAAATTATAACAATGTTAATATAAGGGTAATAGCCGGTCTAAGCTACGTTGGAGACCCTAGCTCTTCAGGATGGTATATCTATTGTAATGATAGATTAGTAGTTCTTTCTGATAAATCTGAAATTACTGGTTGGGGTACTTTAAATATTCCTCGCTGGCATGTTAATTTTGTTATGTTTAAGGGGGTTTTGTTCTTAGACTCGGAAGAAACTATTAATCTACCATTAACAACTACAAAAAAAGGTATTGATGCTACTTCTGAAGTATACAAGAAAGCGCTTTTTTTTATGAGGGAAGCAATGACTTCTGTTTTAAGCTTTTTGAAAGAAATAAGCAAACTAGGAAACGATGCTAACGAATATAGAAAATTGTTGGGTGAACAAGAGGATAAAATAACAGTTCAACAATTGAAAAGTGCCTCCTTTGCTAATATAAGAAACTTTATTTCACCTGAAATAGACTATGATGTTATCGCTTCTATTAAAGACCAAGTAAGAATATCTTATTTGGCTCCTTATAAAATTGCAGAAAAGATTAAAAATCAAATAGGTGTAAAAAATTATAAAGAAGTTGGGGAGTATATTTTCAATTACTATGTAAAAATTGAAGAACTTGAAGATGAATAGTCCAAATAAAATAAATTATGAATTGCGACCTTTCAAATTTACTGAAAGAAGAATGATATTATCATGTTTTCAACGAATTTGCTCATATTATAAGGGAGATTATCAATATATTGGATTTGGCGGTTTGGCATTTACTGATTTTAAATTATTCCATAAAGAGTTGCATATAAATGATTTAATTAGTATTGAAGGCGGTGATTATTCAATCGAGAAACTCAAGTTTAATTCTCCCTTTTCTTTTATAAAGATAAAAAAATCATTTTCTACAGTTGCTCTGAGCGAATTACCCTTAGATAAAAAGATTATAGTTTGGTTAGATTATGATGGTACCCTAGATAATTACTTCTTCGACGATTTAACCTTGTTATTTAGTAAAATGAGTGCAGGTAGCATTTATTTGGTTACTTGTAATCGAGAATTAAAATATTCTGAAACAGGTTCAGAATATACAAAAGAGGAATTTAAGCAAGTTTTTGGTAATAAGACTCCCTTTAACATTTCAAATGCTGATTTTAATTCTGACAATAACTATAAAACTATAAGAAAACTTATATTAAATCATATTACGAAGATTATCGAAGACAGAAACAATAATGCAAGTCGTTTGAAATTTATTCAATTGTTTAATATTCTTTATGAAGAATACAGAGGTGCAAAAATGTATACTTTTGGAGGTGTTTTAATGAATGAGTCTGAATCAGTTGACCAGCTGTGCATACAGAATTTTGACTTTATTACTTTTAACGATAACCCCTATCGTTTAAAGATCCCAAACCTTACAAGAAAAGAAATTGATTTGGTTAATACTTATTTGTTTGAAAATGAAGATTTATTGGTAAGTCAGAATATTATAAGTGCATCTGATATAGAAAAGTATAAAAAAACATATAAGTATTTGCCCAATTATTATGATATTAGATTATAGCAAACCCGTTTTGCAAGCACATTGCCAAAGCCGCACAGGCCAAAACACAATTCAAAGCTTTGTCAAAGAGCTTGCAAAGCCAACCCATTTTGCCAAGGGCATATTGGCCAACGCACAAAACAAAATAAATTTGTCCTTCGTGGTTAGGCTTGTTTGGTTTTAAAAGGTTTGGCTATTTAAACTAGATAATAGAATAATAGTAAGTTTTAAATAACACCTGTTGCTAACACCCGGTCATACGCAATTGCCGCGTTGAGGGGTTGCTAAAGTTGGTTCACTTTGCTAACTTGCGGGTAACACGACTCGAT
>CAYPHO010000388.1:0-2639 GCA_964410245.1 uncultured Treponemataceae bacterium | reverse complement strand
AGGACCTTCTTCGCTCCGGCGTCTTTCATGTCGGCGAACCAAGCGTCGGTCCAGTCCTGGGTGTCGTTGTGGTAGCCGTTGTCCTTGAGCTTCTTGGAGATGTCCAGGAACTCTTCGCGGCTCTTGTCGATGTTCAGCTTGTCGTTGACGATCCAGCCGGTCTTGGCGGCGCCCTCGACGGCGTGCCACACGTCGCCGTCGCCGGAGACGATGCCGTAACCCTTGGCCTTGAGCTGGGCGGCGGCGGCGAGGAACTTGTCCCAACCGGGACCGATCTTCGTCTTGATTACGGCCGGGTCATCGGTGCCCCAAACGGCCTTCGCGATCGAGCGGCGGTAGATGAAGGCGCCGCCGGTGGCCTGGTAGCCGAGGCCGACGAGCTGCTTGTTCGCGGGGTTGGTGCCGATGTCGACAGTGTACTGGGCGATGTCGGCCTTCTTCAGGAGGCCCTTCACGTCGATGCCGAGGTCCTTGTAGGGAGCGGCGAAGGCGGAGGCGTCGCCCTGGGTGTACTTGAGGACGAAGGCGGACTCGGCGCAGTAGAAGTCGGGCATGTCCTTGCCGCCGGCCATGAGGGCCTGGTCGAGCGCGGGCTGGTAGGCGCCGTCGGTGGTGGCGACGATGGTCGCCTTGACTTCGTACTCAGCATCGAACTTCGGATTGAGCTCCATGAACTTCGTGAGCATCTTGGGAACTTCGTCGGTGAAGGTCCACAGGTTGATCACCTTCTTCTGGGCGGCCGCCGGCATAATAACCACGGCGAGCATCACCAGAAGGGTAAGGCCGAGAATCAGTTTGCGCTTCATGCAAAAGCCTCCTTCTAGAACTTGTGAGGTAAATAGCGAGATATATATGGAAACCATGGAAAACTGGCAGCCGAAATCAGATAAATTACTCATTAAGCGATAGGTAAAAAGACCTATAAAATGCAAAACTATATGTCATTTCTAGCTCAGTTTCTTAGTCCAACCAACTAAGAAAGTACTAATATTAAAATGAAATAGATGCATTGCAGACAAAGTGGTATATTCTGTCAATATCCAGAATGTAATAGAAGATTTAGTCAACTAACTGCATCGATTTTTTGCTGAAAAGAATGCATTCGATTCAATATTTCTACCTTATTAATGCGAATACCGCTACTTCGTCGTTCGCGATCGTTGCTCTTTCTTGCGTCGGGAGTATAGACTCCCCGGCCGGAGGGCGAGGTGGATTTTCAATTCCTTCGGAGAGATGTCGGGTATTCGAGACCGCTCGCGCTGGCGGTATCGCGGCCGCGCCTCTGCTGGGCCGCGCTCGGCCTCGCGCTGGAGGCGATACGGTCCTTCTTCCTGCCGCAGTTCGCCAATGTCCTGTTTCGGCTGCGTTCGGTCGTCAGCGTCGATCACGCTCTCGACGCCGAGATACCCTTCGATCCTCGTCATATCGGCAAGTACCTGGAGTTCGTCAAGCTGTGGATGGGCTCGGTCTATAAGCTATGGAGGCTGTACGGAGAGAACTCGATAAGCGGGCTCTGCGAATACGTGGATTCCATCAGGAATCTGTATCGAGACGCCGGCAGCGTCTATCGCAGGGTGCACACCACGACGGCGCGCCCCAAGGAGACTCCGAACCTGCGCTTCGCCTTGATTCACGCCCTCGATCCGCACCTCAACTGCGTGCCCAGCCTCCATGTCCTGATCGTTCTGGCCAATTGGAAGCTGGCGGCCGCTTTCGCGCGCTCTCGATCAAGCGAGGGAGTCCGGCTCGACGCGGCCGCGGCGGGCGCGAATTGGGTCGCCAGCCTGAGGGACGAGGCCCTGGCCATTACCGAGACCGTGCTCTTCGTGAAGCAGCACAGCGTCAACTGCATCGGCGCCTCGCTCTATTACCTGGTCAATCGCTTCCCCGGCTTTACCGACGGCGATGCGCGGGAAGTCGTCCGAGACCTCTTCACTACCCGGGGCTCGGAGCTCGCCGCGATAGGCGAAATACGGGCGGAGATCATCGGGATATACGAGGCGCTCCAGGCCGATATGGCGGGAAGCCCGGATCGCGGCTGGCAGGGCCCGATACTCGATTTTATCGAAGTATGCGGCGTCGGCGGCCCGGCGCTCAGCGGCCGAGGCTCCGCGCCCTGATCCTCGTGTCCTCGTCGAAGAGGTGGCAGCGCTCGAAGACCATGAGGACGGGGGAGTTCGGCGCGGGAGCGGGGCCGTCCTCCGTCCGCGCCTTGACGTAGAGCTCCCGGCCGGCCGCTCGCAGCCGCAGCATCGTTCCAGAGCCCAGGGGAAGCCCGCGGGCCTCGGTTACCGTCGCGCGGACGAAGGGCGCGCCGCCGTCGGCCTCCGCGTCGCCGCCGCTCGCCGCCGGCCGTATCGAGATATCCTCCGACCGGGCGCCGATTATCAAGCCGAGGAACTCCGGGGCGACGGCCTCTCCCGGCAGGAAGCACATGGGCGGCGCGTCGGGATCGGGATTGAGGAAGTCCGCGGCGAAGACGCTGCGGGGCTCGGCGTAGATCTCGGACGGGGTCCCCGCCTGCTCGATGCTTCCTTCCCGCATAATGGCGATCCGGTCGGCCAGCGCGAGGGCCTCGCGCTGATCGTGGGTGACGAAGACCGTCGTGACCCCGTAGCGCGACAGCAGGGTCTTCAGCT
>CAYPHO010000387.1:0-2640 GCA_964410245.1 uncultured Treponemataceae bacterium | reverse complement strand
ACCGTCGCCTCGATGAACTTCGCGCACTTCTTGGGATCGTCGCCGAAGGAGCGGACGCCGATCTCGGGATTGAGCGGGTTGATGTTGACGTCGCAGACGGGATGGTAGAACTGGGTGATGCCGATCATGGCCATCTGCTTGCCGAGGGTGTAGGCGACCTTGTACGCGAGATCGAGGTCGTCGATCGCGGCGATGCCCATCGGCGGCGGGAACTGGACGACGTGGCCGGAGGAGTAGTCGTTCTTGAAGTCGCCTTCCATGTCGATGGTGATGTGGAGGGGAATGCCGGAGGGCCGGTCCATGGCGATCTTCTGGAGCTTGTTAAGCGCCTCGGTCAGCTCGGCCGGAGTGACGCTGACGCCGAAGTTCCGATCGCTGAAGTAGGTATGGGCGATGTCGAAGTAGTCCTTGGGCTTCTTGAAGGTCGGGTCGACCTGGGAGCGTCCCCAGTACAGGTTCTTGCAGGTCTCCAGAGCGTAGGGCTCGAGGCAGAGGCCGCCGGCGTTGAGTCGGGTGATCTGCTCGAAGCCGGAGGGCGTCAGGTAGGCGCCGCGCCAGGTGAAGGTAAGCAGCTGGCCGCACTTCTCGGCCAAGGACATCTTGGCTACTTTCGCCGATACGAATGCATCTCTCTCTTGGGACATCGCATATCTCCTTGGTTCGATTCATGTCGTGCCGTCCCGAAGCGACCACATACGCGAGCGCTCGGGTCCGACTGCCCTTGAGACTCTAGTAAGTGCATGTAAATAAATGACTTACATGAATCCGGAAAGGCCCAGTTTATACGATGACAACGATACCCTCTCGCGCAAGTACACGTCATCGGGGAGAAAGCCGTTTATTTTATCGGTCAATCAACCTAGGAAGGAGTAAAGGAGGATTATTGAAATTTGTATTTTCCCAAACGTTAGTTTTTTTCACAACGTTAGGTTGTTTCCGTACGATCAAAACTAGGTTAACATAAGCCCTATGCCAATCGATCAGTACGATCCAGTCGCCCACATCACGCTCAGGACGACCGAGTCCATCGCCGCCTACGCGAATCCGATGCGCATGGCCCTTCTCTCGATCCTCGCCGAGGAGGAGTGCACCCTCAGCATGCTCGCGTCGAAGCTGAGCACCACTCCGGCGAACCTGAGCCACCATATCCGCAAGCTCCTCGAGGCGAGGTTGATCATCCTGGTCGAGACGCGAGCTACGGCGCGGAATGTCGAGAAGTATTACCGGGCGAGCGCCAGGTCATATTCGGTCGAGCAAGCGCTGGCTGCGCCCGATAGCGCCAAGGCAAGCGACGCGGCGCGCGCCCGCGGCGAGATCGCCGCGGCATTCGCTCGGCTCGGCCAGGCGGGCGCGGCAGCCTCCGGCAGTCCCGACGCGTCCGGCAGCCAGGCCTCCTTCGCGCGGCTCGTCGCCGCCCGGCTGCGGCCCGAGGACGCCGCGGACTTTCGCTCGAGGCTCGACGCGCTCGCGATGGAATTTTCGGCGAAGGGCGACCCGGCCGGCGGCGGCTACGAGCTCGCGCTCGCCCTCCTCGCCGGCGAATAAGGAAACACATATATAACTTTTTCTAGCCGCGGCACCGCCTGCGGCCGCTCGCTCGCGCCCGTACGAGGCGGCTAAAAACCTACGCGGGCGTAGTAAAAACCGACCCTTCAAAGGTATTGTGAAATGAGCTCGTTCTATTTCATACTCTCCGCGGCTTCGGGAGGGGTCGCGGCATGTGCGGTATCTTCACCATCCTCGACATCAAGGGCGATCCGGTCGAATTGCGGAAGCTCGCGATCAACAGGGTCAAGCGCCTGCGGCACCGCGGGCCGGATTGGAGCGGCGTCTACTCCGATAACCGCGCGGTGATCTGCCATGAGCGGCTCGCGATCGTCGACGTGACCCACGGGGCCCAGCCCCTCGTCGACAAGGCGACCGGCCGCGTCCTCGCGGTCAACGGCGAGATCTACAACCACGCCAAGCTCCGCGCCGAGAAGCTCTCGAGGCCGCACGAGTTCCAGACCGAGTCCGACTGCGAGCCCCTCCTCTACCTCCACGACGAGCACGGCCCCGATTTCGTGAAGATGCTCAACGGCATCTTCGCCTTCGTCATCTACGATCCCCGGGACGGAAGCTACTTCATCGCACGCGACCACATCGGCATCAACCCGCTGTACTGGGGCCGCGACGGCGAGGGCGACCTCATCGTCTCCTCCGAGCTCAAGGCGATCTACGACGTCTGTCCCAAGGTCGAGGTCTTCCCTCCCGGGCATTACTACGAGTCGAGCGAGGGAAAGCTGAAGAAATGGTACGAGCCCTCCTGGGCCGCCCCCGGCTTCATCCCGAAGGGCGAGGAGGACCTCGACAAGCTGCGCGAGGCCTTCGAGGGCGCCGTCAAGCGCCAGCTCATGTGCGACGTGCCCTACGGCCTCTTGATCTCGGGCGGCGTCGACTCCTCGCTCGTGGCGGCGGTCGCGGCGAAGTACGCGGAGAAGCGCGTCGAGTCGGAGGAGCGGGACCGGGCCTGGTGGCCGCGGATGCACTCCTTCTCGGTCGGGCTGCCCGGCGCCCCGGACACGAAGTACGCCAGGATCGTCGCGGACGCCATCGGCAGCCAGCATCACGAGATCGAGTTCACGGTGCAGGAAGCCCTCG
>CAYPHO010000386.1:0-2647 GCA_964410245.1 uncultured Treponemataceae bacterium | reverse complement strand
ATAAAATCGGCAACACCGCGAAGTTCGTGGGCTTCTCAAACTATGAGCGGCTGTGGAAATCCGGCGCGCTCATGGAGAGCGTGGGCGACACGCTCAAATACGCCCTCGCCATATGCGTGGGCACTTTTTTGCTCGCGCTGCTCCTCGCCTTCGTCCTCGTGCAGGACTTCGGGGCGGACGAGCGGGCGACGATACGCTTCTCGGCGATACCCGGCCTGATCCTCGGCGGCGCGGGCTGGCTCGGGCTGCTTACCTCGATGTTCATGCACGGCGGCTTCATGCACCTCGCCGGCAATATGCTCTTCCTCGCGGTCTTCGGGGACAATGTCGAGTGCAGGATCGGCAGGCCGCGCTACCTCGCCCTCTACCTGGCCTCGGGCGTCCTGGGAGCCCTCGCCCACGTCGCGGCCGTCGCCTTCGCGGGGACGGACCCCTGGACGCCCCTCGTCGGCGCCTCGGGCGCGATCTCGGGAATCCTCGGCGCCTACCTCGTCCTATTCCCCGGCAACCGCGTAACGGTGCTGCTCTTCAACTTCTTCCCGACCGCCCTCTCGGCCTGGATGGTCATCGGCTTCTGGTTCGTCATGCAGGTCGGCGGCGGGCTCTTCGGCTGGTCCTCGAGCGGCGTCGCCTATCTCGTGCACCTCGGCGGCTTCGCGGTCGGCTGGCTCTGGTCGCGCGGCTACCGCCGCCGGGAGCTCGAGCGCATAGCCAGGGAGCGCGAGCGCCGATTGACCGCGGGAAGGAGAGGCGCGTATCCCTGGTGGATGATAGAATAGGGGCGTGAGCTCGAGGAACCTCGTCTACGAATCTCTCGTCATCAGGGCCAGGGAAAGCCCCGGCGGCTCCCGCGTCCTCACGCTCATGACCGCGGAGGCGGGGCTGGTCGACGCCTTCGTCTTTGGCGGCCCCAAGTCGAAGCTCCGATCGATCGCGTCGCCCTACGTTTTCGGCAGGGCCTTCGTCTACCTCGACCCGGTCAAGGATTATCGCAAGCTCTCGGACTTCGAGGCGAGGGACTCCTATCCCGCGCTCCGCGAGGAGCTGGGCAAGCTCTGGGGAGCGGGACTGGTAGCCGAGCTCCTCATGAAGACCTCGGGCGGCGGCGGCGACTTCCACCTCGTCCTCGAGCTCGCGACGGACTGCCTTCGCGCGCTCGACGCGGCGCGAGGCGGCGACTACGACTACCCGATACTCGCCTTCTGCTGGCGCCTCGTCGAGCTCTTGGGCCTGGGGCCGGACCCCTCGGCCTGCGCGACCTGCGGCTCGGATATCCGGCCGGGAGCGGGCGCGGCCTTCTCCTTCGAGCAGGGCGGCTTCGTCTGCCCTTCATGCTCGGCGCGCGAGGCGCAAGCCGCGCCGGGCGCCGCGTACGGCGCCGCGTACCCCGGGGCGGCCGCCGCGTACGGCGCCGCCGCCGATCCCTCCCCTCGCTTCGCCGATGGCGACGCCAGGGCCTCCTTCGTGGGCAGCCGCGCCGCGCGCCTGGTCAGGCTGGGACCCGCCGCCCTCCGCTGGCTCGAGGCCGCGTCCAGCCTTCCCCTCGGCGAAGCCTCGGGCGGCGGCCTCGAGCGGCCGGTCCTCGACTCGCTCAAGGCCCTGGTCTACGGCCTGGTCAAGTGCGCGGCCGACGCGCCCCTGAAATCCTTCTCGGCCGGGGCGGCGTTCGCATGAGGTGCTTCATCGCCCTGCCCCTGCCGGAGGGCGCGCGGGAAGCCTTGGCCGCCGCGGCCTCCCGGCTCGAGAAGGCATGGCCCGAGCTTAAATGGACCAGGAGCGAGGGCTACCACATCACGCTCGCCTTCCTCGGGGACATTCGCGGCGCCTCGATCGAATGCGCGAAGGCCGCGATCGACGCCGCTGCCGAGCACCGCCCCCTCGACCTTTCCTTCGAGGGAATCGGCGGATTCCCGCCGCACGGGCCCTGGCGCGTCGTCGCGGGCATGGTCGAGGACGAGGGCCAGGCGGCCGACGTCCACGCCCTGGTCAACGAGGCCCTCGCGAGGCACGAGAACTCGGCGGGCGTCGGCCCCCTCAACCCGGAATGGCCCGACGGCAGGCCCTTCAACCCGCACGTCACCATCGCCCGCTCGGGATCGCGGGAGGCGGGCCGGCGCGAGGGGCCCGGGAAGGGAGGCCGAGGCGCCGGCCGGCCGGGCCCCGCGAATATCGAGGCCCTCCTTGGCGAATCGATCCATGCCCTCCGCTCGGGGCGCTGGACGATCGATCGCTGCGTCCTGTATTCCTCCGAGCTCCGTCCCTCGGGCTCGGTTTATACCGAGCTGAAATCCGTCGTCCTGGGCTCGGCGGCGGATCCGCTGGCGGACGAGAAGTAGCGGCGGCTCGGGCGGCCCCCTCGCGAGGGCGCCGGCCGGGCCGCGATAGCCTTGAATCGCGGGGCGCCGCCCCGCGCGTACAGGAGAAAGCCATGCGCGCTGTGGACGTGATCATGAAGAAGCGGGACGGAGGCGAGCTCTCCCGCGAGGAGATCGCCATCGTCGTCGACGGCTACGTCTCGGGGACGGTGCCCGACTACCAGGTCTCGTCCTGGCTCATGTCGGTCTTCTTCCGCGGCATGACGAGCCGCGAGACCGCCGACCTCACCGACCTCATGCTCCGCTCGGGATCCGTCATGGACCTCTCGGAA
>CAYPHO010000385.1:0-2647 GCA_964410245.1 uncultured Treponemataceae bacterium | reverse complement strand
CCAGAATTTATCCGCCTCTGGCGGACAGCAATGCAGATTAAAACGACAAAGCCAAAGATTTAGCAAACTGCACTTATCTTTCATTGCAAGTGCAGTTTGCAGCAATGTTAATTAATAGAACTACTTTGAACAAAAAACTTAAAACGGAACAACCAAGCCAAGAATATTTGATAAACCCGAATGCGAAAAGGCGGTCGGGTTGATTGGCTGGTTAGGCAGTATTTTAGCTCTGTATTTGTTTTTTATTTTCTTCATCGGGTGCTGAAACAACTTTATCCTTTTTTGTTAGTATTCCATATGATACAAATAATACAATCATAATTGGAACTACGTTAGGTTTATTCTCACCTTTCAAAAAATAAATTGAGGTAAAAAGAACAAACCACCAAACAGCTAACAATCCGATTGTTGCACCTTTTGACATAGGTTTTTTATAAAACACAAATCTTATTAAAGCTGGCACAGCTATACCAACACCGTAAACGAATAATGTACCAATAAGCAAACTAACAGCTACGTCTGATGTTTCCATAAAATGTTCCTTTAGAGGTTATATTTTTTCTTAAAAAATGAATAAGCTTTATTAATATCTTTTGTTTTTTTATGAGCAAACTTTTGAAACTCTTCACCAAGATGGCTTACTTTATCGGGATGATACTTATCAATTAAACTTCGGTATATTTTAGAAATATCTTTTTTTGTAAGTTTTCCACTCAATCCTAAAACTTTTGCATACAATTTTTCTTTTTCTTCTGAAGTTAAGTGTGAATCTTCGATTTCTTCATAGTCATTAATATCATAATCTTCTTCTGGGATATTATTTTTTTCTTCCTTCTGGTCAAATTGTTTTTCTGCTCTTTTATTATTCTCTTGTTTAAAATCGTTCTGAGAATCAATTTGTATTTTTGGCGAATGGCGAAGGATTAGATAATTAATTCCAACGACTATAGTAAGAATGAAAAGGAATATGTCAGCTTGATTGACTAAGTAAATCCAAAAGAATAAAACTATTAGAAATAATCCTATTGAAATAACTATCGCTTTCTTTTCTTTGAGAGCTTCTTTGATTATTAAGAAGCGTAATAGCACTGAAAGAGAAGGAGTAATTAGAAATATTACCGCAAATAAAAAAAATAAACTGGGAGTTTGTTTATTAGGGAATTCTCTTTCATAATAAAAGTCAATAGGATCAAAATCTTCATTTTTTTTCTTCACTTCTTCGGTTGGAATATTATAGTCTTCAAAAACAAAAGTTGAAATGCTTCGTATAAATGTTGGTTCTAAATTACTAAACTTTGTGGCTTCAGAACTTCCACTTATTTGATAATATTTTCCAGAATGCATCGTCATATACATTAATGCAATTACGTTAGCTTTTATGTTCTGAACACGGTATGACATTGAGTATTTTACATAAGCAAATTTTTTGTTGTCCAAATAACTGATACTTTTATCAAGTATTCTAATGTCATCAAATTTTTGTTTTAATTCTGCAACTTGTGATTCGGCTAATTCCAAAATCTCACTATTAGAATAATTTTTAAAATCTAATTCATCTTTTAATAGGTTTGTTATTTCTTTATCACTTAGTCTGGAATATTCTTTCGATTCTTGACGTATTGAATTAATGGTTTCTGGTGTAATAATTTTTTTAACAAGAATAATTATACTTGAACCACTACTCACAGCTTTTTTCACAACATTCGGACCATCTCCATCTTTAATTTGCCAATCTTTAGGAAATTTTATTCTAAAATTGTGTTCCTCATTTCTATATAATTGTTCTTGGGAAATAGAGATTGAACAAAAACATATAATAAAAAGTAATATTTGATAAAATCTCTTTTTCACTATTACTTCCCGTTAGGTATTGAAAGATATTTTATTATTTGTTTTTCAAAGAATACTGTTACAATTACTATTATTGCGAAAATTAAATCAACTATATGCCAAGTATCTCTATCAAATGATATTCTGAGAATTGGATTAATTACAATTGCAAAGGCAACAAATAATTGAGGAGTGATTTTGATTTTTGATTTATAATCAATGTATGCTAAATAAACAAAACCTATTGTTCCAAAAATTCTAAATAACTGATAATACCAATAAGGCATATCGAATAAGCAAAGTAGTAATGATACGATTAGCATAATTTTCGTGAGATTTTTATTAGATAATATTTTATTGTTGGAAATCATTTACCTTTACCATACTGCCTAACGGTGTTGCCGATAAGCGGCGCCCCAGAACAAGGATGCCTAACAATACCAACAACTTTTTATTTATTAATAATTTTATTTAACAGAACTAAGCCGAACAAGAAATTTTACACGTAACTATAAAGCCAATAATTATAAAAATGCCAAATGCGAAAACGGCGTCCGCTTGATTGGCTTGTTATATGCGATTACTAAAAACAAAAACTACTCAAACAAACATTCCACTTATCACCATCTTGATCATATCCTTGTAAATCAACAATACTATTATCTATACAATCACAATCAACTTCAGAACCACACAGCAATGTTGTATTTAATTTTATAACTGTGGCTTCATTTTGTGCCCAAAATATAATGGCATAAACAGAATATGCAGAATAATTAAAAGTTCCAGCATTAACCCTACCTGCTATTTTCTTTTC
>CAYPHO010000384.1:0-2651 GCA_964410245.1 uncultured Treponemataceae bacterium | reverse complement strand
ACCATGGAGGAGAGGCCGGCCTCCCTCGCCTCGAGGTACTCGAGTTCGCTGAAGTAGAGCGAGCCTCCCGAGAGCGCCGCGCGCTTGGCCGCCAGGAGCCGGGACTTCGACGCGGAAAGCGGGTCCTTCGGCTCGGGAACGCGCATGAGGACGTCCCCGACCGGCGTCGAGGCCAGGGCCTTCTCGGCCTCGTCCTTGAAGAACGCGCTCTTCTCGGTTCCCGCGAGGCTCTCGGCGAGGTAGCGGCGCACGTCCGGATCGTCTCCGCGCGTATCGGACAGCTCTTTGAATACCCGGTAAGCGCCGACCGGGTCGCCGGCCCTCAGGAGGCCGTAGCCCTCCAGCTTCTTCGAGTAGAAGGCGGCTCGCGCCGCGTCGGCGGGATCGGGGGCCTTCGCCTGCATGGCGTCCCAGGACTTGGCGGCCAATCTCCTCGCGTCGGTGTACGAGGGATCGAGCCGAGCCGCCGTCGACGCGTACCAGTTCGCCGAGAAGTAATCCCCCTTGTCGAAGAAGGCGAGGGCCTTGAGGTAGTAATCTTTCGCCGCGGCCGGGTCCTTGGGCGCCGGGGCCTCGCGCTCCTGGGCCGCGACGACCGTCCGCTGGGCCTTAGCCTCGGCGGCCTTCAGCCTCTCGTTCAGCTCCATCGCCCTCGGATCCTTGCCCGAGATCGCGAGGCAGGGCTCGAGCTCGCGCCTCGCCGCCGCGAGGTCCCCCGATACCAGGCTCCTCCGGCTCGCGTCGAGCGAGGCGTTGAAGGAGGCGCTGGCGGCGAGGGCCGAGGAGCGAGCAGCCTCGAGCGGGGGAGAGGCGACCAGGGCGATGGCGGAAAGCAGGGCCGAGAGCACGACGGTCGGCAGGATAGCCGCCTGGACGAGGTCCTCGGTCTTCCCCGCGGATGATCCGATCGATACCGCGAGCGCCAGGAATTGGAGCCCGGCGAGCCAGCCGAAGAATCCGAGCAAGGCCTCGGAGAGCTCCCATCGAAGCGCCAGCGAGGGAATGACGAGCTCGGGCCTATGCGAGAACGCGGCCGCGGCGAAGAAGGCCGCGAAGGCGATCAGGTCGACGATGATCGTCGCCCCGATAATGCGGCGGCCGCTATTCATCGGAATCCCTCCCCCGGCGCGGCGAGGCTACGAGGTCCGCCAAGGCCAGCGCGAGCCCCGCGCCTCCCTCGAGGCCCGCGAGGAGGAGGACGGGCGGGAGCGCGAGCCCCAGCTCCCGAGCGATGCCGGAGATGGCCTTCTGGGCGGCTCCCCCCGCCAGGACGGCATCGAGGACGACGATGCCCACGAAGCCGGCGGCCGCGAGCACCGCGTTGGCCAAGGGCCAGCCCGTCACCCTGCAGAGGAAGCGGAGACCCAGGAGGAGGAGGATGAAGCCCCCGGCCGCGGCAAGCACATGCGCGAGCGGCTCGCCCTCCATCGCGGCCAGGCGGTCCCAAATCCACGCGCCGGCGAAGGCCGAAGCCTCGGGAACCAAGCGGATCGGGGCGGGTAGGGGACGAGCGGCGTCGTATACCCGTCCGGCGATCTCGACCAGTCCGGAATCCGGATCGAAGAAGCTTCGGGACGAGTAGGCCATTCTGGGGTAGTCGGTGCCGAAGTCGACCGCGACGGCATCGATGAGGTCTCCGCCTGAAAAATCTTTATACCATAATATAATATTCGATTTTGTCGAGCTGATGCCAGGAGGATTGGGAAGAGGCGACTGCGATATAGCCAAGGGAGTCGGGAGACTTTGCTTTATGAACTCCATTCTCCTCAGGATTATTCCTGAGAACATAAGGGCTCCGCCAAGGATCGCTAGTCCGAGCCATCCCGCCAAGCGGCTGCGTATCCTGTGCTCGAAACTGAAGAAGGCCAGGAACAAGGTAAGGGCGGCGGCGAGGGGAATGAGATCGAGCGCGGCGATGGAAGAGTATGCGGCGAGGTTCTGTATTCCCGTATCAAGGGATAACATCGCTCCGACGGAAACCGAAAGAAGGAGCAGAATAAGGAGGAATTCGATGCAGGCGCGGCCAATAACTCCGAGCCATGTTCTCATCGCGCCACTTTATCATGGGCTCTTCGAGCCTGCAAGCTGGCGGCTTTTTCCTAAAAACGCACAACTTATCCACAGGCCGTGAAATACTCAGGATCAGGAATTTGTCGATGGGCAACGGAATTACTTGCTTTGACGATATGACGCTCTTTGTAATCGTTGTCGACGAAGGCTCTTAAGTATATACAGTGAAGTAACATAGTACTTTTCCGTTTATAGTGAAAACTCTACGGAACCTAATCGTAATAAGCTCCGTATACTTTACGATACGTATACAGGGTTCCGCGATATTTATCCTCATACTGATCACAAGTTATCCACAAGTTCAGTATGTCAAGCGGTATCCGAGCCCTCGAGCGGCTTTTATCATGCTCCCTGATCCTGGAATCAAGGTATCGAGCTTTGTCCTGAGCGATGAGATATGGCTTTCGATCGCATGAGCGCCGGCCTCGGTCGTTCCCTTGGTAGCATAGCCGAGAGCCTCCCGGGAAACGGCATATCCCGAGTTCAGCATGAGCAGCCTCGCGAGCCGACGCTCGCTCTCGCTCAGGCGAACCGCGGCTCCGGGCGAGCGCAGCTGGTCCCGTACGAGCGCGATCTCGACG
>CAYPHO010000383.1:0-2659 GCA_964410245.1 uncultured Treponemataceae bacterium | reverse complement strand
GTACCAGGCTGACGCATAAGGCCGTTCTTCTCATCGCATCCTTCTATTCGTCGGGCATCGGCCGCATGACGGGGCCGAAATCGATGCCGCCCCCTTCAGAGAATTCGAACGCGCTCCCAGGATCAATCCGCCCAGCCCTCGATCTTCCCGGAATCCCTAAGCTCCATCATGAGCTCATCCTTCTCGAACTGCTCGGCCTTTCTCAAATTCATGCCCGATACGAAGGAATTCTCGGAGTCGCCCTTATCCATTACCTGCGAGATGCAGAAATCCGCCACGACGGCCGATCCGGGCTTATACGGCAAATCGATATTAGTCGAGCCTTTACTGTCCAGTCCGTAGGCCGACACGTCCTGCACGCTGCTGGTAATCGATACGATCTTCACCGCAGGCTCGCTGATGACGAACGCCAGGTAGCTCGATCTGATCGTCGGTACCTGGTAGGATTCCCCGGTCCCGGACAGCACGACCCGATATTTCCTCATAACGGGGAAGGTAGTCTTGTTGATGAATTCCGTCTTGATAATTATCAAGCAATCATCGGACGAGGTTGGCGTCGGTATGGACGAACAGGACAAGGCGAAAAGCGAAGCAATAAGAAGCATCGACGCGAGACGAATACCACAGCGCATATAAGCACTCCTTTCATTAATGACGACGCGGAAGGACTCCCCGGACGGCTAGCCCCGGAATATTCCACGACAAGAGCCATCGGCCATGCCGACTTAAGTATTTATAGCAGAGCGCCGGCGGCATGGCAAGGGCGAAGAATCCGGCCGTCCCGCGCTTCCGCGAGCGCTCGCCGCCGAGGTATCATCGCGAGATGACCATCGACATCCTATGCAAAGTCGTCGATAACTACGGCGATATCGGCGTCGCCTGGCGCCTGGCCCGCGCGCTATCGGAGATGCCCGACGCGCCGGGCATCCGCCTCGTCGTCGACGAGCTCGCGGCCTTCGAGTCGATCAACCCCTCGATCGATCCCGGCATGGCGTATCAGCGAGCTGGAGATACCGAAATCATCGCGTGGGGAGCTCCCCTCGCGCCCGAGGCGGCCGCGTCCTATCGCGCGCGCCCCGCCCGCGCCCTCGTCGAGTGCTTCGCCTGCGGCCGGCCCGACTGGCTCGAGGACATGCTTTTCTCTCCCCTCGCCCCGAGCGCGATGATCGTCGACCTCGAGCACCTCACGGCCGAGAGCTACGCTCGCGAGCTGCATCTCGCGCCCTCGCTGACGCGATCGAGCTCGGTAAGGAAAGCGATGTACATGCCCGGCTTCGAGGAAGGCACGGGCGGCCTCGTCATTGACCGGGACTTCAAGCGCGCGCTTGAGCTCGCCTCGAGCGGCCCGGGCCGGACCGAGCTGCGCCGCGACATGCTGGCGCGGATCGCCGCCGGCGCCTCGGCCGAGGCAGGCGCGGCCTCGGCAGCCGGCCATTCAATCGGCGGCGCGGCCGGCCCCGACTTCGATCCGGCCGACGCGCCGGACCGCTTCTGGGTCGCCGTTTTCGGCTACGAGCGCGACTACAGCCGCATCGTCGCCGACCTGGCGACCTTCGCCGGCCGGGGCGGCGCCGTCGGGGCAGCGGGCGGGCCCGTCGGGGCAGTGCCCGCAGGCGCGGCCGCAGGCCGCCCCCTCCTCGTCCTGGCCGCCGCCGGCAAGAGCCAAGCTTGCTTCATGGCCGCCTGGGAAGCGCTCGGCCGCCCCTTCCCCGCCATCGCCCTGCCCTTCCTGCCCCAGGAAGACTGGGACCGCATCATCGCCGCCTCGGACTTCTCGATCGTACGAGGCGAGGACTCCTGGGCCCGCGCCGCCCTCGCGGGCAGGCCCTTCCTCTGGCAGGCCTATCCCCAGGCCGAGCGCTACCACATGGTCAAGGTCGAGGCCTTCCTCGGCCTGCTCGGGCGCTTCTTCGATCCCGGGGACTTCGGTCCCGTCGCGCAGGCCTACCGCGCCTTCAACGACCGCGACCGGGACCTGCCCCGGACCGCCGGCGAAGATAGGATCGGCCCTATGCTCGAGGCCTACGAGCCCGCCGCGGCCGGATTCGCCGCCCTCGGCGCCGATCTCGCCTCGCGGACGGACCTGGCCTCGGACCTCCTGACTTTTTTCCGCGAAACCGTGTAGAATCCCTCGTTCCTCATGATTGGAACGACTGCCCTCCCTAGAGAGGCATATACGCGATTCCCGTTTCCCAGAGAGGTTCCCCGATGGTAGTAACCGCAGATCTCCGCACCGGCTCCGTGTTCAAGTCCGGCAACGACGCCCTCTTCGTCCAGCGCATCCTCGGCCAGAAGACCGGCCGCGGCGGCATGGTCACCCGCTTCCGCGTCAGGAACATCGTCACCGGCCAGACCTCGGACGTCGCCCTGGACGCCGGCGAGAAGTTCGAGGAAGTCGACCTCGACATCCACCAGATGAAGCTTTCCTACGTCGACGGCGAGACCTACGTCTTCATGGACCAGGAGAGCTTCGAGCAGTTCGAGCTCTCGAAGGACGACCTGGGAGACAACGCCGGCTACATCAGCCCGGACGACGACTACGAGGTCGAGATCACCTTCTACGAGGGCAAGCCCGTGGGCGTCACCCTCCCCATCCTCATCGAGCGCACCATCACCTACTGCGAGCCCGGCGTCAAGGGCGACACCTCCGGCAAGACCT
>CAYPHO010000382.1:2031-2663 GCA_964410245.1 uncultured Treponemataceae bacterium | reverse complement strand
CGGCCATGGCGGCGGCCAAGGCGGCGGCCAAGGCTACGGCCAAGACGGCGGCGCCCGCATCGAAGAGGACTGCCTCGAAGCCAGCGCCGACGGCAAAGTCGGCGCCGCACGCGAAAGCCGCGGCGAAGTCGGCCGCGCCCGAGCCGCTCGGGGCGGCGGACGTCGACATCAGGAGCAAGCATAAAGGCGCCGCGAAGGCCGCGCTCGATCGCGCCGACAAGCTGACGGTGCGGCAGTCGGGAGACGCCGACGCCGAGGCCAAGCGCCGATTCGCCGCCCTCCATCTCTTCGACGCATTCGCTCAGAACCGCCTGCCCAAGTACGGCGGCTACATCGTCTGCGTGCGCTTCGAGGAGGAGACCGGCTACACGATCATCGAGATCATCGGCTACGAGAACCTCCAGGACATCTACCCGGAAGGCGAGAGCCTCGTGTTCAAGTCGGTCGGATGCAAGCTCTACGCGATCGTCGAGCCGACCAACTACCTCTTAAAGAGCGTCGAGCCGGTCAACCGGCCCTCGGGCCAGATGGTGCCCTACCGCTTCGCCGAGCTCCTGCGGATCACGACCAAGCGCTTCCAGTCCATCCTCATCGGCCGCAAGCCCGTCTTCATGCCGACGAGCTTCTCGGTC
>CAYPHO010000382.1:0-2021 GCA_964410245.1 uncultured Treponemataceae bacterium | reverse complement strand
ACAAGCCCTCGGGCGAGGATCTCGCCGTGCTCTTCTACGACACCGCCGAGGTGTACGCGAACATACAGGATTTCACGATCATGATCCTCCGGGACAGGCTCGGCGTGCCCGCCCCGGACTCGCGGAAAGCCGCCGAGTCCATCGCGAGGGGCGCGCGCGAGTTCCGCCTGTGGATCGACGAGGCCTGAGGGCCCAGGACGCCGGGAGCGACGATGCGATGAGCGAGAGGATCGCGAGCGACTTCCTCCTTACCGCCTTCGATTCCGCCGACGCGCGCTCGCTCTCCGCAGCCCTGGCGGAGCTCGGGCACGCATCGGTCATCGGGGACGCCGTCAACGACCCCGGCCCGGCCTGCGTGCTCGCCGCGGCCTACGACGAGTCCTCGCTGCGCGCCCAGCGCGCCGCCGCGCTCGACGATCCGCGCCCCTGGGCCTTCTGCGTCCCCGCGGGCGACCGGACCCTCGTCGCGGCCGCCTCCCTGGCGCGCGAGGGAAGGATGATCCTCATGCCGCCGGAGAAGCGGGAGCTCAAGCGCTTCATCGCCGCGATATCCGACGACGTGCGCGAGTCGGGCAGGACCAAATCGCTCTTCTCGGGCCTCGAGCGCTGCGAGGCGGACTTCTCGTGGAAGACCCGCGACATCGACGTGAGCCCGATCAGCCGCCGCCTCGCGCGGCTCCTTCGCGAGATCGGCTTCTACGCGGACCGCGCCGAGGAGGACCAGGGCGCCCTGGCCCTCGAGGAGGCCCTGGTCAACTCCATCGAGCACGGCAACCTCGGCCTCGACTCATCCATGAGGCCCGACGACGCGGCGTCCGAGGACCAGTACGAGGCCGAGCGCGACAGGAGGCTGGCGGATCCCGTCCTCGGCGGGAGGTATATCCGCGTCTCGATACGGGCGACGCGCGACGAGGCGTCGATCTCCATCGAGGACCAGGGCGACGGCTTCGACGTGTCGGCCCTCGACGAGAGCCCCGAGGGGCTCGACGTCTCGGGCAAGGGATACTGGCTCATCAAGCGGGCCTTCGACGCGGCCTCGTACAACGGGAAGGGCAATCGCCTTACCTTGTCGATGCGGCGGACCGGCCCGGGCGACGGGGCATAGACGGAGGTCGGCATGGAGTTCACGAGGGAGGAAGAGAAGCTCTTATTACAGGCGCTCTACCGCTTCAGGGGCGACGTCTCCGGCGCGAGCCAAAGCGAGCAGAACAAGTACGCCATGGTCGAGCGGGTGATCGGCAAGATAGAGCGCGAGGCCGGCCCCCTGTCGGCCGAGCGCACGAAGTTCGACCGCGAGATGGAGGAGAGCCTCTCGGTGCTGTCGCGCGGGGGCGCGTGGCCGCCCGCGGCCGGCGAGCTTGACAAGGCCCCTTCCCCGCCTAAGGTTGAATCGAGGGCGCGCGCGCCGTCCGGGAAGGCGGCGATCCCGCGCCGCGCGCCGGCGAAAGCGAAGGCGAAGGCCGGCGCGAAGGCCCCGGCCGCGAAGAAGGCGAAGAAAGCCGGCGCTCCGAAGTCGGGCGGCGCCGGAGGCGCGCGCCCCAAGGGCGGCAGCGCCGCGAAGAGATAAGGAGGGGCAATGGCTACCATCAAATCCGAGGAGCAGGCCCGGCTCTGGACGCGCGAGAACATCATCGCCGTGGAGAACAGGGTCCTGCAGCAGATCATGTCCTCGAGGACGCCCGAGGCGGTTGAGGCGGCCCTCGCCTATACGCGATTCCTCAGGCTCTCGGGACTCACCTCCGACAACTACCCGCTCTTCCTGAAGATGCTGGAGATCGAGAACCACTGGGTGCTCGACGCCCTCATCGGCGACGAGGATCCCTTCCTCTTCCTGTCCACGATCCAGCCGAACCGCTACGTCATCTCGAAGTGCTTCACCCTGCTGACGCGCTGGCATCCGGGCGGCATCTACCCGAAGAACCTCTCGGTCGCCCTGGGAGTCCTGCAGAACGCCTTCAGCTCGCCGAAGGACGGCTACAAGATCTACCCGCTGACGGTCGCCGACGTCGACAACCTGGGCA
>CAYPHO010000381.1:1425-2673 GCA_964410245.1 uncultured Treponemataceae bacterium | reverse complement strand
AGTACATGGGCGCGCGCGACGGCAGGTGGAAGTACATCCTGCGCATGAAGGACTCGGCCGAGGAGCTCTACGACCTCGAGGCCGATCCCGGCGAGGAGTCCAACGTCGCCGCGGAGTACCCGGGGATAGCCGGGCGCTACCGCGGCGTCGCTGACTCGATGGTCGCCTATATGATCGACCAGTACCGGGACATAGCCAGGATCCCGGGCTATTCGCTACTTGAGCGAGAATGAGCCCGACTCGTCTATCGCCAGGGCGACCGGCTCCTTGCGGATCTCGTCGGGCAGCTTGATCGAGGCCGAGCCCCTCACGCCGAAGCTTCCCTTGCGGTCCGAGAAGAGGGCCTTCACGCCCTTCGAGAGCTTCTTCGCGCTGAAGACGTTGTCGACCGTGACGAGGGCGCGATCGCCCTGGCGCACGACCTTCGCGCTCTCGCCGATCACCAGGCTCTCGCCGTTGACGAAGAGCTCGTAGCCGAGCTTGTCGAAGGACAGGGGGCCCTTGGCCTCGTTGGCGATCTCGATGGTGAAGGAGACGGTCAGGGGCACGTCGAGCTCGGAAGGGTCGATGATCCCGGCCGGCGGCTTCTTGCCCTCGAGGACGCTTTTTAGCGCGCCCAGCGCCTTGCCCGGATCGACCTTCTTGCCGGCCTTCGCGATCGCCGCCGCTATCTGCGCCTGACTAGGCGGCTTGACCTCGAAGCCTCGGATGGCGACCCTGGGCTTGATCGCCGGGATCTTCCTCTCGAAGCGGTAGTCGAACTTCACGTTAGGCGGGAGGCCTTTCAGGCCGGGAACCTTGGGGATGGGGATGACCAGGTCGCCGTCGATGACCGTGCTCAGCCAGTCCTTCTCGGTATAGTTCCTGACCAGCTTGATTATGCCCTCATAGGCCAGCTTCACGGTGAAGCTGCTCGTCGACTCGCCGCGCGCCTTGACCGAGAATCCGCCCTTCGTCGCGGTAGTGAAGACCTTGGCGCCCTCGACCGTGAAGGACAGGGTCATGCCGTCGAAGGAGAGCTTGACGGGGTAGGGATTCTTCACCGCGAGCTCGATCTTGAAGGTGACGTCGCGGAGGCTCAGCGACTCGAGCCTGAGCGAGCGCACCTCCGCCGTGGGCTTGGGAAGGTCGAGGGCGGAGAGGGATAGGGCCGAGGCGGCGAATAGCACTGCGGCCGCCGCCGCGCGGGCCGCGCGCATCGTGTTCATCGGGGCTACCTCCGCCCCACAGTATAGCGCGCTTCACGCG
>CAYPHO010000381.1:0-1325 GCA_964410245.1 uncultured Treponemataceae bacterium | reverse complement strand
CTGACTGTAGGGAAGGGGTTGTTGGAGGTCGCCTTCGGCGACCTGCGTATAGCGCGCTTCACGCGCTGACTGTAGGGAAGGGGTTGTTGGAGGTCGCCTTCGGCGACCTGCGTATAGCGCTCGGTCAGTCCAAAGGCCGCGAGGCCAGGTTCAAGTCGACGTGGCAGTAGCCGCCGGGATTCTTCCGCAGGTAGTCCTGGTGGTAGTCCTCGGCGGGGTAGAAGGGCGAGGCCTTCGTGACCTCGGTCGCGATGGGCCTGCCGTAGGAGCCGGAGGCGTTCATCTCGACTATGAGCGCCTCGGCCTCCTTCCTCTGATCCTCGCTCGCGTAGAAGACCGCCGAGCGGTACTGGCTGCCTACGTCGTTGCCCTGGCGGTCCACCTGGGTCGGGTCGTGCATCCTGAAGAAGTGCCGCAGGAGGTCGCGATAGGCGATCTTGGAAGGATCGAACCCGATCTTGAGCGATTCGGCATGGCCCGTCTTGCCCGTGCAGACTTCCTTGTAGGTCGGATTCGCCGTGGTCCCGCCCGAGTAGCCGACCTCGGTGGAGAGCACGCCGGGGAGGCGCCGGAAATACTCCTCGGTGCCCCAGAAGCAGCCGGCCGCGAAGATCGCCGTCTCCGTTTGCGAGGCCCCGGCGGCCGGCTCGGCCTTGCCTTCCTCGAAGAGCGAGCGGAACTCGCCGTAGCCCTCCTTCTCGAGGTCGGCGGCCGGGATGAACCTGAGGGACGCCGAGTTGATGCAATAGCGCAGGCCCTCGGGGCCGGGCCCGTCGGGGAAGACGTGCCCGAGGTGGGAGTCGGCCTCGGCGCTCCTCACCTCGGTCCTGATCATCCCGTAGGAATCGTCCGTCCTTTCGACGACGGCCTCGGGATCGATGGGCGAGGTGAAGCTCGGCCAGCCCGTGCCCGAGTCGAACTTGTCCTTCGAGCTGAAGAGGGGCTTGCCCGAGACTACGTCGACGTAAATGCCTTCGCGATGCTCGTTCCAGTAGGCGTTCTTGAAGGGAGGCTCGGTGCCGCACTGCTGGGTCACGCGGTATTGCTCGTCGGTCAGCCGGGCCCTCAGCTCCGAATCGCCTTGATCGATATTCCGCTCGCTCATAGTCGCCACTCCCTTCGGCCTCTCGCAGCTCGTCATCGCGCCGGCGCTCAGGAGTATCGCCGCGACGCAGATAGTCATGATACTCGATCTGCGGATATCCATGTAATTTAATATAATAAAAAGCATATATTTATGGAAGCAGAGATCGGGGCCCAGTCCGAATCGAGCGAGACCGGGCGCTCGCCATAGTTTATAGTGTCGGGCATGGCCCTTTTATCGC
>CAYPHO010000380.1:1297-2675 GCA_964410245.1 uncultured Treponemataceae bacterium | reverse complement strand
ACCCGAAGTGGTCAACTCATTCCGCCTCGACCTCGGCGTTTGCCGGCGGGGCGCTGTTCCCGTTGATGCCCAGGATGAAATCGCTGGCTTTCTGCGCCTGGGCAGCCGCGGTGACCACGGCCCGGCTGTCATCGCGTAGGCGCGACAGCCATCCTTTAATGTAGGCGGCCTGCTGGTCGAGCGTCGGTGGGGAGATGCCAGCTTCGGCGCAGAGGAAGGCGGCCGTCATTTCCGCCACCAGCTCTTCGCGCGAATACGATCTATCTGGAGCTCGGGATAGATCGTACTATCCCGAGGACGCGATTATCCCGAGGTACCTGCGAAAATCAGCCGGTTTCCTGGGCCACCCTGCTGGAGCGCTCGGCATAATTCGGAGATCCAAACGCCAGGTCGTGCGTTCACCCTGGCATGATCCCGTTTCATCCAACGGCACCGCCGATTGTCCCAGTCGAGTCGGACGTGGTGCGAGTGTGGCGAGCAAGCGGCAGGACGCCGGCGACCATTCGCGAGTACGTCATGTGGGGCCGACGTTTCTACAAGTACTGCAGCGCCGCGGGCCTCGACCCGATCCGTACGCTGTCTCTCAAGGGCGCGTTCAGGTTTGCCGCCAGCTTCGTTGGAAGTCGCACTCACCACCATCTCGATATGAGCGCAAGACGGCCAGCGCGCGTGGCGCTGCGCGCATGGTCATGTGCGCTGGCTGTTTTGGGACAGCCCGTCCCGGACTGGGCCCCAGCGCATCAGCGTCGGCCGCTACCCACCGGGATCCTTGCCAAGTACCGCGACCAGCGGATCCGGCATGGTGGCGTATCGGAAGCCACATTGATGAAGGATGCCGAAATCGTTTCGGCCTTCTTGGCGCATCTGCGGTCTCGTCACCGCCGCTTGGCGAGTGTGCGCATCGCTGACATTGATTCCTTCGTGGCCGAGATCTCGAGTCGCTGGGCGCGACGCACAGTCTGCACGGCCTGCAGCACGCTTCGGGTGTTTTTCCGGTATCTGGTGCAAACCGGCGAGATCCGAAATGACGTCGCAAGCAGCGTCGTCGCTCCGCGGGTCAAGCCCATGGACCGTCCGCCACGGACACTGCCTTGGTCCGATGCCCGCCGTTTGCTGCGCGCGGTTTCCGTCAAACGGCCGGGTGGCCGACGCGACTACGCGATGTTGCTGTTGATGCTGACCTATGGATTCGGCGCTGGGGAAGTGAAGGCTCTAAAGATCGATGACATCCGATGGGAGGCCGCCATCCTTCGCGTGTGCCGGCCCAAGACCCGTGTCACCGTCGAACTTCCACTCCTGCCGGCCGTCGCGCGAGCTCTCGCAGCCTATCTTCGACATGAGCGGCCCATTCACTGCGCTGCCCAGGAGGTCTTCGTCA
>CAYPHO010000380.1:0-1287 GCA_964410245.1 uncultured Treponemataceae bacterium | reverse complement strand
TCCGCTGCTTCGATCTACTACATGGTCCAGAAGCACGCTCGGGCGGCGGGTATCGACACGCTCCATCTGGGAAGCCACACCCTTCGCCACACGTACGCCTGCCGACAGATCGACACCGGCGCCAGCGCCAAAGTCGTCGGTGACATCCTCGGCCACCAGTACCCGTCGTCGACCTCGGCCTACATCCGCGTGGCCTTGTCGCGCCTTCGCCAGGTGGCGTTGCCGGTGCCGAGATGACCGCGACATTCAGACGGCCGCTCGCGGCCGACTTCACCGGCTTCCTCGCATTCAAGCGAGGCATCGGCTACCGCTACGAACGCGTGGGCACGATCCTGAAAAGCCTCGCGCAGTTCTTCGACGACGGGGCGGGCCATGACGAGCAGAGGCGACCATTCGACAGCAGGCTTCTTGACTGGGTGGCACTGCGGGCGAAGCGTCAGCGTCCGGTGAGCATCGCGCATGACATCTCAATGGCCCATCAGTTCTGTGTGTACCTGCGACGCCGGTACCCGAATCGCCGCGTCCCAGAACCACTTTGGCCCCGTCTTCCACCAACCTCGCGATTTACGCCCTCCATCTTATCCACCAATGATATCCGCGCCGTCCTTCGCGAGGCGACGAAGCTGCGAAGGCCGGTATTCCGTCGGCACCTCGTCAGGATGCTCGTGCTCGTCCTCTACTGCACCGGCCTCCGACTCGGTGAGGCGCTCCGTCTTCGAATCCGGGACGTCGACCTCAGCAGCGGCGTCTTGTTCATCGCGGAGTCGAAAGGCCGGGTGCGCTGGGTTCCGTTCCACCGGTCGTTGGCGGTCGTGCATTCTCGGCGGCTGGCCCTGACGACCGATTCTTCGTCGGAGTGAAACGAGAGAAATCGCGATTGCCGGGCAATACCGCATCGGGGGTGATAACGAAACTCCTGCGGGACGCAGGTCTGAAGCAATCCTCCGGACGGGTTGGGCCCCGCCCCCATGATCTTCGGCATACGTTTGCCGTTCATCGGCTGGCGCGCTGGTATCGGGCAGGCCTGAACCCCCAGAGCCGTCTCCCATGGCTTTCCGCCTACCTGGGGCACACAGACGTGTTCGGGACTGAAAAGTATTTGAACGCAACGCCGCAGTTGCTCGATGGTGCTGCGCGACGATTCCTGCGGCGCTTTCGTCTTCGGCGAGGGCTCCCATGAGATGGGCTTAAGCGCCCCACCTGCTGGCGCTCGTCGAGAGCTACTTCCAGGACCACCTGCAACGTGTCCGGGGCGCAAGCCACCACACGGTTCGCGCGTTCCAGGAC
>CAYPHO010000379.1:0-2708 GCA_964410245.1 uncultured Treponemataceae bacterium | reverse complement strand
TCCCCGCAGGACGAAATCGAGGCCGGCCTCCGAGGAGACGTGCTCCATGACGACCTTAAGCGAGGGGAAGCCCGAGACGATCCGATCCAGGACGGGCAGGAAGGCCGCCTCGCGCTCCAGGACGGGCGCGAGCGGGTCCTCGGCGTGGACGCTCAGGACCAGTCCCGCCTCCTCCATGGCGCGAAGCTCTTCCAGGATCTCGGCGGGGTCGCGGACGCCGTCCGCCGACTGGGTCGTCGATCCCGCGGGGTAGTACTTCCCCGCGACGGCCCCGACGCGCGCGCATTCCCTGACGAGCTCCGGTCCCATGCCGGGAATGAGCTTGAAGCACATCAGGGTCCGCAGGCCGGGGGCGGCGGCGGCGATCTCGGCGCGGTAGGCCTCGACCTCGGCGGCCGAGGCGACGGGAGGGACGGTATTTGGCATGACCAGGGCCCGCCCGAAGCAGGACTCGTGGGAGCGCGCGTAGGCGGGCATTGCCGGGCCGCGCCGCAGGTGGGCGTGGAAGTCGTCCGGCGCCGGGAGCGAGATCCGCCTATTCAAAGCGCGCCTCTATGATCGAGACGTCGTCGGGGAAGCGGCCCGAGGCCGAGCTCTTCCTGGCGTCGGCGGCTATGATATCGACGATCGGGTCGTCGGGATTCGACCTGGCCGCGGCGGCCAGCTCCTCGATGAAGCGCTCGAGGCCGTGGATCGATCCGCCCGGCTCGCGGTACTCGTAGATACCGTCGCTGAAGAGGAAGAGCCTGGATCCGGGCTCGATCCGGGACCTGCACGAGTCGTAGCGCGACTCCGCGCTCAGCCCTATTATGGGCCCGCCGGACGAGAGGAGCTCGGGCTCGCCCTCTCGCGCCGCGAGGACCGCCGGGGGGCTGCCCGCGCTGGCGTAGGTCAGCTCCCGGCTCGCCGGGTCCCATACTCCGTACCAGGCCGTGAAGTAGAGGTTGTTCTGCTCCTCCATCTTGAACGCGGAGTTCAGCCTGGCGAGCACCGAGGACGGCTCGTCGTAGTCCGCGTCGCGCAGGGCCTGCGTCTTCAGGAGATTCATCAGCGTCACCGAGTACAGGGCCGACTCGATGCCGTGGCCCGAGACGTCGATGAGGTAGATCGCGACCTTGCCGGCCGAGACGCCGATCTCCTCCCCGCCGAGGGAGTGGTAGCCGAACACGTCGCCGCCCAGCGAGGCCGAGGGGATGAAGGTCCAGTCCGCGCGCAGCCCGGGCATCCGCAGGGGCGCGGGCAGGAGGCTCCGAACGTAGGCGGCGCCCCTCATGAGCTCCGAGCGCAGCCTGTCCTGGGTCTCGACGAGGGCGCCGACGAAGAGGGCCTGCTCGGCCTTGAGCCTCCGCTTCTCGAGGCAGGACTCGATTCGCGCCTTGAGGATGATCGGCTCGAACTGGCGCGGCAGGTAGTCCTCCGCTCCCAGCTGGATGCAGCGCGCGATGCTCTGCGTATCGTCGAGGGCGGAGATGACGATGACGTAGGTCTCCTTGAGCTCCTCGTCCTCGCGGATGCTCTCCAGGAGGCGGTAGCCGTTCATGCCGGGCATCATGATGTCTATGAGGGCGACGTCGAAGGGCTCGCCGCGGAGGAGCTCCAGCGCCTTGATGCCGTCCGATGCGGCGCGCACGCGATGGCCGAGCCGCTCGATGTAGCGCACCAGCTGGTCGCGCGTGAAGGGGTCGTCGTCCACGACGAGGACGCGCCCGGGCCTCTCGGAGGGCGGAATCTCGTCGACGCGGGCCCCGGGAGCGATCGAGTCCGCGCGCGCGCCGTCCTCGGCCGCGCCGCGGACCTCGAGGAGCTCGAGGATGCCGTTGGCCGCGGAAAGCAGCTTCTCGACGTCGACGGAGAGCGGGACGGAGCCGCGCGCCGCCTTCTCCTTCGCGTCCTGCACCAGGGCGATGAGCCTGTAGAGGAGGGCGTAGATCTCCCCCTCGGCGGTCCCGCCCGGCTCGGCGGTCCCGCCCGGCTCGGCGGTCCCGCCGAGGGCCTCGAGTAGAGGATTCCGGAGGGCGAGGGCCGAGGCGCCGATCTCCTGGAAGAGCGCGGCGAGGTCCGCCCGCCCCGATTCGGAGGCGTCCTGCCTTAGGATGTCGCCGTAGCCGACGATGTGGTTCAGCCTCGTCCGCGCCGCGTGCCGCGCCGCCGCGCCCTCGCTCGCCGTGCCGCTTCCCATCGGATTATTGCTTCTCAGCGTTCTCTTCGGCGTACTTGCGGAATTCTTCCTCGCTCATCCGGTCGGAGTAGAGCGGATAAAGCGCCTCGATCAGCTCTTCCATCGTCTGGAACTTCGCTCCGTCAAGCTTGTAGGTCATGCGTTCCTCGCGAGCGGCCGTCCGGGAAGCCGAGCGGCGTCCCGGCGTCCGGAGTATGGGATAATGATACTCCGGGGGCACTCCGGGCGCAAGGACGACGCGTTCCGGCGCGGCCGCCGACCGGCGGGCCGGCGTCGTTGACTAGGGGACCGCGCGGGGCATAGAGTGCATCCATGCATACGTACCGAATCGAGGGGGGCTTCCCCGTCAAGGGCCGCATCCGCGCCTCGGGCAACAAGAACGCGGCCCTTCCCTGCATAGCGGCGACCGTCATGGCCCGCGCCCCCGGTGGACCCGAGGTGTCAGTAGTTCGTCAGCAGGCGGAGGCCGTGGTGCTCGGCGAAGTCGGCGTAGTCCTTGACGTTGAGGGTGGCCAGTGGGAGGCCGTCG
>CAYPHO010000378.1:0-2730 GCA_964410245.1 uncultured Treponemataceae bacterium | reverse complement strand
GCGGGGAGGGAGAGGTCCGCGACCTCGTCCAGGAAGAGCGTGCCGCCGTCGGCCGCCTCGAATCTTCCCGACCTACGGGATACGGCGTCCGTGAAGGCTCCCTTCTCGTGGCCGAAGAGCTCGCTCTCGAGCAGCGTGTCCGGGATGGCGGCGCAATTGACCTCGACGAAGGGGCGGCCCGCGCGCCTGCCCTTGGCGTGGATCTGCCGGGCCGCCAATTCCTTGCCCGTGCCGTTCTCCCCGGTGATGAGTATGCGGGCGTCGCTCGCCGCCGCCTGCTCGACCAGCTCGCGCACCTCGGCCAGCGCCTCGGAGGATCCGACCAATGGCTCGACCTCCAGCGGGGCGGCGGCGGCGCGCCGCAGGTCGCGGTTCTCCCGCTTCAGCGCGGCGACCTCGAGGGCGTTTCGAGCGGCGGTCAAGAGGCGATCCATGGACAGGGGCTTCTCGATGAAATCGAAGGCTCCCAGCTTCAGTGCGCGAACGGCCATGTCGATGGTGCCGTGCCCCGAGACCACCAGGACTTCCATGTCGGGGCGCGACTCGCGCATCCTCGCCAGGGCGTCGAGCCCGCCCATGCGGGGCAGCCAGACGTCCAGCACCGCCAGGTCGGGGCGCTCGGCCTCCATGATCTCCAGCCCGACGACCGCGTCCTCGGCGACGCTGACCTTGTGCCCCTCGTCCTCGAGTATGTCCCGGACCGCGGACCTGATGCCGGGCTCGTCGTCGATCACGAGAATCGTCGCCATCCGGCACTTACCCCCTGGCGGCGCGACGGCGCTCGAGGCGCCGAGGCTGTCCGCTTCGAATCACTTGTCGAGCGGCAGGTCGACGAAGAAGGTCGTCCCCGCGCCTTCCTCGGACTCGAACCTGATCGCGCCGCCGTGCTGCGACACGATCCGCTCCACGATCGAGAGGCCGAGGCCCGTGCCGGAGTCCTTCGTCGTGAAGTAGGGGACGAAGATCATGTCCCGCGCCTCCGCGCGCACGCCGTGGCCCGTGTCCCTGATCCTGAGCCTACAATAGCGGGATTCGGCCGTCTTAACAAGATCGGCGCCGATCTCCACCCTCCCCGATCCGCCCATCGCGTCTATGGAATTCGCGACGAGGTTCCCGATCGCGCGCTTCATCGCGGCGCGATCGACGCGGAGCGTCATCCCCCCCGGGATCGCGGCGAGGTCGAAGGAGATGCCCGGATAGGAAGCCGCGTACAGGGCGACGGAGTCCTCGACCAGGTCCCGCAGGCCGGTCCAGTCGCGCTGCGGCTCGGGAAGCGAGGCGAAGGAGCGGAAGTCGGACAGGAGCGAGTCCATGCCCTCGACCTCGCTGACTATCGCGAGCATGGACGGCTCGACGATGTCGGCGGCGGCTTCCGGGTCCGTCCTCCATTTCCGCAGGACCCGCTCGGCGGCGAGGCGGATCGGCGTCAGCGGGTTCTTTAGCTCGTGGGCGAGGCGTTGGGCGATATCCTTCCACGCGTCTATCTTCCCGCGCCTGACGTCGTCGTCGCGGGACTTCTCGATCTCCGAGAGCATGCGGTTGAAGGAGGCGACCAGAGCGCCGATCTCGTCGCCGGGCTTCACGATGAGGCGCGCGCCGAAATCGCCCGCCGCGGCGCGGCGCGTGGCCTCGTCGAGGCTCGAGAGCGGCTCGACGATCGAATCGGCGGCCGCCGTCCCCAGCATGACCGCGACGATCAGGAGGGGTAACGCGAGGAAACCGTACAGCACGGCCACGAGCGCGGCCCAGCGCGAGGAGAAGTCCTTCAGGAGCGATACCGATCGCGCGGCGGTCCCTAGCGCCGAGGCCGCCTCCTCGAGCCCGGAGGGCAGGCGCAGGCTGAGGACCGCGAAGTCCCTCGTCCCCGGCAGGGGCGCCGCGTAGCGCAGGAGGCTCGCCCCCCCGGCGGCCGAGACGGGAAGGAGGTGGCCCCGCGCCCCGGCCGCCGGGGCCGGCGGCGCGGAGGGGAGGCGGTCCGCCTGGGGGCCCGCGAAGTCCGCGCTCGCGCCGCCCCGGAATACCTCGACGGCCTCCATTCGCGGGTCGACCGAGGCGAGGTCGCCGAGCAGGGCCTGGGCGCGCGTTCCCGGGGCGGCGCCCGCCGCGCGCTCGGCCGCGCGCTCAAGCCGGGCGAGCTCCTCGTCGTACCACGCGAGCGCGAGATCCTGCCCCGAGGACAGGGCCTCGCGCACCGCGCTGGACGAGGAGGCGGCTTGCGAGGCCGTGGCGAGCCTAATGAGGAAGAGCCCCTGCGGCGCCGAGGCCGCCGCGACCGACAGGAGGAACAGGAGGGATAGGCGGAGGCGCAGGCGCGAGCCGTAGCGCCGCGCCTTGAGGTCGGCTACGAGCGAGCGGACCTTGATGCCGAGGAAGGCCAGGAGCCCCGCCGGCAGGAGGGCGAGGAGGACGATGGGCAGCCGCTCGTACAGGCCTGGGAAGTCGGGCTGGCCGGAGAGGACTTCGGACGCGAAGATCGAGCAGCCGGCCGCGACGAGGGCGTAGACGACGAGGACCGAGGCCAGATCGGGCAGGATATGCCCTCGGGGAGCCAGCGGCCTGGGCATCGGCCGCGCGCCGGCGGCGCGCTACTCCTCCTCGAAGCGGGAATCGAAGAGGGCTTGGATGGCCGCCGCGGCCGCCTCCTCGTCCTTGCCCTCCGCGATGACGCGGAGCGAGGCGCCGAAGCCCGCTCCCAGCGTGATGATGCCCATGATCGACTTCGCGTTGATT
>CAYPHO010000377.1:0-2748 GCA_964410245.1 uncultured Treponemataceae bacterium | reverse complement strand
TCAGCGTCGACGACGAGCCGGAATACGTCGTGCGCGGCGATAGTATCGAGCCAGGCCTGCTTGTATCTCAGAACGTCGATTCGCGGGGAACAGCGTATTGTCAGTATCCGTGTATGGTAGCGGCTATCCGGGCGAATCTGCTCCTCGGCCCATATTAGTTTTTGGCGTGGAATCAGCTGCTTCCAGCCGCCGTCAAGTCGAGCGGTACTCGTCACGATTCAATCCTCCTGGTTCTTCGCCACCGAATACTGGCGCCCGCCATTCATAAGCCTGATGGAGACCCGGCGATCATCAAGTCCATCGTCCGCTCGATCTCCTCCGCGCTGACTGCGAAATCGGGTCCTTGCTGTTGCCCGACTACGAAGCCAAATTTCGCCCCGACGGAATCGGCGACATCCTTAAGCGCGGTCGCGAAGCGGAACGGCGGCTGTAGTGCGAGGACGCTGCTTTCCCGCGTCATTGTCATGAGCGCGTGCACGAGATGGCTGCCTTCGACTCCAATTATAAACTTCGCCCCGGCGCAGGTCCTCAGTATTTGGTCGACTGTGCATATCAAGGGATCAATGACCCGAACGCCGCGATGCTTGGCGAGGTGCTCGGCGACCTCCCGCTCGTTTTTGAGGATCCTTCGCGTGCCGGTCTTTCCTCTCAGTACAAAGACGCCCTCGTGCGGTGAGACGCCGCTTTTCGGCGTTATGCGAGCGATAGCGGCTTTGAATCGATCCCGCTTGTGCTCGTTCTTCCCGAAATCGTCGAAGATCACCAGCTCGCGGAAATATGCCTTACCGACGCGAAGAGAGCTCATCCCGAGGAGCTTCTCGTAGTCCGAAACATGCTGGGATTCGTGATGCATGATGGTGATCGGGGTGCCCTCGGCGCCGGCCATGGGGTACGTAATACAGTCGTCGATGAGCCATTGCCCGAAATAGCGGATCCCGCCGGGCGTGCCGTAGAGGGCGCCCCTGTCGATCTCGTCCTCGATTTCGAACGAGGGTATCCGGCTGCGGCGGCTCGCCAGGAACGTGGCGGCATCGGCCTTGTAGATCACTCCCTTTGAGATTATCGCACCTTCCACGAGGTAGCCGATAGTAGCCGCATGCTCGACTTCATGTCCGCCGATGACCTCGCGGCGATAGTCCTCGGTTGCGAATTTGATGCCGGTTACGCGGTCGAGCTGCCCGGGAAGGAAATAGGCGGCGGGTGCGAGGAATTTCTCCGCGGGCGCGATCGTCCATTTCTTCTTCGCACACGCTACCACTTCCCGGCGCGGGAGTCCCGCCGCGCGGCGCGCGAGGTGGATCGCCGGAAGGAATGAAATCATGACGGACTCCTTTTGGGCCGATCAGATACCGTCGGGGCTATTTGTATTCGATCAGCGATGGATGCTTGCCGTTTCGGACATCTTTCGCGTATCGCGACTGTCCCTGCAGGTGCGCCCATTTCCCGAGCATTATCAAGACGCCGTACTCGGCGCTCGCCTTCAACTCGCTGCGTCGCCTGAAAGCTTTGAAGCCAACCCGGGCCATCTGCAGCGGGAGCAGCGCGAACGCTGCCGCCGCTGCCGCGGATGCGGGGCCTGGGCCGCCCGTGATGCCCGCTGCGAATCCCGACGCCAGTACTAGAAGTGGCCAGCCGATTCCCCATATGCGGGCGCTACGGACCATGTCCGAATTTAAGCCCTTGCCGTGTTCAAAACGGAGAGAAACATCCGTGCCTCCGTACCCGCCGCGCATCGCGCGCCGCCACCATTGCCCGAAGCGAGTCATCGACGCGTCGTGAAGCGCCATCTCGCAAGGCAGCTTGCGGATTTTCCATCCTTTGCGGCGAAGCCTCAGACAGAGCTCCGGTTCCTCGCCGGCCACCACGGTCGGGTCGAAACGACCGACGCCTTCGAATGCCTCGGTACGGTACATCGCGATTCCGCCGCAGGCCGACACATCGCCGACGGGGCTGTCCCACTCTATATCACAGAGCCTGTTGTAGATCGATCGTTCGGGGAAACGCTCGCGGAGACGCCCTGAGACAGCCGCGTATTCGTGATTTTCCCTTAGGAAGTCACGGGCCGTCTCGAGCCACCCCTCGACTACGACGCAGTCGCCGTCCACGAATTGGATGTACGCGGCCCTCTCGGGCGTCTCCGCAAGCCGGGAATACCCTTCATTGCGCGCCCGTGCGGCTGAGAACGGCCTGCTCATATCCAAGTCCACGACCTCAGCCCCGAATGAGCGAGCAAGCTCCGGGCTCCCGTCTGTAGAGGCCGAATCGACATATACCAGCCGTCGCCCGCGCAGGGACTCGAGGCATGCCCTGAGCCGCTCTCCTTCGTTGCGTCCGATGACGACTATGCCGACTTCATCACTTATCAAGTTATCCCCTGCACGTATCCATATCGAAAGACCAATCGCGAGATAGGAGAACCACGGCGCCTACTTAAGGACCACACGCTGATCTTTTGGCAGTCGCATGGTTCTCAGCATTATTCCGACAATTGCCGAATCTTGTATCAGGTACCGCCTCGCGAGCCGCTTGGGATCCTGGATGATCCTATATACCCATTCCAGGCCTATTTGGGACATCCAGGGCGGGGCGCGCTTGACCTTGCCCGCGATGAAATCAAGAGTCGCTCCGATGCCGAGCATCACCGGCATATTGCCTCGAGAAAACCAGCGATGCATCAGGAGTTCCTGCTTGGGGCAGCCGAGTGCTATTAGCGCGATGTCCGGGGACGCTGATATCATCTTGTCGAGG
>CAYPHO010000376.1:0-2786 GCA_964410245.1 uncultured Treponemataceae bacterium | reverse complement strand
TCAGCGGCATACAGCGAGGCGTTCAACCGCCTCGCTCCGTGGCCTTTGCGCTGGTACTGGAAGATTATGGGGGTGAGATAGATGAACGAGTATCACAAAATAAATTCAATTTACAAAAGGGACATGACAAAGCCTAATAATCCATTTATCATTGGCGAGTTTGCGGAGCCTGAAATTGCGTATCTGCAAAACAATCAATGGGAATGGACGGAAAAGATTGACGGCACAAACATCAGGGTTATGTATGTTGGCGGAGAAGTTAAATTCGGCGGTAAAACAGACAAGGCGGATATACCAAAGCATCTTTTGGCAAAACTCAACTTGCTATTCCCCGCTGAAAAACTGGCGGCTGTGTTTGGTGAAACAGACGCTTGTCTGTATGGGGAGGGTTTTGGCTACAAGATTCAGAGCGGAGGCAACTACATCCAAAACGATGTGGACTTTTATCTGTTTGACGTCAAAGTTGGTAACTGGTGGCTGAAGCGTGACGATGTAGCAGGAATCGCCGAAAAGATAGGGACAAATCCACCCGTTGTTATTTGCCACGGCACGATCCACGAGGCAATCAAATACGTCAAGCGGGGCTTTAAATCTCAATTTGGCACGGCAGATGCAGAGGGGCTTGTGTTGCGTCCGGCAGTTGAGTTGATGTCCAGAAGCGGCGCGAGAATCATCACAAAAGTCAAATGCAGAGATTTTCAGTGAAAGCGAGGAATGATTATGAAATACTATTTATTTGACAAGAAAGATTCTGAAAAGCGGCATTACACAATAGGGCAATGGATTGTTGCAGTAATAATCCTTGCAATATTGGCAGGGCTTGTTATCATAAGCATAGCGACTTGGATTAAATGGGCGATGTCTGTTTGGGGACTGTAAAGCGAATAATACAAAATTCAGACTTTGAGAAATTGAGAGGTAACACTTCATGAAAGAACATCTTGCTTTGCCTCTATACAAAATGATAATACGTCCGGACAAGGATAGCCCTGCCATCGGCTGTGGAGTGTACGATGCAAACGGCGACTATATTACACGCTCATTGCCGGAGTCTGTTTGTGACGACATCATACGCATTTGCAACGAGCAGTTTTATGACAAAAACTTCCAATCTGTTACATACGGCAGGCATTTGTGTTACATGAACGTTGCGATTAACCCGATGGATAAGCCTGAATCGCAAGTGGTAAGCAAAGACAAAGACGGAAACATGATCGTTGTAGACTCCCCGGCATACATTAAGTACTTGCAAGACTTTGCAGACGCATTTGAGGCGTCAAACATACCGATACACATTGACTTGCCGATAGATTTGAAATGTCAACTGACAGCAAGGTTTTATTGCAGTACAAAAGAAGGAAGAAGTTTACCGGCATACTTGGAATCGCTATTGGATTGTCTTGTATATTGCGGTATTATCAAATCAAGCAAGCATCGTGTAATAAACAATACAGATGGTAGCCGGATATACTTTTCAGCAAAAGAGCCACGCATAGAATTATTTCTGCGAGAGTGGGGGAAGTAAGCAATGACAGCAAGAGTATTGGAAAAGATGTTGCTTGTAACAATGTGGTGTGACAGAGATCATTTCTGCAAACAATATGGGGCAACCTGCGTAGGATGCCCCTTTGACAAAGGCCGTGTTTGCGATAGCGTCACAACGGAATATGTGCTTGAAAGCGCCGCAAAAGTGTTTAAGGAATACTTCGACGAAATCAAGCACAAAGAATAGCTACGACAATATTGCCGCTTCCCTTGCTTTCATTGCTTTCAGTTCTGCAAGCTTGTCTGCGTCTATGTCTGCTTTTGCTTGTAAAACAATAAAGTCACGAACTGCTTGCGCCAACTGCTTGTCAAGGTCTACAACTTGATCTGACAACGTGGCGACTTTTGCCTTTTCAGCATCCAGCATTTCTTGCGTTATTCCGGTAGAAGGCATTATTCCAGCCAGCTTGAACGTCAATGCCGCCGAAGCGATTTCATCAAACGTTTTCCCATCTCCGGGCAGGCCGTATTCTTGCAGGACAGCAAGCACGCCATTCTTTGTTGCCGTACCGTAGTAATTTGTTTCCTGCCCCGGCAGATAAACAGTTCCGTCATCTCCAACCAGCTTGCCGTATGCGGTCATCAGTTTCTTTTGCAGATCATTTACTGCCGTGCTTGTTTCGCCATATTTTAATGTCACCATTTCGCCGCCTCCGCTTGCGCCATCGGAATAATCCAGATAAGGAATGCAATACCATCTTGCCCACGTCTTGCCGTTGACAAGCTCACCTAAAGTTGTTGTAATGAACCCTCGCCGATGTCCTATTGACTGGTAAACAATTCCTTTGTAAAAGAACCCAACGTGACCCGGCATGTGTACAGCAATCGGGTACGGTTCGTTTTTTGGCATTGTGGAAATGTCGCCATAAAGCAATCCTTCGCTGACAGCAAGTTTATATTGACCGTCCGTGTTCGTATCGGCATACTTGAACGTGGTCAATGGCTTATCCCACTCGCCGCCGTTCATGAACATGTCGTAGATACCCTCACAGTCTGCTACAACCTTGCCAAGCCATTGGGCGGCATAATCCCTTATGTTGTCCCAATACGGTTTGTAGGCCGTGCTGGCAAGCCTAGAATCGATCATGGCCTGCGTACACTTTTGACCACGAGTTCCAATCAGATAACCAACACGGTTAACGTTTCGCTCAAGGAAAGCACCAAAGTCTGATGCCTTCCCTCGATACTCTAGCATATCCGCTTACCTTAAAACCTTGTTGCGTTAGTTGGGTTATTAGCCG
>CAYPHO010000375.1:0-2794 GCA_964410245.1 uncultured Treponemataceae bacterium | reverse complement strand
CATATGTATAGGTGAATTATCGGAACTCAAGTATTATGCAAGTATTGTTGAATTGGGTTATCGGTATCATACCTAAAGCATTTCCTTCAATGAGGCGATATACGTACTTTTTAACGCCGTTAATCAGCCGCGCTGCTTTTTGCGTCGGCTGAATTAGTCTTGTTATGCCAACTTATGCTGATATTACGCGCCTATCAAAACTTTCAATGCCCCCATGATACGATCAGAAAACAAACCACACAAGACACCAATTAGAAGAGCACTGCGCCATCCAACGCCAATTTTAATATTTTTTCCAATGTCTGTGTATTCATAGATATTGAATAACAATAGCGCCAAGATAATCGCAGAAATTCCGGAACCAGTGACTAACAATGATCCAAGCTCGCAAAAGAATTTCTCAACTTCTTGTCCTGATCTGTTTTCAAATGAAAATTTCAATGCGACACCAAGCAGTGCTGATACCACAGTAATCATAGAGAGTATATATGGCCTGGGACTTATTATTAAAGAAGTTGTAGCTGCATAAAGAAAAACTTCTGGTTTATCATCATCAGCAACATTTGCATCAACAGTAAACGTAAATTTTTTAGGATTAATAGCACTTCTTGTAAATCGGAGGATATAGGTTGCTGCAAAAAAGGATTCTGGTTCAATAGTGGCAATAGCTGTTGAACTAGTATCAGTGCCAATCGACTTTTCAATATGCTCTAACTGTTCAAGTTTTGCTTTGAACATTTCGAAATTAGTATCTGATTTTTCCTCGGCATTATTGTACCATTTCTGGAATGCTATCCGTGCATCATCAGCACTTTCAATTTTGAAATATAGAGCAGTTAATTGAGCCTGTTTCCTTTCAATCTGCTTTATAAAGCGCCCAGCAAACAGGCCCAGATATGGGCGCCATATAGTATTAAGATCTTGAATTATTTCTTTTAATAGCTCTTTATATATTTCGACAATTCTTTTTCGCAACCCATTAGAAGTTAAAAATAACCGATCCTTAGCTAGTTGAGTAAGTTCCGTGCATAATTTTTCGTGTTTGGTTTTTATAGCTTGAGCCGATGAATCCTTAACCTCAACCAAATCAACTCCTTCAGGTATACGTGGGTGAACGTCGATAAGCCTGATTTTATTGACACCGAGGTTTTCTATTTTTAACCGATATGCGACTTCGTCAGAGCGAGTATCGGATAATTGTTCTTCCAAAGTGATAGATACTTTTGGCATTTCAATACCTCCTAATAAGCATCATAGTTAGCAGCATAACAACAAATTATTAAGTCGTTTCCGGTTAACTTAACAATTCACTTATCCATTTTCAAAAAAAGCAAAAAAATGGCTATTTACGAACTGGATAACATCCCATTTCGGGAGTTATCAATAAAACTGTTTTTTCTTGGAAATACTTTTTAGAGATTTAATTTACTACAATTTGCCATAGTCATAAGTATTATTCAAGAAAAGACTTTCCAAATAAGCTATAACTTGAAATTCAAGTATAATTATCCGAACCTTGAGTATTCAAGGTCTGAATTTTTCAAGGATACCAGTTGTATTGTGGAATTAATCTTACTCTATAAACAGTTCATGTTCATGCAAGTATGCTTGAATTGAATCTCTCCTCAACATATCATAATTACTTTCAATGATATAATACTGAGATGATACCAGTAATTTTAACAACCTAAGCTCAGCACAGCCCACAGGAGGTGTTAATTGAAACACTTCGCACTATGGCCGAGTTTGCTACAGCGCCTTCGTGAAGCTGTGCTCTATAGTTCAATCAAGACTACTTCTTCGTCACTAATGAAGCATGTGTGGCAACAACCTGCCATCGACCATCTCGTTTCACGAACACATCAGTGAACCGATACGCACCGCTCGAGTCCTTCCCTTTGAACGTCGACTTGTTCGTATTGATACCGGTCACGACGGCCGTGTCGCCGTACAAATGAATTATAAGGTCAGTTAGGGCAAAGGATGTTATACTAGATTCCTTGTCGGGAACGTTGGCTAGATTCTGAGATTTTGTATATGTGGTGCCGTCAATATCTGTACTCAGGTATTCATCCGCCCATAGCTTCTCTAGAAAGGCAGAGTCTTTTTATTGCCAAGCCGTGGTCCAATCGTTCTCCAACTTGATTAGGTCTCGCTCTACTGTGCTCGGAACTTGTGCGCTCAGCGTAGAGACCACAAAAAGTGCGACGATGCAAAAAAGAATGCTTCGATACATAATGTGTCCTCCTTATTAAATAATATGAATGGATTAGTGTTAAATTACCTGGTAAACAGGCACTCTAACGACATGCTAAGCTGTTATACTGCCTAGCTAAACTTGAGACAGAAATTGTTTTATACAAAACGTTGTACAAGACTCTAAACATTATGATGGTTCAATTAGCTTGAGCAATTGGGCATCCAACAACACAGTTTATTAATAATACCAGTAAAACAAGATAATTAAATGATCAGAAATGTATTACAGAAAGTTGTTCATAAGAATGTATTTAAAACATCAGAACAGATTCATCAGGAAAAAGAATTATTGAGATATTAAGCTTAACATTATTTTTGTCAAGAAATATCTATTTTGGTCATAATGAAGGTATACTTTGAAATACAGATGTTAAAAACCCACAATTTTAACAGGTTTCAGATTTTTTAAGGGATGTTTAATACCCTGCTTTATAAACTGCTTTGAAATTCTGAAATTCAAGGATAATTTTCCTATACTTAAATAAATGATGCATTTCTGACATTCAAGAATACTGGAAGAATGGTTAAACTTGAT
>CAYPHO010000374.1:804-2795 GCA_964410245.1 uncultured Treponemataceae bacterium | reverse complement strand
TGGCTGATCGACATCGGCAAAGACGATATGGCTGTACCCCGGCCACATTTCAACTCCCTCATCGATAAACGCCTGTTCGAGCTGAGAAAGGGCTTCTGTAGACGGGGTCTCGGCAAAATCGAGCCTCATTAAGAAGAGAGCACCTTCAGCCGAACTTTCTTCAAGTGGGGCGAAGGTGCCCAGTTCCTCGATTGCAACGGCCTGTCCGATTAAGACGGCCCTATATCCGGGTGGAACCATGGTATAGGGCATAGGATTACCTCCTTATGCCGCTATACCAGTCTCCTGGCTTTCCGGCCGTAGATATTCAGGGTTACTTTACGCGCGGCGGTAGTACCGCCTACAGCGGTGACTGTGGCGACCACGGTCAGCTTATCGCCTCCGATGAGCCTCAGATCCGCTCCCAGTTGACCGGGACTAGTCAGATCGTAATCTACGTCTTGGCTGGCGGCCAGGTCAGTTCCCAAATATTTCTTTTCCACTGAATTGGTTTGGGGGAACTTGGAGACGCGGACATTGCCGCTGACTTCGGCTTCCGTAACCAGATTCAGACGGTTGAGATACCAGACTTCACCGGAAGGCACTTCAAATTCCTGGGTCTTCACGGTATCCTGGGCCGAAGCATCGGGAACAGTGACCTCGATTTTATCCCGCTCGTCAATGCGGTCTTCGGTATGCAGGGATTCAGCGGTCAGCAAAGCTTCCCGCAGAACCTGCAGCGGCAACCCCATCCAGTAACCGGAATCATTGTCAAAGACACCCAGAAGGTTCAGTTCCTGTCCCAGGGGAGGCACCCAACCTTTAGGAGGACGCTGTCCGGCCACTTGCAGAGGTACAAATTTCTCTTTCATGGATTAAACCTCCTTAATAGCTTTTGCCTGGTCTAGGACTTGGAACTACCGGTCATGTTTTTCATCATGGGCATCAATATCGCCATCATCATGATCATCATGATCATCGGCATCATGGATGAAAAAATGCTGGAAAAGTCGGTTCCGGTCTGCAGCGGATAATAGCCGCTTACCGTACCGTAAGAATATTGCTGAGGCCGGATTTGCTGGCCGGCAAACTGTTGAGTCTGAAACATTTAGTTTCCTCCTGATTTCAAAAAATGGTTTATTTTCCGGGTTAATCTTTGGCGGACGCCGTCATGCCCTTCATCATGGGCATCAGAATCGCCATCATCATGATCATCATGATCATCGGCATCATCGATGAAAATATGCTGGACATGTCGGTGCCGGTCTGCAGCGGGTAATACGAGCCGGGTCCGCTGACCTGCTGGGTAGTATATTGGGCGGGCGCTACCGGCCCGGTGATCTGTTGTGGTTTAAACATCCCATCCTCCTGAAATGTACTTAATCATTGAGTCCATAACCGCTTGATACCTTCTGGTTTAATAGTCCCGGCCGCCGCCGCGACGGCGGCCGGTCAGTTAATATAAGTTCTGCAACAAAGAGGCATCAAGCTGGTAGGGCTATTCAAACATGGCGCGTTTGTAGCCGGAAACCATGATATCACCCTTCCCATCCACACCATCGCCATAGTGCTTGACCCGTCCCTCTTTGACTTTGAGGCCGGACGGGGCAATCCCGTTCATCCCGGTACGGTAGGATTCGGGAGTAGCTTTCTCCTGGTAGGTGATCGGGACATTCTTTTCAAATTCATTCCAGCTTGCGTATTTACCCATATGGGCACCTCCTGCTAAGATATCGGTCCCGGTCGCGGCCGGGAGTATTCGCGGGGCAGCAGCCTGTCCGAAAGGAAAAAGGGGTTAGCCTTGAACCTTTTCGGTCCAGGTTGCCAACCCCTTTTTGAAGCCCTGGAGCTTGTGGTAAATAGAAAAGCCCTGAGAGACCGTCTACTACCATTAAGCTCTCAGGGCTTAATCTAAGCCTATACCAGCCGGAATGGAGCGTCAAGTCTAGAAAGATTTATAGAATTGTTATATATTCATCGGAAGTTAAGAACTATGCTATACTATGCTTGAA
>CAYPHO010000374.1:0-794 GCA_964410245.1 uncultured Treponemataceae bacterium | reverse complement strand
TCGACCTTGTCTCCCGGCTTCAGATGATAGTAATTGGTCCAAGCTTTGGGCAAGGTAACCGCGATGGCGCCTTCACCGGTCTTGAAAAGTTTTCTTTCCACCAGGATGGGCATCAGTTCACCTTCTCGAACATGGCTTCATTCCACCTTTGCCATTTCTTGTCCTGGGCAGCCGCGTATTTCTGGATGGCTTTATCCGCCCATTCTTTTTGACGGGCATTGATCGGTTCATCCGGAGTATCTCTTTGAATCAGGTAGCTTATCTGGGCCGGAGGCTGCCTCCGTATATTGGTCATTTCATAGGACATCCGGAATAACGCCAGGAATACCATATATTGGACCGGCGCTAGACTGCTATTCATAGATCTTGACCCTGTAACCCACGGCCTGGAACCCCCGGCTGAGAAGATCTATCCAGTTTTCCGTAGATTCTTTCAGCATTTTTTCTACCCTGGCATTGTCGCTTTGACCTAAATGCAACTCAAAGCCTCTTTCATTTCTTTTGATGGATACTTCAACCCGGGCTATCGCTTCCCTGACATCCGGCGGGACATTGCCCATCTGCCGGCTCATCATCTTGAAAAGCATCTCCCTGGCCTGGGGCGATCCGGCCATATTCATGAAATCAAACATTATCTTCCCTCCCATTCATTAATAGTATGTTTCTCGATTGGCGGTGGTTCCGCCGATATTGGATTACTCTGAATACCTGGAGTAATGTTGCTGGGCATCATTCCAGGCAGCGGCATGCCAAACATCTGGGCCATCTGCTGCATGGACTGCATCATGCTGACT
>CAYPHO010000373.1:0-2802 GCA_964410245.1 uncultured Treponemataceae bacterium | reverse complement strand
CCCGCGCTCCGATCAATCCGCCGGCTCGTCCCTATTAAAGGCTTCCTTAAGCCTATCCTTGATCTCGTTGGCGGTCTTCTCGATGCCCTTCGCGATCTGGCCCGACGCCTTCTCAAGCTCCGCGCCCAAGCCTCCGATGAAGCCGAGGACCGGATCGTCGGTCGACTCGAAGCTGTCCTTGTAGAACTCGTAGCCCGCCTTCACGTCCTCGTCGACCTTGGACTCGTGGTAGCCCCTGCGAAGGTAATTGCCTTCCAGGATGCTCCGGTAATGGCCCGAGGAAGCCCAGGTCTTCAGCTCCTGCAGCCTCACCACAGGATAGGGATGGGAGAGCCACAGCTGGTTCAGGATCTTGTGGATGCTGTCGACCACCGATTTCTGGTCCTCGTATTCCTGGGCCTGCAGGAAGAACTCGTTCAGGTTCACCTGGCTCAAGTCCTCGGCCCCGGCCATCTTCATCAGGATATTGTAGCTGGTTGCCTCTTCCTGCAGGGCCAGGAGCTCGACCCGGTCGGCCGAAAGCTCGCTCTTGCGGTTCCACTCGGCCAAGGCGGCGATCACCGCGTAGATGAGGATCTCGGGGATCGGCAGGACTTTCAGCGAGATGTTCGTCAGGAGCCAGATGATCGTCTTGTACAGGGAATGGCCGCTCATGATGTGGCCCATCTCGTGAGCGACGATCGCGGATACTTCCTTATCGTCGAACTCCTTCATGATCGAACTGTTGATTAGGATGAAGGGCTCGTCGACGCCGAGGACGCCCGCGTTGAGGTAGGGACTCTGGGTCAGGAATACCGTCGGCTTGTAGTCCCAGTCGAAGGTCTCGACAAGATCGTTCACGATCCGATTGACGCGAGGATACTGATTCTCGGTGACCTTGACCGTCGAGGCCAGGACCATCAGCTTCAGGGAACGCTCCGAGGTCAGGGACATGATGACCTTGATGACCTCATCGAGGCCCTTGAGCTGCTTGACCGCGCTCAAGGCCGCCGTGTCGGCGGGATGCTCCCACGACTTGGGATCGATGCCCTCGAACCTGCGTCTCCTGACTTCCAGCATAGGACCTCCGCGAGGGCGATTCCGCCGCCCGTAATCGGATTATCCCATGGATCGAGGCTCGGGGAAAGGCACGGGCGGCCCTACGCCGCGGCTCGCTTCCTGGCTCGGTAGAAGCACCGCGCGAGGCCGCCGATTTCAGCCTCCGTCATGCATGCCGCGACATCGCTCGCGCAGTGGGCGTCCGAGCCCATCGTGACGAAGCTTCCCCCGCAGGCCGCGTAGGCATCCATGATAGCCGCGGTCGGCGAGCCCTCGGCCCGGCCTTTGCGCAGGCTCCAGGTGTTCACCTCGAGCGCGATGCCCATCGCGACCATGGTTTCCAGGACCTCCTCGATGAGCGCCGCCGGCTCGCGCCGCCCGTCGAGGTAGCGAGTCGGAAGATCGATGTGCGCCAGCGCGTCGAAGCCGCCGCACCGGCAAGCCGCCAGCGTCTCCAGGTAGTGCCGCTCGTAGATGTCATCGAGCTCGTCGGCCGAAGGGCGGCGCCCCTCGGCCGTCGCCTCGCCGACGACGAAATGCACGCTCCCCAGGATGAAGTCGAAGTCGCGCGAATTACAGAGCTCGAGCTCCCGCCCGTATAGGTGCGGCTCGGAGAACTCGATGCCCTTCAGGATCTCGATCCTGCCCGAGTACGCATCGCGGGCGCGATCGATCTCGGCGCTGAAGGCCTCGTAGTCGAAAAAGCCGAAGCCCGGATCCGCCGGATCGCAGTCGTAATGCTCGGTGAAGCAGAGGACTCCGACGCCCTTCTCGATCGCGGCGATGACCATCTCCTCTACCGTCGACTGCCCGTCGATCGAGAACTTCGAATGGACGTGGGTGTCGATCAGCAGGCCGGCCATCGCTATCCGCCCTACCTCTCGAGCTTCCTGTAGACTATCCGGTGCGGACGATCGGCCTCGGTTCCCAGCTGCTTGCGGCGCCACTCGGCGAACTCGGTGAAGTTACCGTCGTACCAGATCGCCTCGCTGTTGCCCTCGAAGGCCAGGATGTGCGTGCACACTCGGTCCAGGAACCAGCGATCGTGGCTGACGACCAGGGCGGCTCCCGCGAAGTCGTCCAGCGCCTCCTCGAGGGCGCGCATCGTGTTGACGTCCAGGTCGTTCGTCGGCTCATCGAGGAGGAGGACGTTCGGGCAGTCCTGCACCATCATCGCCATGTTCAGGCGGTTGCGCTCGCCGCCGGACAGCACCCCGACCTTCTTCGACTGGTCCGTGCCCGAGAAGTTGAACCACGAGCAGTAGGCCCGGCTCGGCACCTCGCGCTTCCCGATCTTGATGATGTCGAGGCCCCCCGACAGCTGCTCCCACACCGACTTCTCCGGATCGAGCTTGGTCCGCATCTGGTCCGCGTAGCCCAGCTTGACGGTATCGCCTAACTTAATACTGCCCTTGTCCGGCTTCTCCTGGCCGGTCAGCATGCGCAGGAGCGTCGTCTTGCCCGCGCCGTTAGGGCCGATAAGGCCCACCACCGCCCCCGGCGGGACCTCGAATGACAGGTTATCGTACAGCAGCTTGTCGTCGTAGCCCTTGGCGATTCCCTCGGCCTTGACGACCACGTTGCCCAGGCGCGGGCCGACCGGCAGGAAGAGCTTGGCTTCCTTGACCTTCTCCTTGCCTTCCTCGCTCGCGAGCTTCTCGTAGCGCTCGATGCGCGCCTTCGACTTCGCGTGCCGGCCCTTCGCGCTCATATGAACCCACTCGAGCTCGCGCTCCAGCTGCTTGGCGCGTGCCGACTCGCCCT
>CAYPHO010000372.1:0-2811 GCA_964410245.1 uncultured Treponemataceae bacterium | reverse complement strand
GATGCCCCGGCTGTCCGACTGCTTCAGCTACATGAGCTACGAGGAAACGCTCAACTGGACCCTGACGGCCTGCGTCTACGCGAGCCTCGCGGGCGGCGCCCCCTGGGCGAAATCCAGGCGCGCCGTCCTCGCCGCCTGCCTTCAGTCCATACGCGCCCGCGACGCGAACGGCGACGGGATCATGGACCGCGACTCGGACCGCTGCTCGGGCGGCGCCGAGATCACCACCTACGACTCCATCGATATCAGCCTCGGGCAGGCGCGCAACGGCCTCTACGGCGCGGTTAAGGCATGGTCCGCCCTCGTCTGCCTCGAAGAGCTCTTCAAGCGCATAGACGGCGGAAGCTCGCCCGAATCCGCCGCCGCCGCCGAATCGGCCGCGTCCGCCGCCGCCGCGATCGCGGGCCGCATGCTCGAGGACGAGGGATACATCCCGGCCGTCTTCGAGGGCGACAACCGCGCCGTCGTCCTTCCCGCCGTCGAGGGGCTCGTATACCCGGGCCTCTGCGGGGCCGCTCGAGCCCTCGATCCCGACGGCCCCTACGGCGCACTGATCTCCGCGCTGCGGCGGCACCTGGATACCGCGCTGGCGCCGGGATACTGCCTGGACGCCTCGTCCGGGGGGTGGAAGCTGTCCTCGTCCGATAAGAACACATGGATCTCGAAGATCGTCCTATGCCAGTACGCCGCCGAGAAGGTACTCGGCCTCGCCGGCGAGCGGACCGCGCGGGACGCCGTTCACGCTCGATGGCTTCGCACCGGCTGCGCCGACTTCGCGGCGACGGACCAGATCGACTCGTCGACGGGAAGGGCCTTGGGATCCCGCTTCTACCCGCGCCTCGTCACCGCGATACTCTGGCTCTGGCCTCGCCCCTGAGCCGTTCCTGACGAGGACCCGGCCGACCCCGTCAGGAACGGCTTCGCTCATACCCTATAAGTACAATGCCATATACCCATCTCAAGACATCGTCCGATTCCCCGATCGCCACGGAGGTCCTAACCTAGGCATGCCCGGGCGGGACTCTCCCAAGCCGGGCAATCACGAATCGGAGGAAGCAATGAAAAGAGCGATCCTGTTATTCGCCGCGGCCATGTTCATCGCCGCGCTGCCCATCGTCGCGCAGCCGGTGGACAAGCTCCCGACGACGAAGCTGCCGCCCATCGAGATCTCAGTCTTCACCGTCAACACGCAATTCCCCATCCCGCCCGAGGACAACCGCGCCTACAAGCTGATCAAGGAGAAGCTGGGCGTCACGTTCAAGTGGGACATCGCCGTCGGCGAGGCCGACCAGAAGATCGGCGTCATGATCGCGGGCGAGGACTACCCGGACCTGCTGCATATCAATTCTCCCAGGTTCATAGACGCGGGCGCCTGCATCCCGCTCGAGGACCTGATCGAGAAGTACGCCCCCAATCTCAAGCGCCACTACCAGTCCAACCCCATCACCTGGGCCAAGATGCACGAGAAGGACGGGCACGTATACTGCCTCGTCGACTACGGCATCCCAGAGAACGTCGACGTTCAGACCGAATACTACGGCCCCGCCATGTTCATCCAGAAGCAAGTCATGAAGGAGTTCGGCTTCCCGAAGATCACGACGATCGACCAGTACTTCGACCTCATCGCCAAGTACAAGGCCAAGCACCCCAAGACCAAGGACGGCAAGCCGACCATCGGCTTCTCGATCCTGACCTACGACTGGCACAAGTTCAACCTGTGCAACCCGCCGCCCTTCCTCGCCGGCTACCCGAACGACGGCGACGGCATCGTCGACCCGAAGACCGGCAAGTACCGCGTCCAGTTCTACGGCCCCGAGGCCAAGCGCTGGTACAAGCTCCTGAACCAGATGAACCAGAAGGGCCTTATCGACCGCGAGTCCTTCACCGACAACTACGACCAGTACATGGCCAAGCTCTCCAACGGCCAGGTCCTGGGCGTGCACGACCAGTACTGGCAGTTCCAGGACGCGAACAAGGCCCTCGTTGCCCAGAACCGCCTCTGGGAGACGATGATGCCCCTGCCCATCGTCTTCGACAAGTCCGTGAAGCCGCACTGGCGCGATCAGACCCTTCCCAACCTGCAGCGCGGCTACGGCATCAGCATCAAGGCCAAGGACCCCGTCCGCATCATCAAATTCCTCGACGCGCAGCTCGACCCCGCCTGGCAGAAAATCTTCCAGTGGGGCGTCGAGGGCGAGGACTACGGCATCGACAAGTCTGGCCAGCCTACGCAGACTCCCGAACAGGCCGCTCGCTGGGACGACACTGCTTGGAAGCTCCACAACCTCGCCGACCTCTGGTGGAACACGGCTCCGAAGCTCGAGGGCCGCTTCACCAAGGGCGGACTCGCCTGCTCCATGCGCCAGAACGCCAGCCTCTATCTCGGCACCCTGCGCCCCGAGGATCAGCAGGTCCTCAAGGCCTACGGCGCGTACAGCTGGTCCGACCTGATGGACAAGGATCCGCCGCCGAACGCCGCCTGGTACCCCGCCTGGCAGTTCCCCGCGGCCGACGGCTCGCCCGAGAAGCTCGCGCAGACCAAGATGCAGGATACCTATGCTAGGGACCTGCCCAAGGTCATCCTGGCCAAGCCCGCGGACTTCGAGAAGGAGTGGGCCAACTACGTAGCCAACCTGAAGAAGTGCAAGCCCGAGGACTTCGAGAAAGCCATGCAGGCCTTTATCGACGATCGCATAAAGAGATTCGGAGCGAAGAAGTAAGAGTCGGCCGCCTGCCGACCTGCCGGCGGGGCGCGGGAAAGCCCGCGCCCCGCCGCTTTATTCAGCACACTTACGCCCGCGGAGTAGCAAA
>CAYPHO010000371.1:0-2827 GCA_964410245.1 uncultured Treponemataceae bacterium | reverse complement strand
TGAACTGGTCGATCGAGCCGGCCCAGGCCATCGTCGCGAAGAACATGAAGCAGCTCAAGATGAAGCAGCAGCTCTTCCAGAGCCACGGCTTCGGCAACATCAAGTACGTCGAGGCCGCCGGCGAGGCGGCGGAGGGCATCATCTTCCCCTGCGGCCGCCTCCTGGTCGCCGACGAGCTCCCGGACTCGAATCCCCAGAAGAAGCTCCTGCAGAAGTACGCCGCGCTCTACAAGGCCATGTACAAGGAGGAAGCCTCCACCTTCGGCGGCCACGCCTACGACGCGATCACCGTCCTCTTCGCCGCGATCGAGCGGGCGAAGAGCCTCGAGGCCGACAGGATCGTCGCCGCCATCGAGTCCCTTAAGGGCTTCTCCGGCACCGCGGGCGTCTTCAATTTCTCGAAGGACGACCACAACGGCCTGGCGATGGACTCGATCGTCATGCTGACGGTGAAGAAGGGGAAGTTCGCGCTGTATAAGTAGGGACGGGACGGAAGCCGCGGGGCGGCGCGGCCGGGACTTAGCTCCCGGCCGCGCGCATTTAGCTCGCCCTTCGGGCGCGTCCCGGGCATCTCCGCTTCGCCGACCGCGGTTTTCGCGCGCTCGCCCGATTCCCGACTCTATGCTAGGATAGGCGGTACTTGTCCTCGGGCTCGTTCCTTTCTATAGTTACGCGCCGACTTGCGGCACTATCATCTTCGAGCGGCCTCGCGCAGGGCGGGAGGCCGCGGGGCCCGGGCCGCCGACGGCCTCGGCCGAGGAGGCTTCCCATGTCCACGGGTCGTATCGCCAGGCTCTCCGCCGCCATCGCGCTCGCGGCGCTCTTCGCGGCTTCCGCCTTCGCTGCTCCCGGCGGCGAGCCGATCAAGATCGGGGCGATCTTCGCCGTAACGGGCCCCGCCTCCAACCTCGGCGCCCCCGAGGAGAAGACAGCCAGGATGGTGGTCGAGGAGATGAACGAGTCCGGCGGCATCTTCGGCCGTAAGGTCGAACTCATCGTCAAGGATTCCGGCGGCAGCTCGGAGAAGGCGATCTCCTTCGCGAAGCAGCTGATCGACGAGGACGAGGTCGCGGCGATCATCGGGCCGACGACCTCGGGCGAGACCCTCGCCATCAAGGACATCTGCCAGAAATCCGGCGTGGTCCTGATATCCTGCGCCTCGGCCGAGACCATCACTACCCCCGTTGCCAAGTTCATCTTCAAGGTGCCGCCCAAGGACAATTACGTCACCGAGTGGATCTACAAGACCATGAACGACCTGGGCATCAAGAAGATCGGCGTCCTCGCCGCGAATACCGGCTTCGGCAACGCGGGCAAGGCCCAGCTGGAGAAGTACGCCGCGCAGTACGGCATCGCGATCGCCATCTCCGAGGTTTACGACGCGAACGCGACCGACCTGACCGCCCTGCTGACCAAGGTGAGCGCGGCCGGGGTCCAGGCCGTGGTGAACTGGTCGATCGAGCCGGCCCAGGCCATCGTCGCGAAGAACATGAAGCAGCTGAAGATGCCGCAGAAGCTCTTCCAGAGCCACGGTTTCGCCAACATCAAGTACGTCGAGGCCGCGGGCGAGGCCGCCGAGGGCGTCATCTTCCCCTGCTCGCGGCTGGTCGTAGCCGACTACCTGCCCGACTCGCACCCGCAGAAGAAGCTCCTGCAGAAGTACAACGCCGACTACAAGGCAATGTTCAAGGAGGACGCCTCCACCTTCGGCGGCCACGCCATCGACGCCCTGACCATCCTCAAGGCCGCGATCGAAAGCGCTAAGAGCGCCGAGCCGGGCAAGATCGCCGCCGCCATCGAGAGGATCTCGAACCTGTCCGGCACCGCGGGCGTCTTCAGCTTCTCGGCCCAGGATCACAACGGCCTGGGGATGGACTCGGTGGTCATGGTCACCGTGAAGAACGGCAAGTTCGTCCCGTACGCGGGTAAGTAGGAGAGGAATATCAGGATTCACCACGGAGCGTAGCCTAGCGAGCGCAGCGAGCGTTAGGCACAGAGGAGCACGGAGAGCACGGAGAGCACGGAGGGGAATGTGGTACGAAGAGTGAGTAGAAAAGAAAGAGAGATAGAAAGAGCAGAACTGAGGAATCATTTCCTTTCCATTGCCTCCTGCTCTCTTTATCCTCCGTGCTCTCGCCTAGATCTCCGTGTCTCCGTGGTGAATGTTTATATGTATTCCGAGGGCGGCCGTAAACGATGCAGCTAGAGCTCTTCATCCAGTACTTCATCTCGGGCTTGACCTACGGCGGCATCTACGCGGCGGTGGCCATCGGCTTCAATATCATCTATAACGCGACCGGCATCATCAACTTCGCCCAGGGCGAGTTCGCGATGCTGGGGGGCATGATCGCCTCCGTCCTCGCGCCCTCGATGCCCCTGGTCCTGGCCGTGGCCATCGCCGTCCTGGCGACGGCCGCGGTCGGCGTCGCCGTCGAGCGCCTCGTACTCAGGCGGATCGCCCGCTTCGGCGTCCTCAAGATGATCATCGCGACGGTCGGCCTTTCGATCGTCCTGCGCGAGGCCGCCTTGCTCATGTGGGGCGAGACGGTCCGCACGGTGCCCTTCTTCACGGGCAACGAGGTCTCCTCGGTCTCCCTCCTCGGCGCGCACTTCTCGCCGCAAGTCTTCTGGATCGTGATCATAATCGGCCTCGTGACGCTCGGCCTGACCCTCTTCTTCAGGCTGACCATGACGGGCAAGGCCATGCGCGCCTGCTCGGCGAACCGCGAGGGCGCCAGCCTCTGCGGCATCTCCCCCGGCAAGATGGTCGCAGTCGCCTTCGGCATGAGCGCGGCCATCGGCGCCCTGGGCGGCTGCGCGGTCGCGC
>CAYPHO010000370.1:0-2829 GCA_964410245.1 uncultured Treponemataceae bacterium | reverse complement strand
GGCGACCTCTTCGGCGAGGCGCCCAAGGGCTGGCGCCTCTTCGGCCAGAGATTCGTCCTCGACTCATCTTGGACCGACCGCCTGACCGGCGGGGGCATCGTCAACGCCGAGGAACCGCCGGACTCGCGCACCATGGCGATGGGCCTCGACGTCGCGGCGGCCCTGGGCTCGGCGAAGGCCTACGAGCTCCTCGCCGATGTCCGCGAGGAATATCCCGCGTACGCCCTCGAGCTCGACGTGATCCGCGCCGAGGTCGCGGCGATGGGAGAAAGCGGCTGGAACGCGACCTTCTACACGCGCTACCTCGACATCGACAAGAAGATCCTCGAGTTCGCCTCGGGCTCGGGCTTCTATTTCACCCAGAAGCCCCTGTGGGACATCAAGGCCCTCCAGACCGGCCAGGCGGCCTGGGCCGAGCTCCGGCACGACACCATCCTCTACGTCAAGCAAAGCTACGCGGAAAAGGGGGGCGGCGAGGATCGCCAGCCGACCTGGCGCACCCGTCCCTTCGACAGGCCCATCCACTACGTCGAGCCCAACCTTCCCTTCTTCTACGCCTTGGCCGGGACCGTCGAGGGAGCCCTCCCCCTCCTGGAGAGGAACGGATTCCTGACGCCGGCCTTCAGCCGGAAATTCATGGACTTCTACGCGGTCGCGGGCAGGCTGGCCGGCATCGTCGAGCTCGAGGTCGCCGATAAGCCGATCTCGAAGGAAGACAACGAGTTCATCGTATCCGTCCCCTCCCTCCTCGCGCGCTTAGTGATCCCCTCGCCCGGAAGCTATGCCGAGGACCTCGACCAGCTCAAGATGGCCCTGGTCGCCGACGTACATACCGACTCGGACGCCGAGGCCGTCCTCGAGGTCGCGACCGGCAGGCCGCTCAAGGTCTACGTCGCGTTGAACGACGGGCAGGGAGGCAAGAGGATCGCGGTCGGCTTCGGCTACAGCTACTACGAGTTCATCCAGCCGATGGGCGACCGCCTGGACGACGAGCAGTGGAAGGCCTTCGCCTACGACGTCCGCACCGGCAAGGCCAAGCTCGAGGAGAAGCGGCCCGCCTGGCTCAGGGGGAGCGTTCCCTAAGCGATCAAGCCGCGGCGGCGAGCGCGGCGGCCCTGGAAGCGCGACGCGAAGCCGTGCTATCCTTTAGCCGCATCGACCGAAGGAGGATACCGTGCCCGTAAACCTAAAGGGACGCAGCCTGCTCACCCTGAAGGACTTCACGCCCGAGGAGATCCGCTATCTCCTCGACCTTTCCCGCGACCTCAAGGCGAAGAAGCGCGCGGGCATACGGGGCGAGCTCCTCGACCGCAAGAACATCGTCCTCATCTTCGACAAGACCTCGACCCGCACGCGCTGCGCCTTCGAGGCGGCCTGCTGGGACGAGGGCGGCAACGCGACCTTCCTGACCAACAGCCAGATGGGCAAGAAGGAATCGGTCGAGGACACCGCCAGGGTCCTCGGGCGCATGTACCACGGCATCCAGTACCGCGGCTTCTCGCAGAAGCTCATCGAGGAGCTCGCGCGCTTCTCGGGCGTGCCCGTGTGGAACGGCCTGACCGACGAGGACCACCCGACCCAGGTCCTTGCCGACCTCCTGACCATCGAGGAGCGCTGCGCCAAGCCGCTTAGCAAGGTCAAGCTCGCCTACTCCGGAGACGCGCGCAACAACATGGGCAACGCCCTCATGATCGGCTGCGCGAAGATGGGCATGGCCTTCGCCGCCCTGGCTCCCAAGGACCTATGGCCCGACGAGAAGCTGACCGCCCAGATGCGCGCGTTGGCTGAAACCACAGGCGGCTCCATCGAGCTCTACTCGATCGAGGACGCCGACAAGGCGCTGAAGGGCGCGGACGTCCTGTATACCGACGTCTGGGTCTCGATGGGCGAAGAGGCCAAATTCGCCGAGCGCGTCGCGAAGCTGGAAGGATACCGAGTGACCATGGACTTCGTGAAGAAGACCGGCAACCCGGACGTCATCTTCCTCCATTGCCTGCCCGCCTTCCACGATACCGAGACCGAGGTCGGCAAGGACATCGCGGCGAAGCACGGCATAAAGGAGATGGAGGTCTCGGACGAGGTCTTCCGCTCCCGCCATTCCTTCGTCTTCGACCAGGCCGAGAACAGGCTGCATACGATAAAGGCGGTTATGGTGGCGACGATAGGCGACCTGTGACGGAAGCGCGCATAGGCGATTGGCCCGCATGAGCCGAGGGGGCGCCGAACCCTGGCTGGACCGCCTCCTTGGACGCTACGAGGGGGCGGAGCCGATCGTCCGCATGAAGGCGCGCTTCTTCATCGGGATCGCCGCGGCCGGACTGCCCCTCCTCATCGTCGCCACCTTGGTGACCTTCTGGCTCAGGTCCGCCGGACCCGAGTTCATGGGCCCGGAGGGGCTCGCCATCCTCGTGATCGAGGCCGCGGCCCTCGCCTTCGCGTGCGGGGCGATACTCGTCGTGCTGCGCGGTAAATTCGCCCCCGCGGCGCATGTCTTCCTCGCCTTCCTCTTCTGCTCGATCTGGCTCGTGATGGCGATCGACCGGTCCGCCGGGATCATGAGCTTCGACACGATCGTATTCATATTCGCCTTGATGATGGCGACTCCCCTCGCCCCGGCGAGGAGCGGGATCCCGATACTGATCTACGGGGCGGGCAACTCGGCCGCCCTGGTAGCCTTCGTCGCCTTAAGGGGCGGCGAGCTGGGGCTCGTCGGGCAGGCGATCCCGGAGTACCTCTCGGACAGCCTGGTCTCGCTGGCCTTCGCGACGATCGCGGCCTATGCCGTCTTCAGCATCAACGCCAAGGCGCTGGCCTCGGCGAAGCTCTCCG
>CAYPHO010000369.1:0-2844 GCA_964410245.1 uncultured Treponemataceae bacterium | reverse complement strand
CTAACATCTTCTGTTGTGGAAAACAGTATATGCTGAGCATGGAGACGCAAAACTGCTCTACGATCCGTACTGCGGCTCTTATATTATCTTGTTCGCCGCCTTGAAGCAACTAAACGATCTCTGGGCGATCAATAGGCTGTAGAGAGGTAAGCAAGGAGATTGCCATGGAGCCTTGGGAAAAGAATCTAGCCGAGTATGCGAGAGGCGCTGCTCATTTTGGCGAATCTGAAATAAGGTGGCTTATAATCTGGGCACGTAAGTTCATTGACGAATGTCCGGACTGGGAGCGAGATCGAGAGGTGGCGGTAAGGGACTTCAAGTCCGCCTTGTCGCTCCGCAAGGAAGAGAAGACCGTAGGTCTCGCGATGCGCGCGATCAAGGTCTTCATTGCCTTTTGGGATGCCTGTCCCCTTAGCAAGCCCGATGTTCCCGATGCGACGGGCGTGTCCACGGATCAAGGGGACGCGATCTGGAGAGAGTTCTCCGAGAGGCTTATGAGGCAGGTGCGCGAGGTCCTAAGGCTGAGGCACTGCTCGATTAAGACGGAAAAGGCTTACCTGGGGTGGACGAGGCGCTTTCTCTCTTTTGTGGAAGCTCGCTCAGTCGGTCGAGGCGGACCCGTTCCCGAGATAGGTGCCGACCATATCCGCGCCTTCTTAAGCGACTTGGCGATCCGGCTGCGCGTCAGCGCCGCGACGCAGGAGCAGGCTTTCAACGCTCTCCTGGTCCTTTGCCGGAGCGTGCTGAGGATCGAGGTCGAGGGCCTTCTCAGCGTGATACGCGCTTCGAAGCGGAGGCGGCTGCCCGTGGTCATCTCGCGGCAGGAGATCCTGGCGGTGCTGGGCGCTCTGGAGCCGCCCTTCAAGCTCATGGCCATGCTCATGTACGGCGCGGGCCTGCGGCTCGAGGAATGCCTGTCGCTGCGCGTCAAGGATTTCGACTTCGAGGGCGAGACGATCGAAGTGCGCTCGGGCAAGGGCGACAAGGACAGGATGGCGCTCTTCCCTCCAGCGTTGCGCGATCTGGTCCGCGATCATATGCGCGAGCTTAGGCCGCGCTGGGAACGCGCTCGCCGCCGCGACGAGGCGGGCGTGTTCCTGCCGGCGGCGCTTGAAAGGAAGTACCCGACCAGGGTCACGGATTGGGCCTGGTACTGGCTCTTCCCGGCCCGCTCGCCGTGCAGGGATCCGAGGAGCGGCCAGTTGGGACTCTGGCACCTTCATCCCTCAGTATTCCAGAGGCGGATCAAGGCGGCCATCGAGGAGGCCGGGATTTCCAAGCCCGCCTCGGCTCATACCTTCCGGCATAGCTATGCGACGCATTTGCTGGAGGACGGCTACGATCTGCGGACGATACAGGAATTGATGGGCCATGCCAGCGTTCGAACGACGATGATCTACACGCACGTCGCCGTTCGCAACAAGCGCGGCGTACGCAGTCCCATCGAGGCCCTGGGGAGGCTGGATGATCGATCGGGCCCGCCGGCCGCCGAAACAGGCTCGGAAGGCGCCTAATCTGTATGTCCCGAAAATTCGCGGTGCTATTGTGCGCGAGGGGCGAGTAAAACGCAAGAGCGGAGGTTCGGCATTCTTTCTCTGACCTGGCTGATGTTGACCTTGTTCTTTCCTCGGACTAGACTCCCCTCGGTTCTCATTCGGTTATCGAGGAGGGTCGCATGGGACAGTGGATATCTGGCAGGACGGACGCGAGTCCCGAGGAATGCCGCTATAGGCCCGAGAGCGTCGAGGCCGTGGCCGCGACATATGAGCGCCTGATCGATGCCGGGACCGTGCACTCGGCCGGCTTCCTCATGGCCCGGGGCGGCAAGATCTTCGCCCATCAGACCGCGGGCAGGAAGACCTACGAGGAAGGTTCCGAGCCCTACAGGCCCGAGCACATCAAGCGCATCGCCTCGATATCGAAGGTCGTCACCGCTACGGCGATCATGCAGCTCGCCGAGGAAGGCAAGCTCTGGCTCGAGATGCCCGTCAAGGACATCATCCCGGAGTTCGACACGCCCCTGCACGCGAGGATACATATCAGGCACCTATTGACCCATACCTCGGGCCTCCAGGGCGACGGGGGCTACTACAACGAGCCTTTTCCGATCAACACCTTCGAGCTCTCGCGTACCGAGGACTGGATCAAGAACCTGATCCTCGCCGGCCCGCTCCACGGCGAGGTCGGGAAGCAATGGGCCTATTGCACGAAAGGCTTCGGCGTCCTCGCCGAGATCGTATCGAGGGTCTCGGGCATGCATTACAACGACTACGTAGAGGAGCGGGTCTTCAAGGCCGGCGGCATGGACAGATCCTTCGTCGAAGTACCGAAGGAGCTTTGGAATCAGACGGTCGCGGTGGCGGACTGGGAGAAGCATGCCCTTTCCGGCGCGGCCGAGCGCAAGGGCATGCCGAACGGGGGCGCATGCTGCTACTCGACCCTTTATGACCTGTACCTCTTGGGCCAGTGCTTCCTCAACGGGGGCGAGATAAAGGGCCGACGCCTCCTCTCGAAGAAGGCGGCCGCGGAGATGACCCGGAACCAGCTCGAGGGAATCCCGTCCTATCACTGGGGCGCGCGGCTGCCGAGTTACCGGCACGGCCTGGGCTGGGGCTTCTTCTGCGACGGCTCCTTCGTCGGCCCGCGCACCTACAATCACGAGGGCTGGGGCTGGTGCTCCCTCTTCGTCGATCCCGAGGAGGACTTCGTCTTCGTCATGACGACCGGGGCCGAGATCGACTGGAACCCGGCGGTCATGGTCTATCCCCGCTGCGCGGCCTTCGCGGGCATCTTGTAGGCGGCCTGGCCGGCCCGCTAGCCCAGCTTGCGAAGCTCCTCGCCCAG
>CAYPHO010000368.1:272-2868 GCA_964410245.1 uncultured Treponemataceae bacterium | reverse complement strand
GCGCGACTACTGTATGTCAGGATTTCGCGGCGCCCTCGTTAGCGCCCTCGTTAGCGCCCGCGTTAGCGCCCGCGTTAGCGCCCGCGTTCGCGGCCGCGACCGCGGCCGCGGCCTCGGCCAGGGCGCGCCGGACCGGTTCGGGCGACAGTACCTCGATGCCGGGACCGAAGCCCAGGATAGTCCTGGCTATCCAATCGCCTGCCGGCGCGCGGAAGGTGGTCCTGAGGCTTCCGTCCTCCTCCTCCCGCGTGTCCGCGAGGCCGAACCACTCCCAGGCCTCGGCGGCCCGGGACTTGTCGATCCGCAGCTCGACCGCGACCGACGGCGGTGAGGGAATGTCGGCCTCCGGGGAGTAGGAGCCGGGCCTCCGCTTGAAGCGCTCGAGCCCGACCCTCAGGTCGCGCATCCTGGCGAGCTTGAAGAGGCGGAAGTCGCCGCGCAGGCGGCAGAAGCCCCAGAGATACCAGGCGTAGGACTTGAAGACCAGGGTCATGGGCTCGACGAGGCGCTTCTCGTTCTTCGCGCCGTAGGACGAGTAGGCGAAGCTCACGACGCGGCGCTCGGCTATCGCGGGCTCCACCGCGCGCGCCAGGCGGCGCTCTTCCTCGCGGCGGCCCCAGGGGAAGAGGTCGATGACGACGCGGTCCTCCAGGAGCTCCCGCGAACGCTCGCGGGGCCCCAGGCTCTCGATCTTCTCCAGGGCCGCCCCGATAGCCTTGTCGCCCAAGGCGTCGTGGACGCCCTTCAAGGAGGCGACGATGGCCCGCAGGTCCTCGAAGCCCAGGAGCCGGCGGTCGATGGTGTAGCCGGGGTCGATCGCGTAGCCCCCGCCCGGCCCCGGACAGGCGACCACGGGAATGCCCGATGCGTTGATCGCGTCCAAGTCGCGGTAGATCGTGCGGACCGTCACTTCGAAGCGCCGCGCCAGGTCCTCGGCCTTGACCTTGTCCCGGCTGAGCAGGAGGACGACGATCGAGAGGAGGCGGTCGATCTTCACGGCCGGCCGACCTACTTGAAGGCGCGCAGGTATTGGGGCGGCGCCGGCCTCCGGTCCGCGGGGGCGGCGCGCAGGGGCCAGTAGGGATCGCGCAAAAGGAGGCGGCCGAGCGATACCAGGTCGGCCCTGCCCTCGTCGACGATCGAGGCCGCCTCCTCGGCCTGGGTGATCATGCCCACCGCCCCCGTCGCGACGCCGGCGCCCTGTTTGATCGCGGCGGCGAAGGGGACCTGGTACATGGGCCCGACCAGGGGCCGCGCGTCGGGCGCCAGCCCCCCCGAGGAGACGTCGACGAGGTCGACGCCGATCTCCTTGAAAGCCCGGGCGAGCCGGACAGAGCCCTCGAGCTCCCATCCGCCCTCGACCCAGTCGGTCGCGGAGATCCGCGCCAGCATGGGCATGGCTTCGGGCAAGGCTTCCCGCAGCGCGAGGGCGGCCTCGAGGGGAAAGCGCATGCGGTTCTCGAGGGAGCCGCCATAGCGGTCCGTCCTTCGGTTCGAAAGGGGCGAGAGGAACTGGTGGAGGAGGTAGCCGTGGGCGGCGTGGAGCATGACGGCGTCGAAGCCCGCGCGGACCGCGCGCCTGCCTGCGTCTGCGAAGGCCTTCGCGAGGGCCGGGAGCTCATCGGCGCCGAGCTCGCGCGGCTCCGGCCGGCCGGGGCCGGAGGCGATCGGGCTCGGGCCGGATATCTCCCAGCCCCCCTTCTCCTCGGGAAGCCAGGCGTCGCCCTCCCAGGGCCGCGAGGTCGAGGCCTTGCGGCCCGCGTGGCCTATCTGGAGGCAGGCGGCCGCGCCCTGCGCCTTGATCGCCGCGGCCACGCGCGAGAGGATGTCGGCCCGCTCGTCGTCCCAGATGCCCAGGTCGCCCGGCGTGATGCGGCCATCGGGGAGGACGGCCGTCGCCTCGACGACGACGAGGCCGACGCCGCCTATCGCGCGCTCGGCGTAGTGGCGCAGGTGCCATTCGGTCGCGCAGCCGTTCCTGGCGGAGTACTGGCACATGGGCGAGAGGGCCAGCCGGTTACGCAGCTCCAGGCCGCGCAGGCGGAAGCTCTCGAAGAGGGTAGTTGCCATGACAGCCTCCTTGCGGCCGCTCGGCGCCCCGGCGCCGCTATACGTTGAACTTGAAGAACATCACATCGCCGTCGGCTACGACGTACTCCTTGCCTTCCTGGCGGAGCTTACCGGCCTCGCGCAGGGCCTTCTCGGAGCCCAGGGCGACGAGGTCCTCGAAGGAGTAGACCTCGGCCTTGATGAAGCCCTTCTCGAAGTCCGTGTGGATGACGCCGGCCGCCTGGGGCGCCTTGTCGCCCGCCCTGATCGTCCAGGCGCGGCACTCGTCCTCGCCGGCGGTGAAGAAGGTCCGCAGTCCCAGGAGGCGGTAGGCCGCGTGGGCGAGGGCGGCGAGGCCCGATTCCTCCAGCCCGAGCTCGGAGAGGAACTCGCGCTTCTCTTCCTCGCTTCCCATGTCCGCCAGCTCGGCCTCGAACTTCCCGCAGATGGAGACCGCCTCGGCGCCCTCGGCGGCGGCGCGGGCGCGGACTTTCTCGACGTACGCGTTCCCGGCCTTCGCGCCCGCCTCGTCGACGTTGCAGACGTA
>CAYPHO010000368.1:0-248 GCA_964410245.1 uncultured Treponemataceae bacterium | reverse complement strand
CATCGTGATGAGGAAGGACTTCCTGACCGCCTCGGCCTCCTCGGCGTCGAGGGCGACGGAGCGGGCCGGGCGGCCCTCCTCCAAGGCGGGGCGGATCTTCGCCAGGGCGGAAAGCTCGCGCTCGGTCTCCTTCTTGATCGCCGGGTCCTGGACCTTGAGCTGCTTCTGCAGCTTCTCGACGCGCTTATCGACGGTCTCGATGTCGGCCAAGGCGAGCTCGGTATGGATGACCTCGATGTCGTCGATCG
>CAYPHO010000367.1:0-2916 GCA_964410245.1 uncultured Treponemataceae bacterium | reverse complement strand
GCGACCGCGCCCTCGTCGCGATAGCCGACAGGCTGCGCGCGATCCTGCGGGCCGCCGACACGGTCGCCCGCGTCGGCGGCGACGAATTCGTCGCCGTGCTCTCGAACGCCGGCGACCGAGAGGACATCGCGCGCGCCGCCGAGAAGATCCTGGAGGAGTGCGGCCGCCCCTTCGCGATCGACGGCGTCGAGCGCCGCGTCGGCGCCTCGATGGGCATCGCCATCTACCCGGACCACGGAGACAGCCTGGAATCGATCATGAGCGCCGCCGACGCGGCGATGTACCGCGTGAAGCGCGGATCGAAGAACGGATTCGCCTTCGCCACGAGGGAGGACGCCGAGCAGCCGAGCCGCGACGGCGAGCTTCGTTGACAGGCCCGCGAGGCGCGGGCTACCTTGGCCCCATGAAACCCAGCATCCGCCAAGCCTGCCTCCTCGCGGCGGCGCTAAGCGCCTGCGCGGCGACGATCCGGGCCGATGAGCCGCGCGTCGAGCGCCTCGTCCTCGAGAACGGCCTCGAGGTCATCGTCGCCGCCGACGGGTCCTCGAGCCTCGCCTACGCCGAGCTCTCGATCAGGCCCGGCGCGGAAGGCCTCGCCGCCGCCGAGGCAGGCTCGCTCGACCTGCTGGGCCGCCTCGCGGCCCGAGAGGCCGCGCCGGCCTGGACGTATCGGGCCGAGGCGGAGCGCCTCGCCTTCAGCGCTTCCATGAAGGGCGATGAGCTCGGCGCGCGGATCGGCCCGCTCGCCGCGGCACTGTCCTCTCCGGCCATCGACGAGGCCGCGCTCGAGGAGGAGAGGGAATCGGCGCTCGCGGCTCTCGCCGGGGCCGCGAGCGATCCCGACGCGATATACGAAGCCGCCCTGACCGGCAGGCTCTTCGCGAAGTACCCCTGGAGGCGCGCGCCCGCCGGATCGGAGAAGAGCATCCGCGCGGCGACGGCGGAATCGCTCCGCCGCGTCGCCGCGTCGCGGCTGCGTCCCTCCGAGGCGACCCTCGTCCTGACGGGCGCCATCGACGCGGGCGCGCTCGCCGAGGCCTTGTCCTCTCTCGCCGCGTGGACGGCCGCGGGGCCCGCGCCAGCGAAGGCCGCGCCGTCGCCTCACCCTAAGCCCGGCGTCGCCCGCCCTACCTGGCTCGCCTATCCCGACCCCTCGATGGCCGCGGGCAGCTTCTCGGTCGAGCTCCGCTACCGCGGCCCCGACTCGGCCCGCGCCCCCGCATCCTGCGCCGCGGGGGAGCTCTGGGCCGAGCTCGCCTCGAATCCCGAGGGCCGCTTCATGAAGGCGCTGGCGAAGGAGGCCGGCGGGAGCGCCGAGGGCGTCCAAGTCGAGTGCGCCGCGGCGCGAGAGGGGGGAATCATCTCGATCTCGGCCGGCTTCGCGGCCGACGGGAAGCGCGGAGCCGCCGAGCGAGCGCGGGATTTCAAGGAAACGGCCCGCGGGACCGAGCTGACCGCGATGCGCTCCTCGGCCGCCTATTGCTCGGCCGCCGAGTACGATGCCGCGAGGGCCCGCATCGCCGCGCGCCGGGATCAAATCGCCGGGGACGCGGTAGCCCTGGCGCGGGAGCTGGCCGACTGGCGCTCGCGCTCGACGCTCGAGGCCTACCTCTCCTTCCCCGATTCCCTCGCAGCGCTCGGGCCCAAGGAGATCATGGCCTTCGTGGACGCGTACATCCTGAAGAACCTCGAGCTTATCGCGATTCGCATGAATCCGGCCGACTACGAGCGCGAGCGCGCCTCCCTCGCCGCCTCGGGCTTCGAGGCGGTATCGGCGGCCAAGGCCTTCTGGAAGTAGCGGCCGGTCCCCCGCGCCGCCGGGCGCCCCGCCGCGCCCCTACTCGTCCTCGTCGACAGAGATGATGGAGGGCATGCCCCGCATCGCCTTGACGGCGCGGCGCACGTCCTCGCGCGACTCGAACTCCATGATGAAGGAGCCCGCGAGGCTCCCGTCGCCCCGCTCGCCCAGCCTGCCCTCCCGCAGCCTGCCCCCGAACTTATGGACGGCGTTCTCGATCTCGGAAAACAGGTCCTGGCTCTTCTTGGACGTTATGCGGAATCGAGCGGTCACGATCGCGGCCGAGGATTCCCAGGAGACGTCGATCCTCCGCTCCTCGAAGTCCGCCACGGCCCGTATCGACCGGCAGTCGGCGCGGTGCACGATGATGCCCCGACCGCGCGAGATGTAGCCTACTATCTCGTCCCCGGTCACGGGCTGGCAGCAGCCCGCGATGCGGATCATCAGGTTCTTCGCCCCGTCGATCGCGGCCCCGACCCGGTCGTTGCGCACCGGCCGACCGGGCTCGACCGCGTGGAACTCCAGGGCGGCCCTCTGCTGCTCGCCCTTGCCCGAGGCCGGGGCGGCGGCGGGCGCCGCCTGCGCCGCGGGCGGCTGCGGGGCCGGCGCGGCGCCCTTGCCCCCGACGACGATGTTGCGGTCGATGGCCAGGGCCTGGCCGTCCTGCACCAGGTAGGCGCGGATCTTCGAGCGCGCCTTGCCCGTTCGCGCGATGCGCAGCCAGTTCATGTTGGGCCTGGCCTGGGGCGAGGTCAGGACCTCGACCACCTGCGTGTTCACCAGCTCGGCGTCCAGCGGCACGATCTGGCCGTCGGCCTTGGCGCCCAGGCAGTGGATGCCGACGTCGGTATGGATGGCGAAGGCGAAGTCCAGCGGCGTCGAGCCCGCGGGCAGCTCGATGACGTCGCCCCTGGGGGTGAACACGAAGATGGAGTCGCGGAAGAGCTCGCGCTTGATCTCGTCGAGGTAGACCGCGCCCATCGAGACGAAGTCGGACCACTCCTTCAGGCGGTTCACGATGGGCAGGTCCTGGGGCCTGGGGGCCTCGGCGGTCTTGCCCTTCTTGTACAGCCAGTGCGAGGCGACGCCGTACTCGGCGACGCGGTGCATCTCGGCGG
>CAYPHO010000366.1:0-2978 GCA_964410245.1 uncultured Treponemataceae bacterium | reverse complement strand
CCCGAGGATGCCGCCGCAGCCCAGGGCCAGGGCTACCCCGCCGACCGCGGACGCGAAGTCCAGGCCGGCCGCATCGCGGAACTGATCTGATACCTCGCCGACGAGGGGCGCGATCGTGCCGAGCACGGGCTTGGACAGAAGAAGAGCGAGCGCGAGGCCTATGACGGCGCCGATGAAGCTAAGGGCGACGGACCAGCTCCAGAATTCCTTGACGACGGTCGCCTGCGAAGCGCCCAGGGCGCGCTCCAAGGCTATCTCCCTTCGGCGGCCCAGGAGCTCGACGACCATAACGCTGAAGATGCCCAGCGAGCTTATGACGAGGAGGACGAGGCCGAGAAGATTGACCGAGACGGTGAAGATGGCGATGGCCTGCCTGAGCTGCTCGAGGTAGGTCGACGCGCCTCGGGCCGAGCCCTCCCATACCGCCACCTTGACGTCCTGTCCGTAGTCGTTGACCAGGGTCTCGGCGATGGCTGCCTGGGCCTTCTTGATCGAGGGGGCCGTGGTCTTGACCACGAAGGTCCCCGCCATCATGCGCTTCTGGAAAGTGGCGTTCATGCCCGCGGGTATCATCGCGGTATAGGGATAGACGAGATCGGCGATCCCGTACGAGCGCCTCGCGACCTCGCTCGGGTCCTTGAACACGCCGGTAACCGTGTATTGCGTAATGAGCGCCTGGCCCTCCTGCTGCTCCCCGGGCCCGCGGAAGATGCGCATTCCCGGCGGCTGCAACTGCTTGCCGATCGCGCCCTCGGCCGAGCCGTAGAGGATGTTAGCCAGGGTCTCGCTGATCCAGGCGCGCTTCTTTCCCTGGGCGAGGTCCTCTGCCATCATCGGGGAGCCCGCCGCGATCTCGAGCGAGAAGACCTCGAAATACTCCGGGCCCGTGCCGACCGCGCTCCTCAGGCGATAGGCCACGCCGTTCGCGGTTATGGAATCGAAGGGCGGGGTGTCGACGATGGCGGCCGCGGAGACGACGCCGGACTCGACGACGACTTTCTCGGGCGCGTCCGTATCCCACTCGGCCCGCCTGTTGCGCTCGAGCGTGCCGTCGGTCTTCCACTCGGCGTTGGAGACGTAGAGGACGGATCCGGCCTTCGCCATGCCGGCGGTTACCCGGTCCTCGATGACCGCGCCCGCGCTGAACGAGAGGATGAGTATGCCCGTGCCCAGGGCGACGGAGAGGACGGTCAGGGTAATCTTCACGGGCGATTTCCGCCAATGGCGGAGGATCAAGGTCAGGAACTTCTTCATACGGATAATCCTTTCCCCTTACGCGGCCCGCATGGCCTGGGCCGGGACGATCCTGGAATTCTGCCAGGCCGGGGCTATGGAACAGGCCATCGTCAGCATCCACGAGAGGGCGACGCCGGCCAGGACGAAGAGCCAGGAGCCGCCGGACAGGCCGAGGGCGTCCTGCATAGTCATGGAGAGCGGGAACGCGAAGGCCCCTCCGATCAAGGAGCCCGCGATCGCGACCGCGGTTGCCTCGGAGGCGAATAGCCCGAGGATCGAGGCGCGCGACGCCCCGAGGGCCATCATGATGCCGACGCCCTTGCGCATGCGCAGGCCGCGGCTCATCAGTATCTGGGAAACATTGACCAGGGCGATGAAGAGCCCCGATAGGGAGAGGAAGAGTATAAGTACGCCGATTCCCGCGTTCCGGCTAATCAGCTTCTGCGCCTCGCTCCGGGGATTCGAAATGGTGATCTGAGACTCTCCGAAGCGGGACTCGAACCAGCCGGTCAGCTGCGCCGCGGTCTCGTCGAGCTTCGAGGGCTCCGAGACGGCGAAGCGGAGCATCGTGTTGAACGCCCACATGCGGGGCGGCCCGCCGAAACCGCCGGAGCTCGAGTATGTCTTGTAGGGCGAGAAGAAGGCCTCGTCTATGGAAGTCTCGCCATAAGCCTCGAGGACGCCCGCCACAAGCAGATTCCCCTCTCGAGACAGTAGTTTCTTGCCCACGAGGTCCGCGACGGGAATCTTGGTCCCCGCGATCTTCTCGGCGGCCGAGGATCCAAGCACGACGGCGTTGGCATCTCCCTCCGCGTCCCTGTCGGTCAAGAGGCTGCCCGACGCGGCCTTGAGCGACCATGCGTCGAAGAACCGGGGAGTGACTCGGAAGCCCTGCAGCTCCTCGAATTCGACGATCACGAGGTCGGCCTGAGCCTGCGCCTTCTTCAGCTCGTCCTCCGAAACGCCGCGGAATCCGCCCGGAAAAGCGACGCCCTGCGCGTTGATGAAGCGGAGCTCGTCGCGGTTCTGGACGTACGCGTAGGCCACGTCGGGGGCCAGCTCCGCCGCATCGAGGTCCGAGCTCGTGAGCGCGATGCTGGAGGCCTTCGGGCTCTTCACCGCAGGAGCGGTCATCTCCTCCGCGCTCGAACGCGCGCTGACGACCAGCTCCCGATAGGCGGGAGAGGCGAGCATGTCGGAGCCGGCCTTCAGGGTATTCGCGAGGAGCGAGAAGCCCGACGAGGCCGCGCCGACGCCCAGGGCGACGGCCAGGATGAGGAGGCCGGACTCGACGATGCGCCCGGTGAAGCGCCGCGAGACGACCTTTCCCGCTTCGCTACGCATCGAGTGCCTCATCGCCGATCAGCATGCCGTCCCTTATAAGCAGCCGGCGGCGGGCGCGCTTGCCCTGCTCCGGGTTGTGGGTGACCATGAGGACGGTGACGCCCTTCGCGTTGAGCGATTCGAGCATCCTCAAGATCTCCTCGCCCTTGTCGGAGGGCAGATTGCCGGTCGGCTCGTCGGCGAGGATGACGTCGGGATCATTAGCCAGGGAGCGGGCGATCGCGACGCGCTGCTGCTCGCCGCCGGACATCATGGTGGGGAGGTGGTGCATCCTGTGCTCGAGCCCGACCTCGGAGAGCAGCAGCTCGGCCCGCTCCTTGCGCTTGCGGAAGGGAACGCCCGAGTAGCTCATCGGCAGCATGACGTTCTCGAGCGCCGAGAGCTCCGAGAAGAGGTTG
>CAYPHO010000365.1:0-2984 GCA_964410245.1 uncultured Treponemataceae bacterium | reverse complement strand
GTCGACCCTCCTGCGCTCGCTCAACCGCATGAACGACCTCATCAGGTCGGTCAGGACGGAGGGCCGGGTCCTGCTGGACGGGAAGGATATCTACGGACCCGGCGTCGACGTCGCCGCGCTGCGCACGAGGGTGGGCATGGTCTTCCAAAGGCCCAATCCCTTCCCCCTGTCCGTCTTCGACAACGTCGCCTTCGGGCTGCGCGTCGAGGGCGGCGTCCCGCGAGCGCGGGTCGCCGAGACCGTCGAGCGCAGCCTTCGCGGCGCCTGGCTTTGGGACCAGCTGAAGGACCGGCTCCACTCGGACGCGCTGGGCCTGCCCCTCGACCAGCAGCAGCGGCTCTGCATCGCCCGGCTCATCGCGGTCGAGCCCGAGGTCATCCTGATGGACGAGCCCTGCTCCTCGCTCGATCCCATCGCGACCGCCAAGGTCGAGGAGCTCATGATCGAGCTGAAGCGGGACTACACCATCGTCATCGTCACCCACAACATGCAGCAGGCCGCCCGCGTCTCGGACTACTCGGGCTACATGCTCCTGGGCGAGATGGTCGAGTTCGGGCCGACGGCGGGCATCTTCACGAATCCCGCGGACAAGAGGACCGAGGACTACATCAGCGGCCGCTACGGCTAGGGCCGAAGGCGCGCCGTCCATGGCGCGCCTTCAGGGCGACGAAGCGATTCTCGCTTCGTCGGTATTCCGTCGCCATCCGCGGATTGATTTCGGAATCAACAAGCTTTACCCTTGACGGAGGGCATCGCCTTCGGAGGGTTCCTATGGGCACGGATCGCGGGGCCGAGCTGTACGCGGAGATCCTGGACATGGCCGACATCGGCTTCCTCGTCGCCGATCCCCGCGGCGAGATTGTTGAGGCGAACGATCGCGCCTGCTCGATCGTCGGCCGGGAGAGGGGAAGCCTCGTCGGCGCGGGCCCGGGCGCCTTGCCCTTCGGCCTTCCCTCCGGCGACGCGCCGGAGACTCTGGAGATCGCGCTCGCCGGGCCCGAGGGGCGAGAGGCCATCCTGCAGCTGCGCTCGAGGAGGTCGGCCGAGGGCTACCTCCGGATCGCCCTCCGCGACGTCACCGAGGAGAGGAAGGCCGAGCGGGAGCTCAGGCTCAAATCCATGTTCCTCGAGGCCGTCGCGAATTCCACCGCCGACGGCATCCTCGTCGTCGGCCCCCTCGGCAAGAAGATCCTGCAGAACGCGAGGACCGTCGAGCTCTGGAAGATCCCGCCGGAAGTCGCCGCGGACCCGAGCGGCGAGCAGCAGGTAGCCCACGTGATGGCCTCCACCAAGGATCCCCGTAAATTCATCGAGGAGATCGAGCATCAGAAGCGCGCTCCCCTCGACGTCACGGACGACCAGCTCGAGCTCGTCGACGGCACGGTACTGGACCGCCACTCGGCCCCGGTGCTCGGGCCCGACGGCGGCATCTACGGGCGGGTCTACACCTTCCACGACGTGACCGGCTTCCGCCGCGCCGAGGAGAGGATACGGGGCCTCCTGGAGGAGAAGGAGACGATCCTGGGCGAGGTGCACCACCGCGTGAAGAACTACATGGTCACCCTTCAGGCCATCCTGTCCCTGCACGCGCAGACCCTCAAGGAGCCTTCGGCGATCGCCGCGCTCGGGGACGCGAGGCTCCGGGTGGAGGGCATGCTGGCGCTCTACGACAAGCTATACGTCCAGGCCGGCTCCGGGTCGTCGGTCGCCTCGATATTCATGCGCGAGCTCGTCGAGGAGATCATGGCGATCTTCCCCCGCGCCGCCGAGGTAACCCTGGAGCAGGCCTTCGACGATTTCGTCCTGGACGCCAAGACTATGCGCACCCTGGGGATCATCGTGAACGAGCTGGTGACGAACGCGATGAAGTACGCGTTCCGGGGCAGGAAATCCGGGAAGCTCGGCGTCTCCCTGGTCCTGGCGGGGGGCAAGGCGGTGCTCGAGGTCGGCGATGACGGGATAGGCATGGAGGAGGCCTCCCCGGGCAGGGGAATCGGCTTCGGGCTCATGCTCGTGGATACCCTGGTGAAGCAGCTCCGCGGGACCATGGCCATCGAGCGCGGCGGGGGCACGAGGTACCGGATCTCCTTCGACGCGGCGGGCCTGGTCCCGGCGCGCGGCCCCGGACTTCCGCAATCTTGACATCCGCCGGCGGCGGCGGCTATTTTCTATCCACAGGCTGCGAAGGAGACGAGTAGCCGCGAAAGCCTAGTCACAGGGAGCGGGGCACGCGATTGAGAGGCCCCGCGGCTCAGGCCGCGGCGAAGACCACTCCCGAGCCGCCGCCGGGAAGGGCGAGGGCGCGATCGGCGCCGCGTCGCCTGAGTATCGGCGGCCGGGCGCTCCCGTCATAGGGCGAAGAGAGCGGCGTCCGTCATGGGGCGCCGAAGGTAAGGTGGTACCGCGGATCGACGCGGATAGGCTCTCGCCTGGCGAGGCCTCCGCGGGATTCGTCCTTACGCGATGGCGCGCCCGGCGGCTTCATTGCCGCATCGGCCCGGCCGGCCTTCAGCGTGGACGATCATCCCGCCGGAGGCCTCGGGCCTTTCCGGGCCCCGCCCTTGGAGGTCCTTTATGTCCGCGAGCGTCGAGACCGTCCGCCACTCGGCATCCCACGTGATGGCCGAGGCCGTCCTCAAACTCTATCCGGGAACCGAGTTCGCCATCGGTCCCGCGATCGACGACGGCTTCTACTACGATTTCCGCCTTCCCAAGGCCATTACCGAGGAAGACTTCCCCGCCATCGAGAAGGAGATGCGCCGCATCATCGCCTCGGGGGCCGAGTTCGTCCGCAGGGAAATCTCCAAGGACGAGGCGAGGAAGCTCTTCGCCGATCAGCCCTTCAAGCTCGAGCTGATCGAGGAGCTCGAGAGTAGTATCTCGACCTACGAGCAGGACGGCTTCGTCGATCTCTGCCGCGGTCCCCACGTCGGATCGACCCGCGAGATCAGCCAGCGCAAGCGGGACGAAGAGGAACGAAGCCG
>CAYPHO010000364.1:0-3007 GCA_964410245.1 uncultured Treponemataceae bacterium | reverse complement strand
TCGTGAAGACGAAGATCAGGTCGACGATCATGTCCTTCGCGTAGCCGATCCGCTCTAGTTTCTGGTCAAGGTAGTCCCTGCTCTTGTCGCTCAGCTCGAAGTGGACGGAACGGACGTCGACGGTCATGCCTGCCTCCTAGGAATTCGTTTTACGCGGGGCTCTCCGGCCCCGCGGAACATCGCTAGCCGCGCTTCCTGCCGAATGAGGAATCGAGGTCGAGCTCGCCGCGGTACTTCGCGACCGTCCGGCGGGCCAGCTTGATGCCCTTTCGGGCCAGCACCTCGACGATGTCCTTGTCCGAAAGGGCCGCCTCTTCCGACTCGATTATTTCCTTTATTACCTGCTTCACGCCCTCCTTGGAGAAGCTCGACCCGCGCGATCCGGCGCCCGATATCGAGTTCGTGAAGAAGTAGCGGAGCTCGAATATGCCCCAATCCGTCTGGACGTACTTGCGGTTGGCGATCCTGGAAACCGTCGTCTCGTGGACGCCAACCTCGTCGGCGACGTCCTTCAGGGTCAGCGGGGCCAGCTTTTTCGGGCCCTCGGCGAAGAAGGCGCGCTGGTATTCGACGACCGCGCGCGCCACCTTGAGCAGGGTCTGGTTCCGCTGGTGAATCGAGCGGATGAAGAACCTCGCCTGCTTGATGTTCTCCCTCGCGTAGGCGCTCGATGCCCGCTCGTCGGGGCGCGATCCGCCGGCCTTGCCGCCCGCCTTGCGCTCGGCCAGCCTGTCGAAGAAGGGATCGATCCCCAGGACGGGTATCTCCTCGTCGTTGAGCACGATGACGAAGTCGTCGTCCTTGAGCTTCACGAGGAGGTCGGGGATCACGTAGCGGGCTTCCTCGTTGGAGTAGGCCCTGCCCGGGAACGGCGCAAGGCCCTTTATGAACGAGAGGGCGGCCGCCAGTTCCCGTTCCCCCAGCTTGAGCCGCTTCTGGATCTCGGCGTGCTTCCCCTTCTCGAGCAGCTCGATATGGCCCGCGAGTATCTCGATGGCCGCGGGCGGGGCGGCGGGATCGAGCCGCGCCTGGACGACGAGGCTCTCGCGGAAGTCCGCGCAGCAGGTGCCGACGGGCTCGAAGCCACGGACGAGCTCCATGACCTCGGAGACGAGGGCGTCCGGCCTTCCCGCGCAAAGCAGGGCGGGATCCTCCTTATGGAAGCCGTCGTCGTCGAGATTCTGTATCAGGGTTTCTCCGAGCGATCGCCTGTCCTCGTCGATCTTCTGGAGCCGAAGCTGCCATAGCAGGTGCTCCTGGAGCGTCTCGGAGCGGGAGATCGCCCCCTCGAGGAACATCCGCTTGGAGTCCTCGTCGGATTGCGAGCGGTAGGTGAAGCCGGGGTCGGAACTGTTCTCGAAGGGGGAGCTGTACTCGTCCGAGCCTCCCGAGTCGGCCTCGGGCAAGCTCTCGAGCGACATGGTCGAGGGATCCGATACGACCTCGAGGGCGGGATTCGCCTCGATCTCCTGTTGGATCTGCTCTTTCAGCTCATGAAGGGGCAGGGCCATCAGCTTGATCGACTGGATCATCTGAGGACTGAGCTTTTGGCGCTGTTCGGTGATCAGTACGGGCTTCTGGAGCTGCACCCTGGCCTCCGGACCATACTCTTAAAATTTAGCCCCGGCCAGGGGCTTGTCAAGCGAAAGGCGGTAATCTTCCGGGGATAAGTGATAGCAGAAATCGTGCCGGCAGTCCATTATGCCGATATAAACCTATCGCGCAAGGTCTCGGATTACGCCTTTCGTATTGACGCGCTCGGATATTAGTTATTACTTTGATGATACTAAAACGGCCATTCGGTGGCCTAATCCAGGTGGAATGATGTCAGGAAAGCACCACGATCCCCGTGAGACGCATTCCGCGGCCGCCGATGAAGGGTCGCGCACGGAGGAGGCGGAAGCCGTTAAGGCTCCCTCCGATGGGGGGGGATCGGCGGCTCGAGTCGCGGAGCTGGAGGCGGAGCTCGCCGCCCTGCGAGTGGAGCTGTCCGAGACGAACGACAAGTATCTCCGGAAGCTGGCCGACGACGTCAATTTCCGGAAGCGCATGGCGCGCGAGAAGGAAGAGGGCCAGCGCTTCGCCGTGGCGACCCTCCTCGGGGATATCGTGCCGGTGCTCGACGATTTCGACCGGGCCATCGCGAGCGCCGAGATCGCCAAGGAGTATTCCGTCCTGTACGACGGCATAGCCCTGATACGGCGGCAGCTCGGGCAGGTGCTCGAGTCGAAGTACGGGCTGGTCCGGCTGGAGACGGTGGGCAAGGCCTTCGACCCCAATCGCCACGAGGCGGTCGCGGTCGAGCAGGGCGGCGAAGCCGACGAGCCGATCGTAGCCGAGGAATTCCTGCCCGGCTACTCGTTGCACGAGCGTATGCTCAGGACGGCCAAGGTGCGCGTGCGCATGCCCGCGGCGCAAGGCGGGCCGGCATCGGGCGAGGCTGCCGGCCAAGGCGGCGCGGACGCGGCGGGCGACCCCGGGAAATCCGGCGGCTCGGCCTCGGAATGATCAAGCGAAACGGGAAGGAGCGGTATATATGGGTAGGATAATCGGCATCGATCTCGGGACTACGAATTCCTGCGTGGCGGTCATGGAGGGCGGGGAGCCCATCGTCATCGCCAACTCCGAGGGCCAGCGTACGACGCCCTCGATCGTCGGCTTCACCGGCAAGGGCGAGCGCGTGGTCGGCCAGCCGGCGAAGAACCAGATGATCACCAATCCCGAGAACACGGTCTTCTCGATCAAGCGGTTCATGGGCCGCCGTTACGCCGAGGTCGGGGACGAGACGAAGCTCGTTCCGTATAAGGTCATCGACAACGGCGCGGATGTCCGCGTGGACATCTCCGGCAAGGCCTACAGCCCGCAGGAGATCTCGGCCTTCGTCCTCCAGAAGATGAAGAAGACGGCCGAGGACTACCTGGGCGAGGCCGTCACCGAGGCCGTCATCACCGTACCCGCCTACTTCAACGACGCCCAGCGCCAGGCCACCAAGGACGCGGGCAAGATA
>CAYPHO010000363.1:0-3009 GCA_964410245.1 uncultured Treponemataceae bacterium | reverse complement strand
GCGGCCGCCTTCGCCGACGGCCGCAGCCTCAAGGTCGCCCGCTTCGGCGACAACATGCGCGAGGTCGCCGTCACCGAGGGCGACAAGGTCGAGGCCCAGATCAAGCTCGGCTGGTCGATCAACGGCTACGGCATCGGCGACCTCGTCGAGGTCGTCAAGACCGTCAAGGACGCCGAGATCGACGAGCTCGTGAAGACCTACGAGAAGGAGTACGAGTTCGCGCCCGACGCCAAGGGCGGCAAGGGCCTCGAGCGCGTGCGCGAGCAGGCCCGCATGGAGCTCGGCATGAGGAAGTTCCTCGAGGCCGGGAATTTCGGCGCCTATACCGACACCTTCCAGGACCTCCACGGGCTTCCCCAGCTGCCCGGCCTCGCCAGCCAGCGCCTCATGGCCTCGGGCTACGGCTTCGGAGCCGAGGGCGACTGGAAGACGGCCTGCATCGTGCGCGCGATGAAGGTCATGGCCGCGGGCATTCCCGGCGGCGTCTCCTTCCTCGAGGACTACACCTACAACCTCGATCCCGCGAACCCGGCGGTGCTCAGCGCCCACATGCTAGAGATATGCCCCTCCATCGCGAAGGACAAGCCCAGGCTCGAGGTCCATCCCCTGGGCATCGGCGGCAAGGACGACCCCGCCCGCCTCGTGTTCGACGGGGCTCCCGGCCCGGCCATCAACGTCACGTTAGTCGACATGGGCGGGAGGATGCGCATGATCGTGAACGAGGTCGACGCGATCGAGGCCAAGCCGATGCCGAAGCTTCCTGTCGCGCGCGTCCTCTTGAAGCCCCGCCCCGACTTCGCCCGCGCCGCCGAGTGCTGGATCATCGCGGGCGGCGCCCACCACTCGGGCTATTCGCGGATCGTGAAGACCGAGTGGATGCGCGACTGGGCCGAGATGGCCGGCATCGAGTTCCTCCTCATCGGGGCCAAGACCGAGCCCGAGGAGCTCCGCAAGGAGATCCGCTGGAACGAGGCCGCTTACAGGCTGGGGCTGCGATGAGGGCGGGAAGGGGCCGCTACGCGGCGCTGCGCGAGGAGGCCCTGGCGGCCAACCTCGCGATCCCCGAGCTCTCGCTGGCGATCCTGACCTGGGGCAACGCCTCGGCCTTCGATCCCAAGGAGGGCGTCTTCGCGATCAAGCCCTCCGGGGTCGAGTACGCTGACCTGCGCGATAGGGACATGGTGATCGTCGACCTGGACGGCGAGATCGTCGAGGGAAGCCTGCGGCCCTCGTCGGACACGAAGACGCACCAGGTCCTCTATCGCGAGTTCGAGGGAATACGCGGGGTCTGCCATACGCACTCGACCTTCGCCACCGCCTGGGCCCAGACCCGCCGTGCGATTCCCTGCCTCGGCACGACGCACGCGGACCAAGTCGCGGGGCCGGTGCCCTGCACCGCGATGATCCCGGCGGCCGATCTCGAGCGGGACTACGAGCTGGGCACGGGCGAGCTGATCGCGAGGACGCTCGCCGGAAAGCCCGCCCTGGAGACGCCGATGATCCTCGTCGCGGGCCACGGCCCCTTCACCTGGGGCTCGAGCGCCATGAAGGCGGTGCACTACGCCGCCGCCCTGGAGGAGGTCGCGCACCTGGCCTTCATTACCTCCATGCTGGACGCGAAGGCCGCGCCCCTTCCCGACTACGTCGTGCGCAAGCACTTCGAGCGCAAGCACGGCGCCGGCGCGTACTACGGGCAGATTCGAAAATGACGAGGTCCCGGCCCGGCGCCGCGCGGGGCCGGGAATTTTCGCGGAGCGGCGGGCCCGAGGACGGCGGGCATAACATTCGTCCTGGCGCCGGGATCGCCGATATCCTATGCTGAAACCATGCCGCTGGATATGCGCACCGTATTCGCCTGCTGCTTGTTTTTGACCGCGGTCTGCGCCGCGGTCATGATCCAGCAATGGCTGCAGTACCGGCGCCGCTACCGCGGGCTGGGATTCTGGGCAGCGTGCTTCGCCCTCGAGCTTCCCGGCCTCGTCCTCATCTCGCTGCGCGGGGAGCTGCCCGACCTCGCGTCAGCGACGGCCGGGAACGCCCTCGTCGTCTTGGGGCTGGCCGTCATGCTCATGGGGCTGAGGGCCTTCTTCGCCGCCAAGGGACGCTCGTCGATAGATTTCGCGGCATTCGCCCTGTTCTCGGCCGCGCACGCCTTTTTCACGGCGCTCCGGCCGGACTTGGGCGCGCGCATCGTCCTCTTCAGCCTGGCCGCGATCTTCGCCTGCGGCCGCGGCCTCTGGGTACTCCTTCGCCTGGAGCGCGGCATCCGGCCCATCGGCCGGGGACCGGCGATCGTCCTCGCGCTGCTCTGCCTCTCCGGCCTGGCGAGGATCGCGCATCGCTTGTCCGCGGCCTCGGAGGCGGGCGCCGATATCATGGCCGGCGGGCCCTTCGACGCTCTGGCGATGGCCGCCTCCCTGACGCTCGGCGTCGCCCTTACCTTCGCGATGGTATCGATGATCGGGCGGCGCGCCTTCCTCGACCAGGAGAGCGCGCTGGACGCGGGGTCGCGGACCGAGCGCGCCCTGGCGGCGAGCGAGGAGAAATTCTCCAAGGCCTTCCAGGCGAGCCCCGATTCCATCACCATCACCCGGCAAAGCGACGGGCGCTTCATCGAGGTCAACGAGGGCTTCTGCAGGATTTCCGGCTACGCGAGGGAGGAGGCCCTGGGCGAGCCGCCTATCGACGTCTGGGGCGACGCCGATAGGGCCCGCGACCTGATGGCCGAGCTTCGCCGGCACTCCTTCATCCGGGATCGGGAGATCCTATTCCGCGTCAAGTCCGGCAAGCTGATCCATGCGAGCTATTCGGGAGGCCTGATCGACCTGAACGGGGAGACCCATATCGTCTCGGTCGTCAGGGACCTGTCGGAGAAGGACCGCTCGCGTATGGTCATGCTGGCGCGCTTCGAGCTCCGCGAGTACGCGGTCGGCCATACGACCGAGGAGGTCATGGTAAAGGCCCTCGACGAGATCGAGGCGATCACCGACAGCCGCATCGGCTTCTATC
>CAYPHO010000362.1:0-3012 GCA_964410245.1 uncultured Treponemataceae bacterium | reverse complement strand
ATTGGGAGCAAATCCATCAAATCCGGCATTAATGATCGCTCAAAGCCGAATTGCTCTTGAAACAGGTAATTCACAAACGGCTGCAGAACTTGCTAATATTATAATTCAGAAAGATCCAACCAATACACAAGCTCGTGACATATATATAAGAGCCGCACTTGTAAACAAGGACAAAACACTTTTAAGAGAAGCTCAGAAAATGGTTGAATCAGCATTGGCAAGTAATCCTAAAGAAGAAAAAATGCTGGTAGCCAAAGCCAATATTTTAATAGCTTTAGGTCAGGCGGATGTCATGATTCCAGAGATGGAAGCGTATTGCCAGGCGGAACCCGGAAGCGGCAGTGTTTCTGCTCTTATGATTCTTTCTGAATTGTATCGTGTTACAGATGATATGGCAAAAGCAGAACAAATGATTGTAAAAGCGAAAAGTATCAACCCCGATAATTTATCAATAGAACATTCACATCTTATGCTTTTATTATTACAGAAGAAATATGCAGATATTTCTCCTTTAATTGACGTGTATCTGTCAGCTGAAGTCAAAGATTTATCACTCATTCTGAATGACGCGACAATTTTAATCTCACTGGATTCCCAGGAGATGAAAGATAATGGAATGAAGCTTTTCGAATATGCTTATAAAATAGCACCTGATTCGAAGGATACAGGTTTCAGTCTGGCTTCGGTTTTATATAGTACGGGTAAGTTTGAACGTGCCGAACAGATGTACAAAGAGTTATTAGAAAAATTCCCCAAGGATATAAGAGTTCTGAATGATTATGCCTGGATACTTCAGGAAAAGCACCAGGATTATAGCAAGGCGATTGAACTGGCAAATCAAGGCGTGACACTTGCGCCGGATGATTTGAATCTTCTTGATACGAGAGGTACCATTCTGCTCAAATCCGGTAATAACCTTACGCAGGCTAAAAAAGATTTTGAAAAAATTGCGCAATTGTCACCTGCCGATTCGAAAAGACAGGCAAAAGCATATCTGAACCTTGGCAGGATTTGCGTAAAGCTTAATGATAATACCGAAGCAAAACGCTGCTACCAGAGAGCGCAGGAGATTAATCAGAAAATAAAGGTATTTACTCCGGATGAAGAGAAAGAAATTCGGGAAAATATTAAATAATTTGATTTGTATAGAGTTATAAATATTTATTTCTGTTACAATAAAAGTCTTGCAACAGAATAATAGGATATTGTTAGAGCTTGTACAATAATATTAATTAATGATACAACGTAAGAATTTTAAGAACATAATTAATAATAAATCAGAATTTGTTGTAATTCTTGAATTAACAAGCGGCCCTGATTTTAACTATGCACCTATAGACGGTTTTCTCGAATCTTATCAAAAGTCAAAGCCGGACTTCAAATCATATGGATTTGATTTTGTTGGAATTACAAGTACTGATAATTCAGGTGGAACTCCAAACTGTGAACCAGTTGACGTATTAAATCATGTCACTTCGAAAGATTTGCTGGGAGACCTGGATTTCATTCCTCATCTCAGTTGCAAGGACAAGAATTCAGATGCTCTGAAAAGTTCTTTAGCCGGTCTAAAGGCGACGAATACAGAATCATTGCTTGTTATTACCGGCGATAAACCTCTGAAGGGAAAAGGTGTCTTCGAGTTCGAATCGATAAATCTTTTACAGTTGATAGAAAAAATAAATGCAGATGATTACTTAAAATCTTCTCCAGATAAACTTGATAATGTTCACCAGTTCTTTCCGGGAGCTGCTGTGTCTCCATTTAAATATACCAAAGCTTCACAGATGCAGCAGTATTATAAAATGGAAAAGAAAATTGCATTGGGAGCAAAATTCCTTATAACACAAGTGGGATGGGACTGGAAAAAAGCAGTAGAACTTTTCAATTATCTGAAAGAAAATAATATAGATATTCCGGTAATAGGGAATGTTTTCTTCTTGAGCACGAAAAATTCATCGGCTCGTTTGATGCACGATATGAAACTTCCGGGTTGTTATGTCAGTGATGAATTTTTGGCGAAACTTTCTTCGGAAAGTTACGATGAGCAAATTGAGCGATGTGCTCAGCAGGTTGCGATGTATAAATCTATCGGCGCCGCGGGAGTTGATATTGGTTCGATACACGAGTTAGATATTTTTTCACATATACTTGAGCGGGCAGCAGAAATAGGAAATAACTGGGAGCAATATAAAGATAATCTCTACTGGCCGAAAAAAGATGGTTTCTATCTTTATGATGAATCCGGACAACGTACTGCTTTTTCAAAACCGAAGCAAAAATTAAAACATAAGTTTTTCGATGTTTTTCATAAGCATCTGTTTGAGCCTGAAAGCACGGGTTATCGTGTCGCGGGTAAAGTAATGTCAGGTCTTGGTACGAAAAAGAACAAAGGATTTGTTTACAATTCTTTCTGTGCTTTCGAATATTCGTTCAAACATATAATGTTTCAGTGCGATATGTGCGGCGATTGCTTTCTTCCGGAAAACTTCAGTCTTTGTACTATAGGGGGCTGCGAAAAAGGTCTTTCAAACGCTCCCTGCGGTGACGCGACGGTAGATGGTTACTGCGGCAATAATCTTGATATTGTTTGTATCGGTGAGCGTATTTATAACGCAGCCGCTTCTGTGCCGGGTGGAATCGAAAAATGGAAAATGACTATAAATAATCCGAGAATTCATAGTCTTGAGCATACATCTTCTATTCTTAATGACTGGTTCGGCAGGGATCATAATGGAAAACCGTCTTTTATTTCGATAGGAGATTTAATCAATTCCCTCGTACCCAAAACCGGTAAAGTTATGAAAGAGCTTCATGATTCTGGAAAAGAAGCTTATTCGAAACCTGGCGGATTTCTTGATTATATTCTTGCAATGATCGAATCGCAGGCATTGAACGATGCTGGCTATATCGCTGTTAACCTGGATACATTCTTTAAAAATAATCAACAGATGGCAATCGATATGGTCGTAGAATACGCTCGTCTTATTCGGAAGTATGGTCATAAGATTCCGA
>CAYPHO010000361.1:0-3031 GCA_964410245.1 uncultured Treponemataceae bacterium | reverse complement strand
AGGCCGATAATCCAGGTGAAAGGTAGGGAGCGAGATGACCATAGACCGGCTGAACTCCATGGACCCGATCCGGGATCCACAGAAGCCCAGTTCCGGCGGCAAGCCCGAAAAGGCGCGCGGCGGCGACTCGATAGCTATATCCTCGGACGCATCCGAGAAGGCCGACCTCTTCCGCGCGATCGAGCTGGCTAAAGCCGCTCCCGACCAGAGCTCCGCCAGGATAGCCGAGCTCAAGGCGAAGATCGACGACCCCTCGTACATCGACGACGCCGTCCTGTCCATGACAGCCGACAGGATCATCGACCAGCTTCTCGGCTAATCTTGTCCAGTATCCGGTAATTCGAGGCGGGAGCTAGACTTCCGCCTTTTTCATTGGAGCGCATGTGGCGGATTTCAGCTTTCATGTCCGTCCTCGGGTCTGGATAGGCTCGGACTCCCTCGTCAGGCTTCCCCTCCTCGCCGGGGAGCTCGCGGGCCGCGCCAAGGGCCGCGCCATGCTCGTCGCCGATCCTTTGCTTTATGAATCCAAGGTAATCGACCGAGTGAAGTCCCTGCTCGAGGAGCGGGGCATCCAGGTCCTCGTCTTCGACGAGATACCCGACCGGGCTACCAGCAAGGCGGCCGAGGATGCCCTTAGGCTGGCCCGAGGCGCCAGGGCTCCCCTGGTTATTTCCCTGGGCGGCATAAAGACCATGATGCTCGGCCGGGCCGCCGCCGCCCTGGCCGGCTGCGAGACCGATCTCGACGCCGTCCTGGACGGCGCCGAGGCGCATTCTCGGCCTATCCCCCTGATCGAGATCCCGACCTCGCTGCGCCATCCCTTCATGACCCAGGAAGCCGTGATCCTGGCGGACGGCAGGGATCGCCGCGTCCGGCTTGCCCGGCTGCCCGGCTCGGCGCCCGAGGCGGTCCTGGTAGATCCCGGCTTATCATCCACCCTGTCGGCCAAGCTCGCGGCCTCCTGCGTCATCGACGGCCTTCTCGGGGCCGTCGAGGCCTATGTCTCCTCGAAGTCGACCTTCCTTAGCGACATATTCCTGGAAAAAGCCGTCGTATCGCTCGCCTCCGCCCTCAACGACCTCATCTCCAGGCCCGAGGACCCCGCGGCGCGCGCGGAGGCCTGGAAGGGCTCCTTCCTGGCCGCCTTGGGCCAGGGAATCAGCGCGCCCGGGCTGGGCACCGCGGTCGCCTTCGCCATCAACGCCCGCTGGCCGGTCCCCAAGGCCGCCCTGGCCGCGATCCTCCTTCCCTACTCGATGGAGCTAGCCTCGAAGAGCAGGCTGGAAAAGCTGGCGGCCCTGGCCCCCCTCTTCGGCGAGGACGCCGCGGAGTCGAGCCACCAGGAAGCCGCGGCGAAGGCCGTCGAATGGCTCAGGACCAGGCTGGGACTCTTGAAGATACCCTCGCGGCTGAAGGACTTCGATCTCGCCCTCGATCGCCTGGTCGAGTGCGCCCGCGACGCGCGCGAGCTCGATTTCATCAATTACCTGCCGCGCGCGGCCTCGGTGGACGATGTCTTCGATTTCATCAAGACCGCGTTCTAGGACGGGCGCCTCGGCTTCCGCGCCCGCCGCGGCGGCTTCCGCGCCATACAACGAACCCAGCGCCGGCGCATGATCCCCCTCGACAAGCTCGCCAAGCTCTCGCCGACGCATAGGCTCAGGAAGGCGGCCCTCGTGCTCGGCGAGGTCGAGCGCGGCCTACTGGCCTCGGGCGCGGGGGAGGGCGCAGATTCCCTCAGGCGCTACGCCCGCTCCCTCGCCGCTCTCCTCGAGGGCCCGAGCTCGGCCGATCAGCCGGCGCTCACAGCCGCGCGGGAGCTTCGCGAGGCGCCCGATAGCGGCTTCCTACGCGCCCTTGACGCCCTTAGGCACGAGCTTTTTTCCCGAACCGGTCAGGCCCCCGCCGATTGGGACCTCATAGACCCGACGACCGGCCGGCCGGATCCCGCCTCGCGCAGGGTCCAACCGGGCACCAAGGTCTATCTCGAGGATCTCCGCTCGCCTTTCAATGTCGGGACCATATTCAGGACGGCCGAAGCATTCGGCATCGAGGAGATCCTTCTTTCTCCCGCCTGCGCCGATCCGCGCCATCCCCGAGCCGAGCGCAGCGCCATGGGCGCCGTGGATCTCGTGAGCTGGCGCCGCATCGACCCTGCCGAGCTTCTGGCGATGGAGACGACGAGTCTCTTCGCCTTGGAGCTCGGAGGAACTGCGATTGATGAGTTTTGCTTTCCTAAACAAGGAATTATCGTTATCGGCTCAGAGGAGCTCGGCGTTTCCCCTGAGGCTAAGGCCCTGTGCTCGGGGCGCATAGTCAGCATTCCGATGTACGGTGCGAAGGGATCGCTTAATGCGGCTGTCGCATTCGGAATTGTCGCGTATGCTTGGATGTTTTCTATAATATAGAGATATTTTCAAGAACTCGGTATTATTTAGAGGCGTTTTAATTATATATACTATATAGAAAAAACAGATCGAGGCTAAATGCTTCTGTTTATTTTCCGTTTGACTGATCCATGGACTGGGTCTATACTTACGCCCACTAACATAACCCCTATAGGGAGGCCTCAATGGCAGAAGTAGTATTGAAGAAGATCGGCAAGGTCTACGAAGGCAATGTCCGCGCCGTGGACGACGCGAACATCACGATCAAGGACAAGGAATTCGTCATTTTCGTCGGCCCCTCCGGCTGCGGAAAGTCCACCACCCTGCGCATGATCGCCGGACTCGAGGACATCACCGAGGGCGAGCTCCTCATCGACGGCAAGATGGTTAACGACGTCCCGCCCAAGGACCGCGACATCGCGATGGTTTTCCAGAACTACGCCCTGTATCCCCACATGAGCGTGTACGAGAACATGGCCTTCGGCCTTCGCATCCGCAAGCTTCCCAAGGACGAGATCGACAAGCGCGTCAAGGAAGCCGCCCGCATCCTCGATATCGAGAAGCTCCTCGACCGCAAGCCCAAGCAGCTCTCGGGCGGCCAGCGCCAGCGCGTCGCGGTCGGCCGCGCCATCGTCCGCAATCCG
>CAYPHO010000360.1:0-3043 GCA_964410245.1 uncultured Treponemataceae bacterium | reverse complement strand
GAGCTCGAGGTCCCGCGCGTGCCCCTGGTGCGGATCAGGCTGAACCGCTGCCCCTTCCTGGCGCCGCTGAATACCTTGAGCGAGGCCGCCGCGGCCCGGCTCGGGCTGGACTTGGCGGCCTGCAGGGAGCACCTCGCCTTCATCAAGGCCGAGCGCGAGCTTTTGCAGAAGATGGTCGCCGTCTTCGAGATGCCCGAGGCCTCGCCGCAAGGCGGGCCCGAGGAAAGCGCGGACCCCGAGCTCCGCATCTATTCCGACGGCTTCTTCCCGGACCGCGACGCCGAGGCCTTCACGTCGATCCACGATCGCATCGCCTCGAAGGGAGCCGCCGAGGCGAAGGCGGCGCTTTACAGGCTGCGCTTCATCGACGAGCGTCCCGCGCAGATGCTCAGGCGGCTGTACGCGCGGAACTTCCCCGAGACGCTCTCGAGCGCCGAGGCCGCGCGCTGGCGGGAGTTCTGCGCGAGCCGCCTCCAGCTGCCCCCCGTCGCCGGGACCGCGGACTTGGGCACCTACCAGAAGTTCGTGGCGCAAAGGCTCGAGAGCCCGGACACGCCCGCGCGCGAGAAGGGGCTGCTATTGGAGCTCCTCGCCTATAAGAACGGCCTCGAGAAAGAGGTACTGGGATACGAGGGACGCTAGGCGATCCGGCGACGTATCCATGGGATTTCCGGCCGGATCGGCGCTTCAATCGAGGCCCAGGAAGAAGGTACGGAGGATATTGGAGATCCTTTCCGGGTCATGGAGGAACGCGAAGTGCGGCGTCGCGCCCAATTCGATGACAGTCGCGTCGACGGCTAATGCCCGGAAGCTGTCCCGTTGCGCTTGCATGCTCGGCTTAATCGCCGACTGATAGGCGATCGCGCTCGGCGCTTGCGAAGGAGTCTCCTCGATCCAAGGAAATAAGTCTTCCACGTTATCCGAGACGGTATAGATGGCCAGGATCGGCGCGCGGACGCCCGCGAAATCCGGATGAACGGAAGCGGCCGCCAAGGCGAAATCCATGGCTATGCTTTGGGAAGTCGCGCCGCCGAGGTAATTCCCTCGATCGTCGACCAGCGATGTCGCCCTTATATCGGCTTCGGGATAGGAGGGTACGCCGAGCATCCGGGCCCAATACGCGGCCAGCGCGTTTCCGGAAGAAAGGTCCGCCTCGCTCGGCTCCGGTTGCGCGGGCGGAACGGGCAGTCCCGCGACGCTCGATTGCATCGCCCAATCGAAGGCCGCGTCGATATAGGCGATCTTCTCGACCCGCTCGGGGAAGGCTACGGCGAATTCGGTCATCTCGACGCCTGAGATCGAGTGCCCGGCTATGCATGCCCGCTCGATGCCCAGCGCGTCCATGAGTCTTTCGATGTCACGGGCTAAGGCGCTCGGGTCATAGCCCTCGGAGGGGCGCGAGGATTCGCCGAATCCCCTCCTGGTCAGCGCGATGACGCGAAAATCGCCCGTCAATAGCGGCGCGAAGAAATCATAGATATGAGCCGAGTTGCCGTTGCCGGCGAGCAGCAGCAAGGCGTCTCCTTCCCCGCCGAAATCCAGATAATGAATTTGTACCCCCGGAGCGACAGCGGCCATGCCGGATTGGTGCGGGGCGGGATCCTGAAATGCTTCCCACGAGATCCCTTCAGAGGCGCAACCCGCCGCCAGCGCGATACAGCACAGCGCGGCCATCGATAGCAAATCCCGGTTTCCCATTCGGCGCTCCTTGCTCGGACGATGGCCTCGAGGATAGCCGCGCCGCGCTCGGCATGAAATACGGAAATATACTGATTCGCATGATAATGTAGGTTGTATGGATCAAGCGGCCGTCATCTTGCTCGTGCTTTCCCTCATCGTCATGTTTTCCGCCATCACGTCATCCTGGATCCTGTACTTGAAATGCAAGAAAGCCTGGATGAAGCTGTTCGCGATATACGCGCTCGTAGGGGCTCTTTGCTTCTTGCTGACCGGATTCCTTACGCTCATCAATATCGGCGCCGCCGGCGGCTACGGCATGTCCTTCGCGGCGGCAGTCGGCCTGTCGGCGTGCTATGCCCTGGCCTTGCTCTTCGAGCCGGCGGCGCTGCCGTTGATCCTGTATCGAATCGCGGGCGTGGAGCCTAGGAAATGGGAAAAGGCGGCGCTCGCGCTGAATCCCTTGTTGTCCTCGTGCGCGGTTCTCGGCATCGCGGCACTGGCCTTCCCTCGCTTGACGCCAGAAGAAACCATAAGGACTGTCCTGCCCATATCGATGACGGTCGTCACCTTGGTTTCCCTGGCCTTTCAGGGCAGGGGAATCGCGATACTGCTCCGGAAGGCGAGGCCCGATGCCGGAATGATCCGTTTCATCGCGTTGACGGCGGTGTTCCAGATCTGCGCGGCTGTAGTTTCCGCGGAACCGCTTCCCGGGCGGATCGCTCTCGGTAGATCGGCTTACGGCGCGGCCATCCACGCGTTCGCGATCGTCATCTTCCTGGACATCCTGGTCTCCAGCATACGCAAGCTCGCGGAAGACTTCCGAGGGCGGAGCCTCGTGTCGCGCGAGCGAGCCGCTATCGAGTTCGCCTTGACGAATCGCGAAGTCGAGATAGTCGATCTGCTGCTGACGGGTTATTCAAGCCGGATCATCGGCGAAAAGCTCTTCATATCCAAGAAGACCGTGGATACGCATATCTATAATATCTACAAGAAATGCGGCGTCCAGAATAGGCTGGGCCTGTTCAACGCCGTCGGCGCGGTCCTCGAAAGCGCTGAAGCCGAAGCTCGGTACAGTCCGTGATATATCGCCTCGATCGATGATATCCGCTTTTCGCCGCGCTCGCCCGGCGGATCCGCCCGTAGGTCGCTGTACCAGCTCGTCGCCTGCGCTCGCGCAGCTCGCGAGAGGCTCCTCGCCCGATTACTGTACCAGCTCGTCGCCTGCGCTCGCTTCACTCGCGAGAGGCTCCTCGCCCTATTACTGTACCAGCTCGTCGCCTTCGCCGCGGGATATGATGATCTCGCCGCTGTCCTCGAGGTGGCGGATGATCGAGACGATCTTCTGCTGCGCCTCCTCGACGTC
>CAYPHO010000359.1:0-3052 GCA_964410245.1 uncultured Treponemataceae bacterium | reverse complement strand
TGACGATTACCTCGCGTGGTGCGTAGAGAGGGCAAGCCCAGTCAGCATGAAAAGCATCAGGTCCTATATTCGATGCGCAAAGTCTAGTATTAGCCCTGGCCATATGTAAAAAAGACACCCGTCTTCGTCCTGATTGTTTGCACCTCGACATCATAGGCCCTGGAGAGCATGGTGTCGTCGAGCGACAACGCAGTGCCGTCATGGAGTATTTTGCCATCGGCCAAGAGGACGATCCGGTCGCAGAGCGTCGCGGCAAGCGAGAGATCGTGGACGCTCGCGAGCACGGCTACTCCATCATCATGCGCGAGATCGCGCAACAACCGGAAAGTGGCCCAGAGATGCTTCGGATCAAGCGACGAGGCCGGCTCGTCGCAGAGGAGGACCGGAGCCGCCTGGGCGATCGCGCGCGCTACGAGGACCCGTTGGAACTCGCCGCCGCTTAGCTCGGAACTGCGGCGATCGAGCCAGGCGTCGACTCCTAGACGCTTAGCCGCATCGAGAGCCAACTCTTCGTCCTCGCTCGAGAATCCGCCAAGGCCGCGATAGGGACGGCGGCCGCTCATGACTATATCGAATACAGTCGAGGAGCCGGAAGTATAGAGCCGCTGCGGCAAGCAGGCGGCCGCCCGAGCCCGCTCAACGGGATTCCTGCTCGCCGCCTCAACCGAATACAGGCGAACATGGCCGCTATGCGGCTTCAAATTGCCATAAACCAGCTCCAGGAGCGTCGTCTTTCCCGCGCCGTTCGGTCCGATCAAACCGACGAACTCACCCGCCCCGATGCTTAATTCGATACCGTCGAAGAGAGAAGGCCTTCCGGAATAATGGAAACTGAGGTTTTCAACCTCTATCTTAGGCTCCACAAGCGCCTCCTTCTCGCTATCGCGAAGGCGGCAAGGAATGCCACGCCGAGAAGCGAGGTCACGGCGCCGATGGGCAGGATAACGGGAGCGGCTATCCGCGTTGCCGCGATGTCGGCGAGCACGAGGAGCGTCGCCCCGAAGACGGCGGATAGCGGCACGAGTCCTCGCGGGTCATCCATCCCGAATATCCGGCAGATGTGCGGAGCGACCAGGCCGATGAAGCCGATCACGCCGACAAACGATACAGTGGTCGCGGCCAGGATGGAGGCGATCAGCATTCCGGATAGGCGTACCTTCCTAACGTCCACGCCGACGACCGATGCGTTCTTTTCGCCTTCGACGACTAGGGATAGATCGTACAGCATCGGGGCGACAACCGTCAGCGAAAGGCCTAGAACAGCCGCGATCGCGGCGACAGCGTCCCAGGATGCGATCGAGAGAGATCCCGAAGTCCAGAATATCGCGCGATAGACGGCCTCGGGAGTCGAGAAATACTGCAATAGCGTAGTGAGCGAGGAGAACAGGAAATTGATGCCCATTCCCGCGAGTACGATGATCAGGGGGGATGCTCCGAACGTCGCGGCAAGCGCATAGACGACCATGCTCGCACCCAGGGAAAAGCCAAAGGCGTTACCGATGATCGCAAACCCGTTCGCGAACAACGACTTACCCGCGACGATGGCCAGGGAGGCACCGAACCCCGCCGCCGATGAAAGGCCAAGAGTAAAGGGAGAAGCCAGGGGATTCCCGAGGATTCCCTGCATGAGGGCGCCGGCCATTCCGAGGCTGGCGCCCGCGACCGCGGCGAGGACGATGCGAGGGGCGCGAATGCGAAGTAGGATCGAAAGCAGCCGTTCCGAGTCCGCATCGCCGTGCGAGGTCGCGGCACGAATTAAATCGGCAGGTCGTATCGGCGTGTCGCCTGAAAAAAGCGCGGCAGCCATCGCGGCAATCATGATGGCCAGTCCGAACAAGACCATCCGCTGGCGGACGCGGCTCCGCCTACGGCTAATGCTCCCTTCCATTCTGGCGATCACTCAATGCCGAATCGAGCGGTCCAGCCGGCGTAATAGCCCGAGAGACCATATGCCTTTTCTGCGACATCGGCCGCATACTCCGGGCTTACGGCATCGGGGTAGAGCACCGAGGCCATGTAGCATGCCTCGGCGAGGGCCGCGGCATAATCCTTCCCATCATGCGACGTTTGCGAGTAATGCACCTTGCCCTTCCGGACAGCCGAGAGCGCCGCGAAATCGGCATCCGCGAGAAAACCCTCCTTGGGCAAGTAGGCGGCTGTCTCCCGCCAGTCGACGAAAACGACCTCGGGATCCCAAGCGATGATGCGTTCCTTGTTGATCTCGACGCTGCCCCAGGATGTGGAGGCCGGGACTTCGCCGGCCACGTTAATTCCGCCGGCGAGCATTAAGGACTGATAGACCGGCATCGTCTGCGTGAAGCGACCCGAGTTCGTGAAGAGCCCGAGGTAGACTCGCTTGCGCTCGGATGGCGGGATTGTCGCGACCTTGGCCTCGAGCTCCTCGGCTGCTATCGAAAGATACGCTACGAGCTCTTCCGCGCGCGCCTTCTTGCCGGCCACAGTCCCAAGAAGCCTGATGATATCGTAATCCTCGTCCGGTTCCGAGACGACACAAATGACAGGTACGCCAAGCGCTCTCTGGAGGGCATCTGCCTTGTCCGCCGTTGAACTCGTGACTACAAGGTCCGGATTGAGCGCGAGGATGGACTCCAGGTTGGGTTCCTTGCGGTCGCCCACTATCGGTAGCTTCGCCAGAGCGGGCTTTGAGAGGAAGGGCAGCATGTTGGCCTTTGCAGCCGCGCTCTTGCGGTCCACCGCGACGATCCGGTCATCGGCTCCGACCTGGACAAGGATACGCAGGGCAGAAGGCACGAGGGGGATGATTCGCGTCGCATCCCTCGGCAGAATCACCGTGCGGTTCTCATAGTCGGTGACAACAAGCCCACGGCTATCCTTGACTACAGCTTGCGAAAAGATGTTGATGGATAGAAAAGCAAACAGGGAAGCGGACAATACGGTACGGATGCTTTTCATAGCTTCTACACCTACAACTGAGGATTATCGAAACTGTACCATGCCCAAGATGACAACGAAAAGCTGTTATAGGTCACCCGCTATTACTACACCCCGAAGAATTTTATTCGACGCCTTC
>CAYPHO010000358.1:0-3058 GCA_964410245.1 uncultured Treponemataceae bacterium | reverse complement strand
AGCTTGCGCGTCCTGCCCACCAGGAAGTTGAGCTCGTAGCGGACGCCCATGTCGGAAAGGAGCTCGGACTCGATCGCTACGAGGCTCTTGGGCAGGCGGAACTCGGGAATACCGTAGACCATGACGCCGCCGGTCTTCTGGAAGGCCTCGAAGACCGCGACCTCGTGGCCCTGGCGGCGCACGTCGATCGCGCAGGTCAGGCCCGCCGGCCCCGAGCCGACGACGGCGACCTTCTTCCCGGTGGCCCGGCCCACGTCCGGGATATCGCAGGCCCCGCAGGCCTTCTCCCGATCCGCGACCCAGCGCTCCAGCCGGCCTATCTGGACGGCCTTCTCGACGGACTTCAGCGACTTGCCCAGGGTGCACAGCGCCTGGCACTGGACTTCCTGGGGGCAGACGCGGCCGCAGATCGAGGGCAGGAGGTTCGTGCGCTTGATGACGCGCGCTGAGCCGGCGTAGTCGCCCTCGCGGATCTTCATGATGAAGCCCGGTATGTCGACGCGGACGGGGCAGCCCTGGACGCAGGGCGCGTTCTTGCAGTTTAGGCAGCGCTCGGCCTCTATCCTCGCCTGGGACTCGGTATAGCCGAGCGAGACTTCGCTCATGTTCCCGCCGCGCGCGACGGGGTCCTGGCAGGGCATGTCCTGGACGGGCAGGACCATCCGGTCCCGGGGCCCCAGGTCGCGCCCCGAAGAGCGCAGCTCGGATATCTTGGCCAGCTCGGCCTTTGCCGACGCCTCGAAGTCCTCGGGCGCCTTGCGGGATTCGGGCGCTGTCCCGTGCTTGACGGCGTCGTTCATCGCGCGACTCCTTCCAGGTCGAGGTGGCACTTATGGTGGGCCTCGTCCTCCTGGGCCTTGTAAGACCTGAGGCGCGACATCATGCCGTCCCAGTCCACCAGGTGGCCGTCGAACTCGGGGCCGTCGACGCAGACGAACTTGGTCTCGCCCCCCACCGACACGCGGCAGCCGCCGCACATGCCCGTGCCGTCGATCATGATCGTATTGAGCGATACCAGCGTCTTCACGCCGAAGGGCCGAGTGGTCTCGGCGCAGAATTTCATCATGATCGGCGGCCCGATCGCCACGACGATGTCGGGCGGCGCCGAGGATTGGCAGGCTTCCTTGAGGGGCTCGGTGACCAGGGCCTTGCGGCCCGCGCTGCCGTCGTCGGTGACCACGATATGCTCGTCGGCCAGGGCGGCCATCTCATCCTGCATGATCAGGAGTTCCTTATTCCGAGCGCCCGAGATGACGGTCACCCGATTGCCCGCGGCTTTCAGCGCCTGCACGATGGGATGCAGGGGGGCGAGCCCGATGCCGCCGCCCACGCAGAGGGCCCTGCCGAAGTTCTCGATATGCGTCGGATTGCCAAGAGGGCCCAGGAGGACAATCTCGTCGCCGACCGCCTTGTCGGCCAGCTTGTGCGTGCTCGCGCCGACCGCCTGGAAGACCAGTGTCACCGTCCCCTTGGACGCGTCGGCGTCGGCTATCGTAAGGGGGATGCGCTCGCCGTAGTCGGCGTTCGCCTGGACGATGACGAACTGCCCCGCCTTGCGCTCGCGCGCTACGTGCGGGGCCTCGACCTCGATCTTCCATACTTCCTCGGACAGCCTTTGCTTCGACGCTATCTTGCCCATGCCTGATCTCCGGTCGCGAATGGTGATGCGGCCCGCGCTAAGCCGTCGGCGTCGGCGCCGTCGGCGGCGGGTCCGGGCAATAATATACGGCAATGTAGTTTTTTGGAACCCGCGGCCGAAGCCCGCGCGCCCGCGCCCAGCCCGCGCGCCCGCCGATCGCCCCGGCGCTTGCGAAGGGCGGCTATTTCCGTCACAGTTAACGCATGCCCGTTCCCCTGGACCCGACGAAGTACAAGTCGAAGCCCTTCTTCAACCCCTCGGACTTCATCTCCTACCTCCGGGGCCTGGGCAAGATCGGCGACAGGCCCGCCCCCGAGGCGGTCATCCTCTCCTACCAGAGGTCGCTCTTCGAGCACGTCCTCGCGACCCGCAAGACGAGCCCCGCCGAGCTCTACTTCTCGAACGAGCTGTACTACCTCGAGGACGAGCCCGGAATCGCCATAGCGGGCCGATTCGGCGTCGGCTCGCCCGCGGCCGCGGTCATGCTGGAGGAGCTCATCGCCTTCGGCGTCCGCCGCTTCGTCTCGGTCGGCACCGCGGGCAGCCTGCGCGAGGACCTCGAGCCCGGCTCCCTGGTGCTCTGCGACTCGGCCTTCCGCGACGAGGGCACCTCCTACCACTACCTGCCCGGCGGCGGCCCCGTCTTCCCCTCCGAAGTGCTGACGAAGCGGCTGAAGGACAGGCTCGACTCCCGCGGGCTTCCCTATCGCAAGGGCCCGACCTGGACGACCGACGCCATCTACCGCGAGACGGCCGCCGAGGTCCTCCTCCACGCTTCCAAGGGCGCCCTGGTCGTCGAGATGGAAGCCGCCGCCCTCTTCGCCGTGGCGCGCTTCCGCTCGGCCCTGATCGCCTCCTGCTTCTCGGTCTCGGACACCCTGGCCGAGCTTGCCTGGCGCCCCGAGTTCCACGCCGAGACCACGACCGAGGGCCTGGAAGAGCTCTTCGGGGCCGCCATAGAAGCGCTGCGGGATTAGGCCGAGGGCCCCGCCCCCTCCCCTCGCCCGAAGCCCTAGCGGCTGCCTATGGATAAGTCCTTCCCTCCCCTTGATTTGCCCTCATATTGAATAAAGCCCGAAAACTCTCTACTATTAAACAGGGCCCGTAAGGGTTCGTCGGGACCAGTCGGCCCCGATCCCAAGCACCACACACAAAGGACTCCGTATGGCCGATAAGAACATGGTGATGATCGACGGCAACACCGCCGCCGCCCACGTATCGCACGCGGTAAGCGAGGTGATCGCGATCTACCCGATCACGCCCTCCTCCAACATGGGCGAGCTCGCCGACGAGTTCTCGGCCCAGGGCCGCAAGAACATCTGGGGCACCGTGCCCAAGGTCGTCGAGCTCCAGTCCGAGGCGGGAGCGGCGGGCGCGGTCCACGGAGCCCTTAGCTCGGGCGCCCTGACCACGACCTAC
>CAYPHO010000357.1:0-3061 GCA_964410245.1 uncultured Treponemataceae bacterium | reverse complement strand
GGCCGCCCGCTTCGACGATTCTTTCTGCCTCATTAATTGGCGCACTGTAAATTCCAATACGAATAAGAAGATGAAAAGCAAACATTATAAAAATAATTACAACACTGAATTTCAAGAGTCCCTTCACGCGCCTATAGTCTGTAAAATATCTGAGAGCGAAAATTGCAGCCGCAACGAAATGGACTACTCTCGAATTTGTCAGAGCTTCACGAGGATACATTAAAAAGCCCTGTACTAAAGAGATAACACTTAAAATTGAAAGAATTATAATGCACTTTTTTATCAGGCCGGAACGGAATTGCGAATCATCCGGCACGAAAAATGCCGCTAAGAGTGTCATCATTGCAAGAAAATCCGCAGGTCCCCAGGTCGCGGGCAAGCCAAGATTGCCAGCCTGATTTATATAACCTGCAAGTATGCTATTGAATACGGCACAAACCAAGAAAGTGTAAAACACCCATTTGGGCCGCCATATTATCAAAGGCAGGCATAACACAATGGTTACAGCACATAATATCGCTATGAATGTCGCCATAAATTTACTTAAAACAAACGTCCGAAAACAATTATTCTATAAAACATTCTAAATCAGTATCGGAAAATACAGGTAACGGTTACAGGTCAAAACACACGAAAATTCAGTTTTCCTATTTAGTTCCTATAATCTCGAATCATTTTGATGAAATCGCTTTTAGCTTTTTCATACATATCGAAAGCTTTGTTCTGCTCTCTTTCGCTTATATCATCAAGATTTTCATTAATTCGGCTAAATATCTCGATTAGCTTTTCCGAACTAAGTTCCGTATCGACAATACAGTATTTCTCAAGACCAAACTGAGCCATAAAATCTTCTGTTTTCTTATGGTAAGCAATTGCCAATAACGGCGTGCCTGCTGCCAGAGAAAAAATCTGCGAGTGAGTTTTATGACCAACATACATTCTGCATTGCGAAATCAAATTGATATGCTCTTCTGTTCCCGGAAAATCTTCGATAATCTTACATAATTCTTTTTTATGAACAAGTTTGATAATATCTTCAATACAATATCTGTCGGAGCCCTGCAACTCCATTGGGAAGAAACGAATTTCCCTGTAACCTCCAGTATCAATCGCATAATTCATTAAATCCGAGAAACATCGAATATAATCTTCCCATGCTTTTGGATTCTGCTTGTTGCCCGTCCATACAGAAACTCCAATTATCGGTTCTCTTTTACTCGGAGCTATACGTGATTTTACAACATCGTAGAGACCAAATACAGATTCTCGTGTTTTTGTAACATGCTTCGCAGAAACATCCAGTTTCTCAATTTCTTCCAGAGATGCTTCGTCACGAATAAATATTTGTTCTGAATTCGAAAGTATTTTCTGAATCATTGACTTGCTCGATGGTGACATAAATTTAAACGTACCAATAGATTGCGACCAAAGTAAAAGAGGTTTATTATAAAGTAAAGCAATCGCCATATCGAAAATCTGAGGCGTCCTGATATTACCAGCGATAATAGTCGTAAGATGATGTCCCCCTGTACTGATTACAATATCCGCTTTTTGCAAAGCTTCAAGATATTCTTTATTTACAAGGAATCGTAAATACCAGGGACATTTACCCTCGATTAAAGCATTTCGTACCAAAGGAAAATAAATCAATCGTGGAAGTTTTACTTTCATGAACAAATGAAATACCTTTTTTAGTATATTTACATTTTTCTTTCGAGAAACGTTCCAGCCCCAGGGTATTACCCGCACATTAATACCAGGAAAATCAGGTCTTTCATTCCAGTATTGAGGATTATTCGCGGAAACGGTAACATTATCTACACCTTCCGCTTTTAATGCACTTAGAACATAGTACAAAACCGCCCTGTCACCTTTATTTGTCGAACATTGATTTATAACAAGAACATTCATATTTCGTTTAGCCCGCTGTACTCAGTTTCCTTTTTACAAGATTGTATATTTCCATAGTTTCAGAATGTAATGAGATTACTCCAAAACATATAAATATAATTGCACTCGAAATTAAAAACATAATTATCCAGTGAATGTCTCCCGGAACTAAATAATTTAACAATCTCAATAGAATAACTGAAACCACAGATGCAGATAAAGGAGCAAGAAAACTGCTTTTGAAATACTCAAGCGGCTTGATTCCAATTTTATACAACCCGTAGAAAGGCAGCCAAATTCCCATATAAGCCCACAAAGCGATCATTTGCGATAAAGCCGGTGCCATAGGAATACTAACCAGAACTTTAAGAAAAACAACTTCCAAAGCTATGGCACCAATAACTGTGGAAATCGCAGCTATTGTCATTTCTCTAAGATGCCCCATTCCCGCCAGCGACGGAATCCATATTCCGAAAAAGCCGCGAGGAATAACAGATAACATCATAATCCTTGTAATCAAAACCATTTCAGGAATAAACATTTCCTTGAGAAGAGATTTCAATATAGCTTCTGCATAAATAAAAACAATTATTTGAATTGCGCATGTTATTACAGAACTTATATGTGTTCCTTTTTTAATAACGGCTTTTATTTTATCTGTTTTATTGTTTGCGAAAAGATTAGTTACCGCGGGTAAAAACACATTATGCGCCCCGGCGAGAAGCCCGTTCACAAAGCCGCTGATTCTGGACGCGACATCATATACAGAAATATTTTCAGCGGTACCGACCTTTCCAATTATTAAAGCTAACGTACTGTACATAAATATTAGACTGCCGGAACGTGCCGTTGTATGACCGGTATATCGAAATAACTCATATACAGATTGTTTGTGAACGCTGAATAAATTAATTTTGAAAGATGGTATCGATATCATTGTTATTGTTATTATTGAAATTAACGACAACAAAGCCGAAATCACGAATGCAATCTGTACCGAAATCATATTGTTCCAGAACCTGAGCATTAAGATTGTAAGAACCATTCTGATTATGTTTGTCACGCCGGCAATAGAATTATAACGTGTATGATATTGATAACCCATCAATGCGCCGCTGAAAGTTGATTCCAATATTTTCAAAGATAATGTCACACCAACAAGAATACATGT
>CAYPHO010000356.1:0-3064 GCA_964410245.1 uncultured Treponemataceae bacterium | reverse complement strand
CGAGGCCGATGTGGTACCAAAGCGAGGTCCTCGCGGCGGCCTCCTCGGCGAGGACTGACTCGCTCTGGCCCGCGACTCGTATTATGGCGGCGAAGAGCTTGCCCTTCGACAGCATTCCCCGTACCAGCTTGAAGCTGCCCGAGCCTCCCGCCGAGAAGCCGGTCAAGTAGACTCGGTCCATGTCGATGCGATGACTCGACTTCACGGCGTCCAGCAGGTCGGCCAGGAGCGCGCCGTCCGATTCGTCGGAGTGGTTATTGAAGTCGAGGAAGAACGCGGGGTACGCCTTTCGGACCGCCTCGGTGAAATACCCGCTTTCGTCCCAGCATCCGTTCACGACGACGGGATAGTCCCTGGATGCGTTAGCCGCACGATCGTAGCCCCAGGGCCGGTCGAGCTCGAAGGGGCCGCCGTCGAACTGGATATCGACGCTGTCCGGCCGGTCCGACTCGGAGAAGGTCTCGACGGGGTTCAGGACGCGCCGCTCGTCGCGCCCGAGCCCGGTCCCGATCGCGCAGGAGGCGGCCGCGAGGAAGGCGACCGACGCGGCGGCGAGGGCGGCGAGCCGCAGCGCGCGCTCGAGCGCGGGGGAGGCCGCTGCCGAGCGGTTCCGGCGGAATTCCATCGCGCGTAGTATATCGCGGCCGGCCGGCGGCGTTCAGCGGCCGGCCGGCCTCGCCGATACTCATACCGTGGAAAAACTCATTCCCCATAACCATCCCGCGAGGATCGCCTGGAACTTCATCGTACTCGGATCGATACTCCTATTCCTCTTCGTCTTCACGTACCGGATCGTCTTCCAGACCTTCGCCGCGAACTGGCTCTACGTCGCGCTCGACTCCCTATTCCTCGCCGATCTCCTCGTCGCCCTCAATACGAAGGTCAAGCGCGGCTACCTGCGTCTCGAGACCAGGCGGGAGGTGACGAGGAGCTACTTGCGGGGCTTCTTCGCGATCGATGCGATCGCCGCCGTCCCCTTCGAGCTCATCCTCGTCGCCGCGTTCGGCGGGATGCCGTCGGATCCCCGCTCGGCGCGCCTCTACCTCGCCCTGCAGGGCCTTACCCTCATCAAGCTCCTGAAGGCGGGCAGGATCTTCCGCGAGCTCGAGGAGGCGCTCAGGATCATCCCGGCGCTGAGGCGGCTCGTGAAGTTCGGCTACTGGTTCTCGATGGCGCTCCATCTCGTCGCCCTGGGCTGGATCCTCATCGGCGAGGGCGAGGCCGAAGGGTCCCCCGGCGACCGCTACCTTCGCGCCGTCTATTGGGTCACGACGACCATCGCGACGATCGGCTACGGCGACTACGTGCCCGATCGCGCGTCCAACCTCCAGATAGCCTATACCATACTCGTCGAGCTCTTCGGGGTCGGCATGTTCTCGTACATCATCGCCAACGTCGCCAGCCTGGTCTCCAACCTCGACGTCGCCCGGAGCGCCTACCAGCGGCGCCTGGACGAGATCAACGCGTACCTCAGGTCCCAGAGGATCCCTCCCGCCCTCCAGGACAGGGTCCGCGACTACTACTCGTACCTCTGGGCGCGGCAGAAGGGCGTCGACGCGACCTCGCTCCTGGACGACATGCCCCAGAGCCTCTCGCAGGAAATACTGATGTTCCTCAACCGCGACGCGGTGGCGCGCGTCGACCTCTTCCGGGACGCCGACGAGATACTCCTGCGCGAGGCGATCAGGCTGCTCAGGCCGAAGGTCTTCCTCCCGGGCGAGCACATCATCCGGCAGGGCGAGTACGGCGACTGCATGTACTTCCTGACGGGGGGCGAGGTGCGCGTCAGCGCGGACGGCGAGGAGGTCGCCCGGCTCGGACCGGGATCGCCCTTCGGCGAGACGGCCCTGCTCGAGGACGCGCATCGCAACGCCAGCGTCGTGTCGGAGTCCTTCAGCGCGGGTTACCAGCTGGCGAAAGCCGACTTCGACGTCATGCGGTCGCGCTATCCCGAATTCGATCGCCGCGTGCGCGAGGTCGCCGAACGCCGGCGGCGCGACGTCGGCGGCGCGCGCCCGGAGTAGCGCCCCTCAGAACAGCCGGCCGAAGAGCCGCCCCGAGAAGACCTGCTCGGCGATGACGATCGCGCCCAGGGCGAAGACGTAGTAGGAGAAATACTTCAAGCTCGCCTTGACGAAGACCTTGAGCATGAAGCGGATGGCGAAGTAGCCCGAAACCGCGGCCGCGATGACGCCGACGAGGAGGGGAATCGCGGGGACGCCCAGGCCCGCTCCGGCCTCGACGAGGTCCTTCGCGTCTAGGAGGCCCGCTCCGAGGATGGGCGGTATGGACATGATGAAGGAGAACTTCAGCGCGAACTCGCGCTCGATGCCGCAGGCCAGGGCCCCGGCCAGGGTCAGGCCCGAGCGCGAGATCGCCGGCAGGATCGCCAGGCCCTGGGCGGTCCCGACCGCGGCCGCGTCGAGCCAGGTCGTCTCGGCCTCGCCCTTCGACGCCGCGCGGCGCTTCGCCAAGGCCTCCGCGGCGATGAGGATGAGGCCCGTCGCGATGAACTCGATGCCGAGGCTCCGGCCCGACTCGAAGAGGGATTCTACCGGCCCCTTCAGCGCGAAGCCGATGATCGCCGTGGGGATGGTGCCGACTATCACGAGCAGTGTCAGCTTCGATGTCGGATGCCGGATCATGGCCCAGATCTCCTCGCGGAAGATAGCCAGGACGGCGGCCAAGGTGGCCAGGTGCACGGCGATGTCGAAGCTCAGCACGCCCTCGGAAAGGCCGAAGAGGCGCTGGAAGAGCACGAGGTGCCCCGAACTGGAAATGGGGAGGAATTCGGTCAGGCCCTGGACGAGCCCGAGTACGAGCCCCTGGAAGATGGTCATGCGAGCGGCTCCTTCTTTCTTCGATCCGTAGCGTCAGCCCAGTATAGCGAGGACGCTGTTCTCCGCCTTCAGCTTGTCCGCGGGAATCAGGTTGCCCTCGATGGTCTCGCCGTTCAGCTCGAGGCGGGCGACGCCCCCGCACAGGCCCTTGGGATTGCGGACCTCGATATCGATCCTCTTGCCCCTGAAGCGCCTGGTCGCGGAGAAGCCAGTCCACGCCGAGG
>CAYPHO010000355.1:0-3071 GCA_964410245.1 uncultured Treponemataceae bacterium | reverse complement strand
CCGCTTCCTGCCTGCGCAACGGATGGAAGCGCGTAGCCGACCTGCGCCTCGCGCCGCCCGATCGCATCCTCGACGAAGTCCCCGGCGACGAGGCGGCCTACCGCGGCGAGATGATCCTCATCGCCCGCTTCGAGGGGAAGAAGGGAGGGCGGCTCGACATCGTCTATCCCCTGCGCAGCCTCGAGGCCTGCTTTAGGGCGCTGAACGCATGATCCCCGAAGAGGACTTCCGCCGACTATTGGAGGAGGCCCTCGACAGGGGGCCCGGCCTCCATGACGAGGAGGAGCGGCGCGCCGCGGCGGCGGTCATGGCGCGCCGGTCACGCCCGGTCGAGCTGAGGCAGGGCCGCGCCTTCTTCTATCAGGGCGACAAGGCCCAGGCCGCCTGGCTCATCCGCGACGGCGCGGCCCGGGCCGCCCAGTTCTGCCGGGGCGGCAGGCGCGTCGAGCTGCCTCCCCGCGAGAGGGGCGGATGGCTCGGCCTGCCGGAGCTTGCCCTGGGCCTGCCCTACCTCTTTGACGCGTTATGCGATACTGACTGCATCGCGGCCGCCCTGCAGCGCCGCGACTTCCTCCTCGCGTCCCCGGACGCGGCCTTCCGGGCGGTCCTTGCGCGAGAGCTCGCGCGGGAGGTCGCGGCCCTGCATGAGATAATCGAGGACGAGGGTCCCGAGGAGCGCATCCTGTCCTTCCTCCTCTCGAGGCGCCGAGAGATCGGCGGCGCGAGCGCGGCCTCGGTAAGCGTCACGCAGGAAGGCATCGCGCGGGCTATCGGCGCGACGCGCGAGACGGTGAACAAGAAGCTCGCCGCCCTGGAGTCCATGGGCCTGGTCAGGACCCGGCGCGGCCGCGTCGAGGTGCCGGACTGGAATGCCTTGGCCGCGAGGCGCGACGAATCAAGGTAGCCGCGCCGGCTGGCGGAGCGTTACCTTCGATATATGGAACGCTCCGTCAGCATACCGATCGGCGGCATGAGCTGCGCCGCCTGCGCGAGGGCGGTAGAGCGGGCAGTGGGCAAGGTCGGCGGCGTAGCCTCGGTCTCGGTAAACTACGCGACGGAGAAGGCCGCGGTACGCTACGACCCGGGCTCGGCCCGACTCTCCGAGATCAAGCGGGCGATCGTCAAGGCCGGCTACTCTCCCCTGGCTCTCGAGGGCTCCGGGCCCATGGGCCGATCGGCGGACGCCCGCCGGGCCGCCAAGGAGCGGGAGCTCCGAGTCCTGCGGGCCAAGTTCATCGTAGCGGCAGCCTTCTCGCTTCCCTTGCTCTATATAGCGATGGGCGCGATGCTCGGCTGGCCCCTTCCCTCCTTCCTCGATCCTATGCGCCATCCGCTCGCCTACGCCCTCGCCCAGATCGCCCTCGTCCTCCCGATCATAACCGCCGGTTACCGCTTCTACGCGGTCGGATTCCCAGCGATATGGCGAAGAGCGCCGAACATGGACAGCCTCATCGCGATGGGAACGAGCGCCGCTATCCTCTACAGCGCATGGTCGGTCCTCGGGATAGCGCGGGGAGACCATGAAGCGGTCCACAGCCTCTACTTCGAGACGGCCGGCATCATCATCGCCCTGATACTGCTCGGCAAGTCCCTGGAAGCGGCATCAAAGGGAAGGACCTCCGATTCGATCAAGAAGCTCATGGGACTCCGGCCCAAGACGGCGACGGTGATACAGGGCGACTCGTCGGGCGGCGAGGAAATGGAGCTGCCCATCGACGAGGTTGAGGTCGGCGACATCCTCCTCGTGCGGCCCGGCGAGCGCATTCCCGTGGACGGCCTCGTCGTCTCGGGCTCGAGCACGGTAGACGAGTCCATGCTGACGGGCGAGAGCATGCCCGCGGAAAAGGGCCCCGGGGACAGGATCGTGGGCGCCAGCGTCAACGGGAACGGCTCTATCCGCTTCAGGGCGACCGAGGTAGGCGCGGATACGGCGCTCGCGCGCATCGTCAAGCTGGTCGAGGACGCCCAGGGATCGAAAGCTCCCATCGCGAGGATGGCGGACATCGTTTCGGGCTATTTCGTGCCGATCGTCTTCGGCATCGCCCTGGCCTCGGCCCTAGCCTGGCTGATAACCGGCCAGGACGCGGCCTTCTCCCTGACCGTGTTCGTCGCCGTGCTGACCATAGCCTGTCCCTGCGCCCTGGGGCTCGCGACGCCGACGGCGATCATGGTAGGCACCGGCCTGGGCGCGGAGCGGGGAGTGCTCATAAAGTCGGGAGCCGCCCTCGAGAACGCGCGAAGGATAGATACGGTCGTATTCGACAAGACGGGTACGATCACGAAGGGCAGGCCCGAGCTCACCGACATCATCCCGGCCGGGAGCTTCGGCGAGCTCGAGCTCCTTTCCCTCGCGGCCTCGGCGGAGAAGCCTTCAGAGCATCCGATCGGGGAGGCGATAGTCCGCGCCGCCCTTGCGCGGGGCGCGCCGATCGCGGCGGCCGAAGGATTCGAGGCGAAGCCGGGCTTCGGCATCGAGGCACGCGTCGGCGGGAGGATAGTGCTGGCGGGCAGCGCCAGGCTCATGCACTCGCGAGGAGTCGAGACAGGCGCCGCCTCTGGCGAGGCGGCTCGCCTCGCGGAAGAGGGCAAGACGCCCATGCTCGTCGCGGTAGGCGGCGAGTACGCGGGCATCCTCGCGGTGGCCGACGTCCTCAAGGAGTCGAGCGCCGCGGCCGTCGAGGAGCTTGTCGGCATGGGCATCGCCGTCGCGATGATCACCGGCGACTCGGCCGGAACGGCCCGGGCGATCGCGAAGGCGGCGGGGATAGGCTCGGTCATCGCCGAGGTCCTGCCCGGGGACAAGGCCGAGGAGATAAAGAAGCTTCAGGCCGAGGGCCGCGTCGTCGCGATGGTGGGCGACGGCATAAACGACGCGCCGGCCTTGGCGCAGGCCGACCTCGGCATAGCCATCGGATCGGGAACCGACGTGGCCATGGAGAGCGCGGACCTAGTGCTCATGCGTTCCGATCCGCGGGACGTCGCGGCCGCCCTGCGGCTATCGAAGATGGTAATACGCACGATCAAGCAGAATCTCTTCTGGGCCTTCGGCTACAACGTGCTGGGCATTCCCG
>CAYPHO010000354.1:0-3073 GCA_964410245.1 uncultured Treponemataceae bacterium | reverse complement strand
AGCGCGTGCAGTCCGTGGCCGCCGAGACCAACGCCCGCCAGGCCCAGGCCGAGGCCCGCGCGGCCAGCGCCGAGCAGGCCGAGGCCCGCCGGGCCGACACCGAGGTCAAGTCCCTCGAGAACGAGCTCGAGCGCCTGCGGGCCGAGACCCGGGTGCGCGTGAAGGAGGCGACCCAGCGCATGACCGTCGGCGTCGAGGAGGCGAGCCGCGGCGCGGCCGCCCGGGTGGCGGGCATCCGCGGCGAGACCGAGGCGGAGCGGCGCAAGATCGAGATGCTCGAGCGCAAGTACAAGGCCGAGATCGCCACGCCCGCCCAGGCGAGGCGGGAGAAGATGGCGCTCGACGCCAAGGCCCAGGCGGCGCTCATGACCGCCAAGGAGAAGGCCGAGCTGGACCAGGTCGGCGTCGCCCTCGAGCGCCTCGCCGAGGCCGGGCCCGGGGCGGACCGCGCCTGGCTCATCGACAACTTCGACCGCCTGGTCTCGCCCTTCGCCGAGACGATAGGCATGGTGGGCGCCGACAGCGTCTCGGTCATTAGCGGCTCGGGCGGCGAGCGGCCCCCGATCTCCGCCGTCACGCCCGACGCCCTCGCCCTCGCGCGCAACGAGATCATCGCGGGAGCCCTGACCGGCAGGCCGGACGCGAAGGACGGGGAATAGGCGCGCTCCCCGCGCTCGGCCCATGGGCGCGCCGCCTCGATCGCTCGAGGCGGCGCGCCTTTTTTACGCCGTCGATCGCTTGCATCGGCCCCGCGCCCGCGTATCCTTGATCGTGGGGGAATGATGATGCGCGGAAAGGCGATGTTCCTGGCGGGGCTGCTCATCGCCGCGGGGGCTTGCGGCCTGGCCCAGGCGCGGACCCTGCGCTTGGCCGTGTTCCAGCTCGAGCCCTTCATGCTCAAGGACGAGCGGACGGGCGAGGTCGGCGGCGCCGTCGTCGATTACTGGGTGAAGTACCTGGGGCCGCGCATGGGACTCTCGATCGAAGTCGTCGATCTCTTCCCAATCACGCGGCTCGAGAAGATGCTGGAATCGGGCGAGATCGACGTCGCCCCCCTGTTCACGAAGGTGCCGAGCCGCGAGGCCCGCTTCCTCTACCCCGGGACGCACTTCTTCGAGATAGCCTCCTGCCTCGTCGTCCTGCCGGACAGTCCTATCGCGGGGATAGCGAAGCAGGACGAGCTCTACGGAAAGCGAATCGGCTTCCTCGAGGGCGCCTTCCTCCCGCCGCTCCTACGGCACTCGAGGATAACGATCGAGCTCGTGACGAACGAGGATTATCGCCGGATACTCCTAAATAAGCTCCTCGCCCGGCGCGTCGACGCCATGCTCGATATCAACCGGGTCTCGCTCGAGTATTACCTGGAGGCGCGCGGCTATTCCGACCGCGTCAGGCTGATACCCCTGCCCGTCGAGGCGACGCCGATCTATAGCATCTTCCGGAATACGGAGGAGGGGAAGAAGCTCGCCGCGGACTACGATCGCGTCAACGCGGAGGCGGCGAGGAAGGGAGTCTTCGATTCCTACCTCAGGGCCTACCTGAAGTGACCGCCGGCCGCCTTAGGGCCCGCTCGCGCGCTCCTCGATGATCTTCACGAGCTCGCGTGCGTTCCAGGGCTTGGGCATGACCGCGCGGACGGCAGGGTTGCGCCTGATCCTCTCGATGGCCGCCTGGTCCGCCTGCCCGGTGATCATTATCGCGTTGATCTCCGGATGGCGCGCGTGGACGTGCTCGATGAACTCGTCGCCCTTCATGCCCGGCATGAGCCAATCGGTTATGACGAAGAGGACCTCGATGCCGTCCCTCGAGAGCTCCTCGACGGCCTCGAGCCCCTGCTCCGCGTCGATGGCCTGCTCGTAAAGGAATCGGGCTCCGAATGCCATCTTCAGCTCGCGCGTCAGCGCCAGCAGCACTACGACCTCGTCGTCGATGCAGAGTATCGCCTTCTTGCCTTCCACCCGCCGCTCTCCGATCCCGGCTATCATTCTCGCGCCGGTCCTCAGTCTTCTTCGATCGCCGGCAGGGAGACGACGAACACCGTCTTCCCCGGCCTGCTCTGGATATCCATTGTCCCGCCGTGCGAGCTCACGATCTTGCGGCATAGGTCGAGCCCGAGCCCGATCCCGTCCCCGTGCTTCTTCGTCGTGAAGAAGGGCTGGAATACCCGATCGCGCAGCTCAGGCGGGATGCCCGGCCCGGTGTCCGCGAAGCTGATCCTTACGAGGCCGTCATCAAGCTCCATGTCGATATCCAGCTCGCCGCGGAATTCCATCGCCTGGGCTGCGTTCCGGATAATGTTCATCCAGACCTGCGAGAGCTTATCCGACGAGCCGAGCGCCTTGATCGGCAAGAGCCTCGCGCGGACCTCTACGCCGCGCTTCAGCATGCTGCGCATCAGCGTCAGGACGCGCTCGATGTCCGCCCGCAGGTCGACGATGCCGGAGGAGTCGTCCCCCGGAGGCGAGAGGTATGAGCGCAGGGCCGATACGACCGAGGCTCCCTTCATGGACGACTCGTCGATCACCCCGACCATGCGCCTGGCGATCGCGACCTCCGAGGCGAACCTGACGATCTCGCGGTCGCGATCCGTTCCCAGGAGGGGGATGATCAGGGGAAGCGATTCCGACAGTCCCATGTCGGCGATTCCGTCGGCGATCTCGTCGGCCTCCGCTATTCCCGCGCGCTCGAGGGAGGAGGCGATCTCCCGTACCGCCTTCCTGCCGGGCGGAAGCGCTCCCGGCTTGCGGCCCTCCGAGAGGCCCGCCCCGACGAGGGCGTCGTAGAGCCTCCGCTCCGGGGGCGAGAGGCCGGCGCAGAAGGCCGAGTATGCCGGCATGATCCCGTCGAAGAAGCCGACGAGGGAATGCGCGGAGGACTGTATCGCCCCCAGCGGCGTATTGAGCTCGTGCGCTATCCCGGAGGAAAGCTGGCCGAGGGCGGTGAGCTTGCCAGACTCGACGAGCTTGTCCTGCAGGAGCTCCTGTTCGCGCAAGGCCGCCTCCAGCTCGCGCGTCCGCTCCGCGACTCGGTCCTCGAGCTTGATGTTGGCCTCGGTCAAGAGCTCGTTCTTGGC
>CAYPHO010000353.1:0-3080 GCA_964410245.1 uncultured Treponemataceae bacterium | reverse complement strand
AAATAAGAGACCAAGTATTACCATGCACGAAATTGAAGAGGCATACTATCAGGACAAGAAGGAGAATATTCCAGCCCCAGTCGAAATACAGTGTCAGTGGCTCCGCGACATAGGTTTCGAAGATGTGGATTGTTTCTTTAAGACTTTTGAGCTGGCCTTATTCGGAGGGCGTAAAGGATTATAGGTCGTTTAAGCCCTGATGGCCACCCAAAATCCCCCACTTGTGGCCAGGTCAAAATCCCCCACCTAACTGTGCAGATTTCGCGATAAAAGGCGCGACCTGCGGCGACAGAACGTGCAAGCTCCCATTTGTTGTGTTCACAAATGGGGAGAGAGAGGATGAACGTTTTGAAGCCATCGCTGCAGACCACGATCAAGACGCTGCTAAACAAGGAGATAAGTCAACGGGAGATCGAGCGCAAGACAGGCATCGATCGGAAGACCATCCGCCGCTATGCCCGGTTATCCGGCCTGAATGGGACCGGAGGTGCCGAAGATTCAAAATCCCCCACCTCTCCGGAGGTGGCCACCGGCTTTTCAATCTAAGCTGCCCACAAAAATCCGGTCGGCCTGTGAATGCCACCGGGAGTGGATCGAGGAGCAAGTGCGTAGGGGACGGAATGGCATGGCCATCTACCAAGATCTTGTGGAGCTATTCGGTTTCCCTCACCGGTACAACAGTGTGAAGCGGTTCGTACGGCTGCTCTAACGGAAGGATCCCGAACAATATGATCGGCTAGAGTTCCTCATGGCCGAAGAAGCCCAAGTTGACTACGGCCAGGGGGCTCCGACGCTCCACAATAATGGAAAATACCGGCGCCCACGTCTGTTCATCATGACGCTGAAGTATTCGGGACGTGCCTTTCGGAAAGTGGTTTGGAAATCGAGCAAGGAAACCTGGTGCCGGCTACACGAGGAAGCATTCCGATATTTTTCAGGCTGCCCCCAATACGTGACGCTCGACAACCTGAAAGAGGGGGTGATCAAGCCGGATATCTACGAGCCGGATCTGAATCCGTTGTATGCCGCGATGTTGAAGCATTATGACGTCGTGGCCGACCCGGCGAGAGTGGGCGACCCGGACCGCAAAGGGACCGTGGAAAACGCCGTAAACTATACACAAAACACGGCCTTGAAGGGACGCAAGTTCGAGAGCATTGAAGCTCAGAATCAATGGCTGATGCACTGGGAGGACCGGTGGGCCTCGCTGCGCATCCACGGCCGGGTCAAGCGGCAGGTGGAGGAACTCTTTCAGGAAGAAAAACCTTACCTCCAACCCTTGCCGCTGGAATCGTTCCGCTACTTCAAGCAGGAAACCCGGACCGTTTATGACGACGGGGTAATCCAGATAGGCAACTCTTACTATGCGGCCAATCCGGCTCCGCTACACAGGCAAGTTGCCATCCGGATCTATGACGATCAAATCGAGATTCTCGACCCGATTCGGATGGAGGTCATCCGCCGCCATTCCCTAAGCCGGCGCCCTGGTTCCGTGATGATGGACCCAGGGGACAGGATCTTCAATCCATCGCGGGAGACGGACCGCTTGCTCGCCCAAGCCGAATGCATCGGTCCGCACACCTTCGATCTGTGCGAGACCTGGTTCAAGGAAGAAGGCCGCAGCGGTCAACGCCGCATGTATGCCCTGGTCAATATGGTCCGGCATTACGAGGCTTGTCTGGTGGAAAAAGCAGCAGACATTGCCAAACGTAACGGACTAACAAGTTCTAAAGCCATACGAAGGATCGTTGCAAGTATGGCAGCCGAAGACAGGGAACGGAAATCAGAACAACAACCTGGCCTTACGCAAGAACACGCCTTGATTCGTCCAGGAGAAGATTACGCCGCTTTCTGGAACCAATACGCGGCACAGGCAGATGTACCGGCCCCGCCGGTTTCCAAAGAAACGCTTACTCCACAGCCCGGAGTGCTGAGTCGGCAGGAACTGCGCGAAGTGTGGCAGCAGGCAAGCTGGCGCAAGGTGATCGAGGTCTTTGCGCTGAGTGTGGATCTGCAGCGCCGCAGCCGGGATGACGAGATCTGGCTTCGATCGCCGTTCACGCAGGAACAGCGGTCCTCCATGCATGTCAGCCTTTCGGCCAATATCTACAAAGACTTCAGCAGCGGCAAAGGCGGAGGCATTATCCAGTTCTGCCGGGAGATGCTGCACCAGCAGGGGCGTGCCATGAGCATGTTTGAGACGGCTGAGTGGATGGTAGCCCAGGGAATCTGCACGGGACTCCCCCAGGCCGCGCCGGTCGGACCAAAATCCGAAGCAGGTCCCGGCAGCCCATCCGCAAATCATGCCATCGATGTCGACCTTCGCCGCTATCTTCGCTGCGATCATCCCGAATTGAGCCGCCGAGGTATATCATCGGCCACTTGTCGCTATCTGGGATGTGGCTTTTTGCCTCCAAGAACAAACGGCGGATCGAACTCTCCCCTGCACTCCCGGCTGGTTTTTCAAATCAGGGGAGTCAAACAAAATGCCCAGAGTCTTCAGTCGATTATCCTGAGCCATACCGGACGGGCTCTGATGCCGGAACAGGAAAACTCGGACGGCAAATACTGGAGCTATCCTTTTCGAAAAGGATTGGAAATCTACAACCAGGATCAACTGCTCCTGGATCCTGAAGCCGGTCGACAGATGAATGCATTCGGCCTGGTTCTCGTCGAAGGCTTTTTCGATGCCGCCAAACTGGTGGAAGCAGGGTGCCGCAATGTCGGCGCTTTGATGGGAGCCCATATCTCTATCGAGCAGATCGAGCGGTTAGTTTGGATCCGGTCACGAGTGGGCTTTTCTCGCATCGTGCTGTTTCTGGACCGCGATGAGGCCGGCCGGAAGGGCGCCTGCCAGGCATTCAACAGACTGCGCCCGCACGAGTTCGAAGTGATCCTCTTTGACTGGGACAGCGATTTGATCCCGCACACGGTCAAGGATCCGGCGGACATGTCCGTGCAACAACTTCGGCAATTGCGCGTGCAAGGCTGTTTTTAAACTACAGGATGAAAAAGAAAGGAGCCGGATTGATGGAAATACCCTTGGCGGAATTACAGAGAAACCTCAAAACGATTCGCCT
>CAYPHO010000352.1:0-3136 GCA_964410245.1 uncultured Treponemataceae bacterium | reverse complement strand
CGTAACACGGGCTCCCAGCCTGAATAGGCAGGCGTGGTCATGCAGGCCTGGGTGGCCGAGTACCTGAGGACGGGCGCGATCTACGATCATATCAAGGAGACCCGCGCGCTCTACCGGAAGAAGCGCGATCTCATGGTCGCGGCCTTCGAGCGCTATATGCCCAGGCGGCCCGACCTGCGCTGGACCAGTCCCGAGGGCGGGCTCTTCCTCTGGCTCAGGCTGCCCGTGTTCATCGATACCGAGGAGATGTTCGCCCGCGCCGTCGGGAAGAAGGTCGCCTACGTGGTCGGCTCGGCCTTCTACTTCGACGAGCCCGAGCGCAACACCATGCGGCTCAATTTCTCGTACGCCTCGCCCGAGGAGATCGACTCGGGCGTCTCGCGCCTGGCGGAGTGCGTGCGGGAGGAAATAGGCCGCTTCGAGGGGTGATGGCCATGGGCCTCGTGCGGCTCCGAGGGGCCGCGCGAGGGGCAGTTTTCGACGGCCGCGTCGAAGACTTCCTTGGCGCCCTGGGCGTCCTGCACGAGCTCGTCGATGCGCGATAGGTCCTCTCCGTAGTCCGCGCTATCGCGGATCTCTTGGGCGATCTCGCGCACGATATGGCCGATCTCGGACGAGTAGGGGCCTATCTTGGCCGCCTCTTCCTGGACCCGCGTCGCCAGCCGCCTGACCTCGCCGGCCACGACCGAGAAGCCCTTGCCCGCCTCGCCCGCGCGGGCCGCCTCGATGGCGGCGTTGAGCGCCAGGAGGTCGGTCTGGCGCGCGATGCCCGCGATGCTGTCGACGACCTCGCCGAAGCGCGCGATGACCGTGTTCGTGGACTCGGCCTTGCCGACCAGGGCGGCCCCCCGCTTCATGCGCTCGCGGATCATGTCGGTCAGGCTTCCTCCCAGGATGCGCGCCTGGTCGGCGCGCTCGGTCGCCAGCCGGGCGCGGTCCTCCTCGTGCTCGCGGTGCGCATCGTCGAGCTGGGCCGCCATGTAGTGATGGCAGTTCTCGCTCTTGTTCAGGCCGTTGTGGATCGCGACGGCCATGCCCTCGCAGCTGCCGTAGCCGCAGGCGGTGCAATTGTAGAAGTCCTTCTCCTCGGCCTTGCCCATCGTCAGGTACACCGCCTTGAGCTCGGCCTTCGAGGGAGCCGCCAGCCCGACTCCCCCCGATCGGTCGACGTAGCCGCGATCGTAGAGTCCCCTCCTCCAGCGGCCCGCGATCGCGCGCCGCAAGGCGGCCCGGCCGCCCAGGAGGCGGCGTCCGTACGAGGCGCGGGCCTGGGCGGCGCGCTCCTCGACCCTGCCCTCGACCTCGTCGAGGGGAAGCTCGGCGGTCAAGGTGCCCGGGCCCCCGTTGCAGCCCCGCTCGCAGGAGAGGCAGTCGACCAGGAAGGGGGCCTTGCCCGCGTCGATCATGGGCCGGAGGCCGGCGAGGTAGTCGTAGACCGTTCGAGGGCCCTCGATCTTTCGCGACTTCTCGGCAAGGGCGGGTATCTCCCTGATCGCCGTGCGCAGGAGCCCCCCGGGCGTCGAAAAGAGGACGGCCCGCTCGGCCCGGCCTCCCTCGTACTCCAGCTCGGGGAAGCGAGAAAGGTCGACGCCGCCCGCCCGGAGCCGCGCCGCTATGGACTTGAAGGTAACGTTATAGAACTCGCCGCCGTACTTCTCGGATACCTCGTCGAACTCGCGCCGCTTCGCGTAGCAGGGCGAGAGGACGGCGACCGCGCAATCTCGCAGCTCGGGGTAGAATTCCTTGGCCATCTTCGCCGCGTGGAGCATGGGGCTGTCGGCCGGCGCGAGGTAGGGCAGGAGCTCGGGATGGTAGAGCTCCGCGAAGGATACGAGGGCCGGGCAGGGCTGGGCGATGATGGCCGCCGGCGCGTTCCGCCTCGCGTGCTCGAGGTAGGACTTGACGGTCAGCTCGGCGCCGAAGGACACGTCGAAGACGGCGCGCAGGCCCAGGGACTTCAGCCAGGCGTTCAGCCTGAGGTAGTCGCGGGGGAAGCTGGCCGCGACGGCCGGGGCCGCGATCGCGATGAGGCGCCGGCCCTCGCCGCGGGAGAGGGCCGCGAAGAAGGCGTCGGCGTCGTCGACGCCCCGCCGCGCCTCGTGCTTGCAGGCCTCGATGCAGCTGCCGCAGCCGATGCATCTCTCGGCGTCCACGGCGACGACCTCGCCCGAGCCGTCGTTGCAGAGCTTGACGGGACAGGCGGCGATGCAGGCGTGGCAGTTCACGCACTTGTCCTCGTCCACGACGATGACCGGCCTGAGGGATGTCCCGGGCATGATGTCCTCCTCGGATCGCGGCGCGAGTCGCGCCGACAGGGAAACCATCGCGCAGGGAGGAGGGCCGCGCAAGCGAAGCGGTCGCGGCGGCCGTATATTTACAGCGGCAAGGCGGGGATGCGAACGAGGATCCTACCGCCGCCCGAGGGGGACTCCCCGGCGGCGACGCCTCAGCCGTGCCCGCTGAGCACAGATTGCGCGATGAAGAGGCCGAGGCCGGAGCCGGCGTAGTCCGAGGGCGGGCCCCTGCGGACGAAGGGCTCGAAGATCCTCTCGCGCTCGTCGGGAGCTATGCCAGGGCCCTGGTCGTCGATCGAGAGGATGAAGGCGCCGCCGCCCTCCTCCCGCCTCGCGCCGATCCGTATCTCGCCGCCCTCGGGCGAGAAGCGTATGGCGTTCGCGACGATGTTCTCGAGGGCGCGGCCGAGCAGGGCCTTGTCTACGCGGGCGCGCAGGCCCCCGAGGGCGGCCAGCTCGCAGGAAAGGATCCGGCCCGCCAGGGCGGCGTCCTCTCGGAACTCGGCGCACAGGCCCTCGAGGAAGGGCCTCAGGGGAATATCCTCGAATCGGAGCCTCCATTCGCCCGTCTCGATGCGGGCGAACTCGAGGAGGCCGGCGATGCGGCCTTCCAGGACCCGCGCCTTCTCGCGCATGATGCTGACATAGCGGCCCAGCGTCGCCTCGTCCGAGGCCAGCCCGTCCTCGATGGCCTCGAGGTAGCCGCCGATCGAGGTCAGCGGCGTCCGGAGGTCGTGGGAGATCGAGGCCAGGAAGCGCGCCCGGCGGTCGCGGTCCTCCCTGAGGGAGGCGCGCATGTCGTTCATCGTCGCGGCCAGGGCCTCGATCTCGCGGACGCCCTT
>CAYPHO010000351.1:2867-3139 GCA_964410245.1 uncultured Treponemataceae bacterium | reverse complement strand
AAGCGGTCATCCTCGCATGCACGGAGATCCCCCTGGCCCTTCCCGAAGCGAGCGTCGAAGGCACGCCGCTCATCGATCCCGTCGTCGCGCTGGCGCGCGCTCTCATATCCAAGGCCGCGCCGGAAAAGCTGAAGCCGCTATAGGCGGGTAGGGGGCGAACCGCTATGCCGTTACCGAATGGCGGCTCGTCCAGCGGATCAAGACGTAGAGCGCCCATATCCGCGACCAATACAATCCCGGTGTCCCGTTCCTAAACGCATCCCACAATCTGA
>CAYPHO010000351.1:1981-2857 GCA_964410245.1 uncultured Treponemataceae bacterium | reverse complement strand
ATTCCGGCCGCAAGCCCGCCCCTCGAACGGCGTCCTTGTCGCGAAGCGTCTCATCGATGGTCTTGCCGAGCGCGCCGCGCATCCATTCGGCGTAGGGAAGCTCGAAGCCCGACTTGGGGCGATCGAAGAGATCGGGCGACAGCCCCTTGAGGCCGATACGGCGGAGAAGAGCCTTCTTTCGCAGCGGCTTGAAGCGGGCGTTTCCCGGCACTCTGTTCACCATCGTGAGAAGCCGTTGATCCACCAAGGGGAGCCTGATCTCTATAGAAGCCGCCATGCTTACCGCGTCGGTGTCGCGGAGTAGCCGTTCTCCGAGGAAAAGCCTCTGTTCCATCAACGCGATGGCTTCGAGCGGCGCGCGGCCCGCTGTTTCCTCGAGCAGCCTTGAACGGAACGAGTGAGGTAGTCCGTAGAACCGATCCTCCGACGGCTCGATCGATAGTAGCTCCGGCTGGACGCGTGGAAGGAAGAGGGCGTAGGCTAATTGGTACAGCGCGAGAAGGTCATCCATGTTCCGGATCATGTCGGGCAGCTTCGCCCAGCGCGTCTGGGGCGGGAACGCGCCGTTTCGCTGATGGAGCAGACGGAGGTAGGCCTCGGCCATCGCGGCCTTAAGTCCGATGGGGATCGCCCGGGTCCTACGCCCCCATTCGTACAAGGATGGAAGGTCGCGGAACGACGTATAGCCCCCGAATAGCTCGTCCCCCCCGCTGCCGACAAGGGCGACCTTGAAACCGGCCTCACGCACGGCCTGGGACATGAAATAGCTGTTGAGGCCGTCGAATGAGGGCTGGTCGAGGCTGTCGAGCGCTGCATCGAGGCGAGAAATGAAGAAATCCTGGGTCAGGAGCATTTCCTGGTGCTGTGTCCCGATCG
>CAYPHO010000351.1:272-1971 GCA_964410245.1 uncultured Treponemataceae bacterium | reverse complement strand
TCGCAATGCGGCGGGCGAAGACGCCTTCATTCCGTTCGGCTTCCTCAAATGCAAGGGTGAAGGTGTGGATTGGCTGCGTTGAAGTTCGTTGCGCTAGGTTCGCGCATACCGACGAGTCGATGCCGCCTGAGAGGAATATTCCCAATGGAACGTCGCTCGTCAGATGGAGCCGGACGCACTCTTCAAGCTCGTTGGTCAGCGCTTCCTCGTCGAGGGCCGGCGCGAAGCCTCCGGGCTCCAGTGTCCAGTGCGCTTCTCGCCTCGTCTCTCTCCCGTCGCTTCCGTAGACGCGCAGCTCGCCGGGCCATATGGCCTCGACGCCGAGAACGGCAGTCCCCGGCATGACCGTAAAGCCGTTCCACACGATCGACGCTACGGCATCGGGATCGACTCGGGGGGACTTGTTCAAGCCGCCGGCTAGCAGGGCCCTGACTTCGGAGGCAAAGGCTAGGGACCAGTCTCCTTCTGAATCTGGATTGCGATAGATATATAGCGGCTTAATGCCCAAGGCGTCTCGGGCTAGTGTCAGCTCTCGCGTTCGACGGTTCCAGAACGCGAAGGCGAACATGCCGCGGAACGACGACGTCGCAGCCGGCCCCTTGATTCCAAGGGCCCGCAGAAGTACAGCGGTATCGCCCGAAGACCGAACGCGATGCCCGTCCTTCTCCAGCGATGCGCGCAGCTCGGCGAAGTTATACAGTTCGCCGTTATAGGCGACTACGTCGCCGGTCTCCTCGTCCTGCATCGGTTGGGCGCCGTTCGGCGAGAGGTCGAGGATGGAAAGGCGTCGATGGGCGAGCATGATCCCCCGGCCGTGCGCGTCCGGTTCCGACTCCCAGAACCCGGCGGCGTCGGGGCCGCGATGAGCGATGGCGTCGCTCATCTTTTTAAGCGCAGAGCGGTTCGCGGGCGAGGCGACTCCGATGATGCCCGCTATTCCGCACACGGCGTCATCTCTTCGATAGCCTTTGCCTTCCCGACGATTAACGCGCGTTTCTGGTAGCGTCGGAGAAATGCCTGGAATTCAGCGTTCTCAAACCGCGGCTTCCTCTGGAGATAGCTCTTTATCCATCCCCATATCATGGCGAGGCTTCCGAGGATATACGGCTTCTGATTAATGCGGGAAAACGCGCTGACCATGAGATAAAGGAATCCGGTTCCCATGTAGTACTGTCCGTAGCCGTGGCGTTGGCGGCCCGCGTAAATGCTTTGCTGGCTGGATCCCATCGGACGTAGATGCACGAAGCGCAGATCGGGCTCGTCCCAGCTGCAGGCGATCCATTCTTTCATACGGCACATGTGGCAGTCGATCCCGTCCCACATCACTTCCCTTACGAAACCGCCGATCTCCTTGAAGCAAGAGATCCGGTAAAACTTTGTCATGCCGAGGGAAGTCTCGTCGCCGTGACGCTCGTCTTTCAGTGTCCCTTCCTCCATTGTATAGGCCTTACCGCTGCAGGTGCCTATCTTGGGATTCTTGTTCATCCGGTCGATAAGAATCTCGAAGTAACGAGGAGGCAGGCGGAGGTCAAGATCCAGTTTGCACATGAACTCGTAATCGTCGGGATCGACCGACTCGTAGCCGGCGTAGAAAGCGTCGATGACACCCGGACCGACGGCGCGATGCCCTCGATCCGCACGAGTAATGATGGAAATCCAGTCAAATCTACCGGCATAATCGGCTAAGATGCCGGGAGTG
>CAYPHO010000351.1:0-262 GCA_964410245.1 uncultured Treponemataceae bacterium | reverse complement strand
CCGTCGGTCGATCCATCGTCGACTATAACCCATTTGTCCGGTCGAACCGTTTGCGCGATTACTGTGTCGAGGGTTTTCTTCATGTATTGGGCTTCGTTGCGGCACGGAGAGATGAGAAGGTACTTCTGTGTGCGTGGCGCTACCATGGAAGGTCTCCTAGCGTTTTTTGGAATTGAATAGCTCGCAAACTGCCAATTGGTATAAACGACAAGGCGCCCACTGTCAACGGATGGGTCTTTTATGTATTTCTATATAGAAGGAA
>CAYPHO010000350.1:0-3186 GCA_964410245.1 uncultured Treponemataceae bacterium | reverse complement strand
TGATATCGCCTCGAGGAAGGCGGTCAGGGTCTTCCCCGAGCCCGTGGGCGCCAGGGCGAGGACGTGGCGGCCCGCCGCTATCTCGGGCCAGGCCGCCTCCTGCACGGGCGTCGGCTTCCCGTAGCGGGAGAGGAACCACTCGGCGACCAGGGGATGGAAGGAAGAGAGGCAGGTGGGCGTAGGGGACATGGGGAAGATGATAGCCCAGGGGGCCCGCGGCGGGCCAGGGGAAGGAGCGGCCGCGGCCCGCGCGGCGCGGCTATAGGCGCTCAGGCGCCCCGGAGAGCGGCCTTCGGGGCGCGCTCGCGGACGGCGGCGAGCAGCTCTCCCATGACCGCGCCGCTATAAGGCTCCAAGCCGTCCCAGGCGGGGTCGAGGCAGCCGCCCGGCCTGAAGCCCTGGAGCCAGACGCGGTCGCCGGATTCCAGGACCGAGGCGAGCTCCCCTATGTCCTCGGGCCCGACGATGCCGGGCGCGCAGGTTACGCGAATCTCGTACTCGAGCTTCCCGGCGGCGGCGAGGCGCCGCACTAGCCGCAGGGTCTCGAGGACGCGCTCGGCCGCGTCCGGCATGCCGGGAGCCACGCGGGCGTAGGCCGAGGGCGGCGCCTTCAGGTCCAGCGCGACGTAGTCCGCGCCGACCGCCTCGACGCGGCCGGGGAAGGAGCCGTTGGTGTCGAGCTTGACCGCGAGGCCGCGGCGCCGGATCTCGGCGGCGATCCTGGGCGCGTCGGGATGGATGAGCGGCTCGCCGCCCGAGACGACGGCCCCGGACAGCACCGCGGCGCGCCTGTCCAGGTGCTCGTAGAACTCCTCGATGGGCCGCAGGCCCGCGGCCTCGGGGCCGTCGCCGGCTACGGCGCCGCCGGCTACGGCGCCGCCAGGGGCGCCTTGGCCGCCCGCGGCGAGCTCGGCATTGTGGCAATAGGGACAGCGGAAATCGCAGCCGGGAAGGAAGAGGACGGAGGCCACCCTTCCCGGGAAATCGACGAGGCTCGTCTTGATGAAGGCGGCGCGGGCCGACACTAAGCGATCGGCCTAGAGCTTCAGGACGGAGGCCTGCCCAGCCTGCGGCTTCGCGGCCGCGATCCCGTCGAGCCTCTCGCGAAGGCTCTTCACGTCCAGCGCCCGAAACGCCTCGCGTCCTTCCCCGTCCAGGCCGAGCACGGTCGGCGTGGCCATGACGCCGTGGTCGCGGGCGAGGGCGAGGCCCTCCTCCCTGTCGACGTCGACGAAGACGGCCTTGATGCCGGAGGAGACGACGAAGTTCTTTACCGGCGGGCAGTTCGGGCAGACCTCGCGGGTGAACACGAGGACGCCGTCCTTGATGTCCGCCGCGTTCGGGACGGCGGCTTCGGCGGCGCGCGCCCCGGGAGCCGGCGCGGAGGCCCTAGGCGCGGACGGCGCGGCCGGCTCGGTAGGCGCGGCCGGCGCGGATGCGGCCTCGCCCTTCAAATGGGCGGCCATGTCTCCCTGGCCGGGAAAGCCGAAGGTCAGGCGCTGGCCGTACTCCTCGCGCTTGCCCGCGTTCCAGTTGCGCACCGATCGGTAATAGCCGACGATGCGGCTATACACCTCGGTCGGCCCTCCCTCGACTCTCGAGAGCTCGTCCTTGAGCTCCGCTATCCTCGACTCGATCGCCTTCTTGTCCATCTATTCCTCCCAGTCTCGAACGCATCCATCCATTCACCACGGAGACACGGAGATTCGGGCGAGGGCACGGAGGGAAGAATAATTGAGAGAAAAATGATTGATAATAAAACTATCCGAAATCATTCCCATGCTCAAATCCTCTTTCCTCTCCGTGCTCTCCGTGGATGAACTCCGTGTCTCTGTGGTGAATCCCTATATATTCTCCCTCACATCGCCGTCGCGAGCTCGGCTTCCAGGGCCTTGATCTCGCCTAGTATCTTCCCTTCCTTCTCGGCCTTGCACTTCGGGCAGCTGAAGTGCTCGCCCGCGATGTAGCCGTGTTGGGGGCATATCGAGAAAGTCGGCGAGATCGTGAAGTAGGGAATGCGGTAGCTCGAGGCTATCGCCTTCACCAGGTCGCGCACGGCCTTCCAGTCCTCGGGGGCCTCGCCCAGGAAGGTGTGGAATACGGTGCCTCCCGTGTACGAGGCCTGCAGCTCCTCCTGGTGGTCGAGGGCGTCGAAGATGTCGGGCGTGTGGCCGACGGGCAGCTGCGACGAATTGGTATAGTAGGGCTCGTCCCGCCCCGAGGCGACGATGTCCGGCCACCTCGCCTTGTCGTGCTTGGCCAGGCGGTAGCTCGTGGACTCGGCCGGGGTCGCCTCGAGGTTGAAGAGCTGGCCCGAGCGCTCCTGGTAGTCCTGGAGCCGGTCGCGCATGCGCGAGAGGACTTCCAGGGCGAAGGCCCTGCCCTCCTCGGTCTCTATGCCCGAGCCGAGGAAGTTCAGGCAGCACTCGTGCATGCCCACCAGGCCTATCGTGTTGAAGTGGTTGTTGAAGCCGCCAAGGTAGCGGCGGGTATAGGGGAAGAGCCCGCCGTCGAGGAGGCGCGAGACGACCTTGCGCTTGATCTCCAGGGACTGCGCCGCCAGGTCCATGAGCCGCTCGAGGCGCTCGTAGAACTCGGCCTTGTTGCGCGCCAGGTAGCCGATGCGCGGCATGTTGATGGTGACGACGCCGATGGAGCCGGTCAGCTCGTCCGAGCCGAAGAGCCCGCCGCCGCGCTTGCGCAGCTCGCGCTTGTCCAGCTGGAGCCGGCAGCACATCGAGCGGACGTCGCCCGGATCCAGGTCGGAGCTGATGAAGTTCTGGAAGTAGGGCGTACCGTACTTGGTCGTCATCTCGAAGAGCAGCTTCGCGTTGGGCGAATCCCAATCGAAGTCCTTGGTGATGTTGTAGGTCGGGATGGGATAGGCGAAGCCCCGCCCCATCGCGTCGCCTTCCAGCATGAGCTCGATGAAGACCTTGTTGAGCATATCCATCTGGCTCTGGCAGTCGCCGTAGGTAAAGCCCATACCCTTGCCCCCGACGACGGCCTCCTTGTCGCGGAGGTCGGCGGGGCAGATCCAGTCGAGGGTCACATTGGTAAAGGGCGCCTGGCTGCCCCAGCGGCTGGGGGTGTTGACGCCGAAGAGGAAGCTCTGGACGCACTGGCGGACCTCGCGCTCCTCGAGCCTGTCCTTCTTGATGAAAGGGGCGATATAGGTGTCGAAGG
>CAYPHO010000349.1:0-3192 GCA_964410245.1 uncultured Treponemataceae bacterium | reverse complement strand
TGTGGGGCAAGCACGACGAAATCCGGGCGGCTTTCAAGTCGCTGGACGAGGCCTGCGGCGCGGGCGACGCGCGCGCCGCCCGCCGGAGCGCCCGCGACCTCGCCCGCAGGATCAGGATGATGATCTTCATGGAGGAGCGCATCCTCTTCCCGAACGCGTTGAAGCGCCTGTCGGAGGCCGATTGGGCCGCCGTAAGGCGAGGCGAGGATGCGATCGGCTTCGCCTGGGTAAGGCCGGGCGCGGCCTGGGATCCGGCGATCGCCGGCGGAGCCGCGCCCGGTCGCGGCGCGCCGGCGGCCCGGGCGGTCGGCGCCGCTCTTATAGGCCCCTCGTCCGAGATTCCCCTGTCCACGGGCGAGCTTCCCCTGGACTGGCTCGACCGGATGCTCAAGGCTCTTCCCTTCGACGTATCCTTCGTCGACGCCGAGGACAGGGTGCGCTACTACTCGGACTCGCCTCATAGGATCTTCCCGCGCAGCCCGGGCATCATCGGCCGCGCGGTTCAGAACTGCCATCCGCAGAAGAGCGTAGCCATCGTCGAGCGGATACTCGAGGCCTTCAAGAAGAAGGAGAGGGACAAGGCCGAGTTCTGGCTGGATATGGACGGCCGCTTCATCCTTATTTCCTATAAGCCCGTCTACGGCGACTCGGGACAGTACCTGGGCACCCTGGAAATGAGCATGGACGCGACCGAGATACGCGCGCTCTCCGGCCAGCGCCGGCTCCTGGATTGGTAGGGCGGCGATGAAGGCGACTCGGCTCGACGAGGGCTTCGTTGTCATGAGCGACGAGAGGATGACGGGGCGGCGGCTCTACGCCTCGCCGTCCGCCGTCATCGTCCATATGACGGTGCATCCGGGCCGCGAGGTCGAGCCTCACTCCGCCGACGTCGGCATCGAGCTTTTCGTCATTTCCGGGAAGGGACGCTTCAGCGTCGGGGACGAGTCGATCGACGCGGGCTCGGGCGTCCTTATCGAGTGCCCCGCGGGAATTCCTCACGGCATCGCTAACCTGGGCGAGGGCGCTCTCGAGCTCTTGGTGATCAAGAACGGGAGGGGCTAGCGCCGCGCCGACTGGGCGGTCGGCGACGCTCGCGCCGCCACGCTGCCGCTATTGACAGTTTATTTTCTATATATAGATTTAAGAATCAGGAGGATTTCATGAAGAAATCGAGAATTATCGCGACTGCGTTGGCGATACTGCTTCTGTCCATCTCCGGTTCCGCGTATTCCCAGACCTATACGGTATTGATCGGCGACATACCGGGAATCGACTCGCTGGTCACGCTGACCGAGACCCTGGGGAAGGAAATGGGCGTCACCTTCGAGATCAAGAAGGTCCCCATCCAGCGGATGGTCAATATGCTCATCGCGAACCAGGCCGATTTCGGCGCGCCGATGCTTCAGGCCAAGGATCCGAACGCGATCAAGAACCTGCCCTATCAATACTCGACCGGAATAATCCAGCAGATGTGCTTCATCCTGTATACGAATAAAGGCAAGCCCGTGGATATCTCCGATCTCAAGGCGGGCAATAGCAAGGGCTATAAGATCGAGTCGGACGTCGCCAACATGCAGATGTTCGCCTTCAAGACCCTCCCATCGACGAATCCGGCGGCGAGCTTCAAGAAGATCAACGATGGGCTCATCGACGGATACATCTACGGGACGGAGCCCGGGGATTCCATACTTCGGGCCAGCGGGGACTCTGTGAAGAACGTGAAACGGCAGCTGTGGGACACCTTCGATATCGGCTACGCGCTGGCGAGGGGCCCCAGGACGGCCGAGGTCGACAAGCTGATCAGCGAGGGTCTCAAGAGGCTGAAGGCCAGCGGGAAGCTGGAAAAGATCATGGCGGACGTGATCAAGTCGGGAGTCTACGACAACTGGCAGCCCTGATAGTCTCCGCGGGCGCGGCGGCGAAGCGGGCGCGCGAGCGCCGCATGGCCGCCGCGCGCCCGCCCTTTCGTCGTTCCTGAGCCAGGGTATCCGCTCCCGGAGGACACGGTATTATGAAGCTCCGCGCAAAGCTGCTCATCCCGATTTCCGCCGCATTCCTGATCGGCTTCATCGGCTTGATCCTGTTCACCTCGCTGGATCAATCGCGCAGGAAGAAGGCCGAGCTCGCTACCTACGCCGAGGTGCTGACCGGCTTGGCGGCGACGACCAACAGCGCCTACCTATGGGACGTGAATACCGAAGGCATCGATCAAAGCCTCGCTTCCTTCCGAAAGGTCCGGGAGGTCGTCGCCATAGAGATCCAGGACGCGCAGGGGAACTCGGTCTCGAAGCAGGAAGCCGATAGGAAGCCTCCGGCCCTCTTCGTCAAGGCCGAGGACATCATGCACGGGGAGGAGAAGATCGGCGCGGCGATCCTTACCTTCACGGATTCCTATACCCGCGCCGAGGTCGCGGCGATCACGCTGCAGCTGGCCCTCCTGGGCTCGGTCCTCCTCGCGGTCGTCTTCGCGGCGCTCTTCCTGGTGACGGGATCGGTCGTGGCCGCCCTGAAGACCTTGGCGAAGAGCCTCCAGGGTCTGGCGGAGGGGGAGGGCGACCTCACGACCCGTATCCGAGTCGCCGCGCAGGACGAGGTCGGGGACGTCGGGCGGTATTTCAACGAGTTCATCGACAAGCTGAAGGACATCATCGTCACCGTCAAGGTATCCGCGAGGGACTTGGCGGGCCAAAAGGAAGAGCTAGTATCGAATGCCGAAGAGACCGCGTCGGCGGCGACGCAAATAACGATGAACGTCGAATCGATCAAGGGGCAGATCGAGAGCCTCGACCGCGAGACCGAATCGGTCTCCTCCTCGCTCGAGAAGATCGAGGCGACGGCCGATAGCCTGAACGAGTCCACGGGGACCCAGGCCGCGGCGGTCGAGGAGACCATGGCGTCGGTCACCCAGATGATCGCCCAGCTGAAGAACGTCGCGGCGGTGGTCGGCGGCAAGAAGCGGGCGGCCGAGGCCCTGGCGCTCACGATCGAGAAGTCGGGACAGGCTATCGCCAACGCCGCCCAGGCCTCGAGCGAGATCGCCGCCCTCGCCGAGGGCATCGTCGAGATGTCCAGCGTCATCAACAGCATCTCCTCGCAGACCAACCTCCTGTCCATGAACGCCGCCATCGAGGCGGCCCACGCGGGCGACTCGGGGCGGGGATTCGCCGTCGTCGCCGACGAGATCCGCAAGCT
>CAYPHO010000348.1:2075-3227 GCA_964410245.1 uncultured Treponemataceae bacterium | reverse complement strand
GGGCGGACGGTCTCCGCGGTAGCGGGCGCCCGCCGCTCGGGCTGAGCGAGAGCGATCAGGTAGCCCAGCTGCTGCAGTGCGTCGCCCGGGTACTGCGGCACGGCGCAGTCGAGGGCTGCGCGTAGGGAGGTCAGCTCGGCCATGTCGGCGCGCAGTCGGGCGCCGAGGTCTTCGAGGGTCGTCATGCTGTCTCGCTCACTCTCCGCGCCACGCAGGCGCTGCTCACTCTCCGATAGCGTCGTCCCATGCCGGCGAACAGCCGGCCCCAATCCCCGAACCCCATGGTGACGGTCGGCGCGTCCGTGCGCGCGACTCGCACGCCGCCGTGCCCGTCCGCTACCGCGACGACCTCGTTGCCGTCGCGGTCAGCCCACGCCCCGAGAGAGGCGCGAGCGGTGAAGTCTTCGGCAGTCCAGCCGTGCGGGCTCATTGCGCGTACACTCGCCGGCCGTTCACGCGAACGTGCCCGGTCCCGCAGTCGGCCAGACTCTCCTCGACAGCCGCGGCGTACTCATCTGCCGTCACGCCCAGGTCGTCCGCGTCAACGTAGTCGTTAGTTTCGCTGTCGTATAGTGCCATGTCCGTGCTCCTTCTGCGCCGCGTCTCTCGCGGCCACGCCCTATACCTCCCATGTAACTCGTGGGCCGGCAAGCTCCTTCGAGGGCGCGCCGCAAGTTTCGTGGGATACTGTCCCACATGACAGCCATCGCCGCCCGCCGCACGCCGTCCGGAGTCACGCTCGGAGCTGACTCGCTCGTCCGCCTGACGTACCCCGACCAGACCCAGCTCGACGGCTACCGCGCGGCCAAGCTGGCGCGCGTCTCGTGGGGAGCGCTCGGCGGCGCGGGGGACCTCGCGATCGTCCAGGACCTGCGGGATGCCGCAGTCGAGTGCGTGACCCTGGCGGATTTCGCGGCGCGCGTCCGGCGGCGGCGGGGAGACTGGGAGCTGATCGCTACCGACGGCACGACGATCCTACTGATCGGAGCCGGGTCCGTAACGAGCGCCCCTCGCTACGCTGCCGCAGGGACTGGCGGGCAGGTAGCCCTCGGAGCGCTCGCCGCCGGGGCGTCCGTGCGGCGAGCGCTTTCGATTTCCGCCTCGCTCTGCTCAGGCGTTGGCGGGGAGATCACTACGGTTCACGTGCGGCGG
>CAYPHO010000348.1:0-1975 GCA_964410245.1 uncultured Treponemataceae bacterium | reverse complement strand
CGTCGACGCAACGAAGAGCGGACCGACGAGCAATAGCAGCCACCAGAAGGGGTCGATCGATTTCTTGGTCATAGTTCCTCCGTGTGCCTACCCTCGTCAGTCGAGCTGAAGTGAGCGTCGAGCACGCAAGGCTCGGACCATTCGTTGACAAGCGAGACGATCGCCTCAAGCAACGCGGCGCGCTCGCGAGACGCCAGGTATGCGCGTACTTTGAAAGCGGTCGTGTGCGGGCTGCAGTGAGCTTCAAACGGCCGCCTCCCTTGCGCCACTCCCTCGAACTGAGGGTAGCGCAGCTCGAGCACAAGCAGGTTGATCGCGTCGACCACGTGCTCCTGGTTCGCGTCGGCCACGTACTCTCCGATGTGCTTCAGCGCCGATCCGCAGTGGTCGTACCGCGGGAAACCAAGGCGGTTGTACCGGAGCGCGCCCATCCTAAGCCGGACGAGCCGCGCGTTCCGAAGCGGCTCTGGCTCGTAGACGGGGAGCGCTCCGAGGAGCTCTCGCGCGACGGCGTCAAGCTCCTCGAACGTGACCGGTGGCTCGACGTCTCGCAGGCACGACAGGCGGATCCAGTCCGTGACGGTGCGGGGTTCGAGAGGAGAGCGGAGGCGGTCAGGCGTTTGCACGTAGCACCTCCAGGCGGGTGTCGTCGATTTCTCTCCACGACAGGTTCATAGAATCCCCGGAGCGTATACCGGTCGGGGTAATCCGCACGCGAGTCGCTATGTGCGTGGCCATCCAGTAACCGTACCAGTCGTCCCATTCCCAGCGCCAGTCGGCGCTCAGCCGTAGGGGGCTAGGCGGATTGTCGAACGATGCGCTCATCCCACGACCTCCGTGTAGCGAGCGATCCGCCCGCGAGTGAAATGCCAAGTGTCAACGTGCAGCCCGCGGTCGGCGTCGTACCCAGCGCCGTGCGCGTAGGCGTCTCCCGGGGCGATGATCCGAACCTGCTCTACCGTGCAGCCCGGGAAGCTCTCGGAGTAGTCATGGTGCGTGTGCCCCGTGTACCAGTGCCGCCACTTCGTCGCGCCCCACGCCGCGGGGAACCTGGCCGCGAGCAGTAGCGGGAGCTTGCCCGCCTTGACGGTATGCCCATGGGTGGCTCCGATCAGGCACGAGCCCCAGCGAAGGACGTCGAACTGCCCAGGCTCCTCGCTCACTGCGACGCGCGGGTCGGCGTTGAACAGCGCCGCGATCGCCGCGCGGAGCATGACTGCCGCATGTGGGTCGTGGTTACCTTGACGAATCCAAACCGTCACCCCGCGATGCTTCTGCCGGAGCTGGTCGATCAAGTGCCGCAGCAGGTCGATTCCAACCTTAACCCGCTTGGCGTAGCGCGAGTCCGCGTCGAGCTTGTGGCCGTGCGCCGGTGTAGCGTCGGTCGAGTCGTCCGTGTGGAAGTAGTCACCGAGCACGATCAGCAGCGCCTGTTCCGCGTTCGGAGCCGCGCGAACGACGCTAGCGGCTGCCTTGCGAATCGCTTCGTCAGCGGTCCGCAGGTCCCAATCCTCGCCGGTCTCTTGCCCCCAGGAAAGCATCCCAATGTGGGCGTCTCCAAGCGGGTAGACCGCGAGCAAGTCGCCGTCGCAGGAGTCCCCCGCGGGGGCAGGAGCCTCGCCGCATGCGCCCTTGGCGAGGATCGTGATTTCGTCGAGCGCCGCGCGGAGGGCGTCGAGGCGTTGCTGATCGTCCTGCCTGGTCTTGACCCACGTCAAGACTGGCTCTTCCTCGCCCGCCTTGTAGAGCTTCGACGTCCCGCGCACGACGTAGCCCGGGGCGACGGGATGCGTGTCGTGCGTCGGTGGGTGATGACCGGCCTGGGACGCCGCGAGCTTCACTCGCTTCAGCGTGCGGAGCACGGTCGAGTGGTCTTGCCCTAGCGCTAGAGCCGCGGCGCGAATCGACTTGTGCTCGGCGACCGCGCGCACTACTCGGCGCTGTGCTTCGGATCGGCAGAATGGTAGTAGGCTCA
>CAYPHO010000347.1:0-3241 GCA_964410245.1 uncultured Treponemataceae bacterium | reverse complement strand
TCTCGACCGACCGCCCCCTCATCGTGCGCTCCTCGGGCCTCTTCGAGGACATGCTGCAGGTCCCCTTCTCGGGCATCTACGCGACCTACGCGCTGCCGAACTCCCACCCCGATCCCTCCTCCCGCGCCCGCCAGCTCCGCGACGCGGTCAAGCTCGTGTACGCGAGCCTCTTCACCCCCGCGACCCGGGCCTACTTCGAGGCGGCCGGCTACGCCCTCGAGGAGGAGCGCATGGCCGTCGTCGTCCAGGAGCTCGCGGGCTCGAGGCGAGGCAGGTGGTACTATCCCCTGGCCTCGGGCACGGCCCAGTCGCGCAACTACTATCCCGTCTCCTACCTCAGGCCCGAGGACGGGCTCTGCGTCGCCGCCCTCGGCCTGGGGACCTACGTCGTCTCCGGCGGGACCGCCCTCAGCTTCTGCCCGCGCTACCCCAAGCTCGACATCGTCCCCCAGCGCCTGCTCCCGGAAGCCTCCCAGCGTTCCTTCATGGCCCTCGATATCGAATGCGCGGATCCGGACCTCGCCTCGGGCGAGGAGGCGGCGCTGCGGACCCTGGGCCTCGAGGAGGCCGAGGGCGACCCCGGCTTCGGCCTCGTCGCCTCGACCTGGGACGCGGCGAACGACCGCATGGCGCCGGGGATCGGGACGCCGGGGCCCCGCGTGATCGACCTGGGCAACATCCTCAAGCACGAGGCCCTGCCCCTCGCCGAGGCGATCGACTCGGTCCTCGAGCTGGGCGAGAAGTCGATGGGCACGCCCGTCGAGATCGAGTACGCGCTTCAGGCCGGCGAGGGCGGCGGCCTTCCGGCTCTCTACCTCCTGCAGATGAAGCCCCTGATCCGCGGCGAGGGAAAGGGGAATGTCGATCTCGAGGGCTTCGGGGAGGAGGACTGCCTCGTCCTCTCGCCGCGGAGCATGGGCAACGGCGCGGACGCGTCGATAGCGGACGTCCTGTGGGTCGACCCGCGCCGCTTCAGTCCCGGGGCCTCGGCCGGGATCGCCGCCGAGATCGCCCTCCTCGACGCCGGGCTGCGGGCCGAGGGCAGGAAGTACCTCCTCATCGGCCCGGGGAGGTGGGGCACGCGCGACGAGCGGCTCGGCGTGCCCGTCGGCTTCGCTCAGATCGCGGGCGCGCGGGCGATCGTCGAGGCCGACCTGCAGGGCTTCAGGTCGGATCCCTCGCTCGGCTCCCACTTCTTCCACAACCTGACCAGCATGAGCGTCGGCTACCTGGCCGTGCCCTGGGGAAGCGGGGGCAGGGTGGATTGGGACTGGCTCTACGCGATCGAGCCCGAGCGGCGGACGGCGCACTGCGAGCTGACCCGCCTGAAGCAGCCGCTGGAGCTCCTCATGGACGGCCGCTCGGGAAGGGCCGCCGTCCTGAAGCGCGCCCGCCCGGCGCCGGCGCGGGGCGAGGCCTAGGCCGTGCTCTACGACGAGTTCGTCTCGGCCTACGACGCCGAGCGCCGGGAGCGCAACGTCTTCCACGACCTCATGCGGCGCCGCGTCCGCGAGATTCTCCTCGTCGCCGGCCTCTTCGACTCCTTCGTCGTCGAGTCGGACGGCATCCTCAACGAGCAGGTCTACGGGGAGTACTACCGCCTCAACCTGAGCTCGGTGCCGCGCGTCACCTCGGCCTATTCCGAGGAATCGGCCCTGAGGCTCTTCGCGGAGGGGCGCTTCGACCTGGTCATCCTGATGGCGGGCCTCGACTTCGACCGGCCCCTCGCGCTCGCCGGGAAGATGAAGGCCCGCTGGCCCTCGATCCAGATACTCCTCCTGGCGACGAGCAACGGCGGCCTGGCCTCCCTCGACCGCGCCAGGCCCGAGCTCGCCTACGTCGACCGGGTCTTCGTCTGGAACGGCTACTCGAAGCTCTTCGTCGGGATGATCAAGCAGGTCGAGGACCTGCGCAACGTCGAGGCCGACGCCCGCGCGGGCCTCGTGCGCGTCATCCTCCTCGTCGAGGGATCCGTCCGCTGGTACTCGCGCTACCTGCCCATCCTCTACCGGACCGTCATGCGCCAGACCCAGGCCCTCATCGAGGACGAGGGCGCGGTAGAGACCTACAAGCTCCTGCGCGCCCGCGCCCGGCCGAAGATCCTCCTCGCCTCGAGCTACGAGGAAGCCTCCGCCGTCCTCGAGCGGCACGGCCCCTCCCTTCTCGCCGCGATCTGCGCCCTGCGCGTCCCGCGCGGCGGGGCGCCCGATCCCGAGGCCGGATCGGATTTCATCCGCCGCCTGCGCGAGGAGAGGCCGGACCTGCCCCTCATCGCGCAATCCTCGGCCGACTGGGCCCCCGCCCGCGCGGCCGAGCTCGGAGTCCCCTTCGCAGACAAGCGGTCGGAGTCGATCGAGCGCGACCTGTGCCGCTTCCTCGAGGAGAGCCTGCGCTTCGGGCCCTTCGTCTTCGAGTCCGAGGACGGCAGGCCCCTCGCCTCGGTACGGAGCATCGAGGAGATGATCGAGCGACTGGGCGGCCTGGACCTCGCCTGCGTCATGCGCCACGCCGAGCGCGACGACTTCTCGACCTGGCTCCTCGCCCGGGGCGAGATCCGCGTCGCCCGCGCCCTCCGCGCCCGCCGGCCCGGCGACTTCGCGGACCCGGCCCAGGCGCGCGACTACCTCCTCCGCTCGCTGCGCGAGGCGCGCCGTGACAAGTCGCGCGGCATGATCCCCGCCTTCGACGAAGCTACCTTCGCGGAAGCGGGCGCCGCGGCCCGATTGGGCGGCGGCTCCGTCGGCGGCAAGGGCAGGGGCATCCTCTTCCTCGGCCGCCTCCTCGAGGACCTCGACCTCGGCTCCCGCCTGGGCGGGGGCATGGGCATCGCCGTGCCGCGCAGCGCCTTCATCGGCATCGACTCCTTCGAGCGCTTCCTGGATTCGAACGGGCTGTGGTCCTTCGCCTTCTACGAGTCGTCCGGGGAGGGGGGATGGGAGGAGCTCAGGCGCCGCTTCCTCGCGGCGAGCCTCGACCCCGGCCTTCGCGATAGGCTGCGGCGCTTCGCGCGGGCGGTCCGCTCGCCTCTCGCGGTCCGCTCCTCGGGCCTCTTCGAGGACATGATCCTGGCGCCCTTCGCCGGGGCCTACGATTCCTTCGCGCTCCCGAACTCCCATCCCGATCCCGCCGTCCGGCTCGCGCGCCTCGAGGAGGCGGTCAAGCTGGTCTACGCGAGCCTCTTCTCGCCCCGGGCGCGCGGGATCCTCGAGTCCTCGGGCTACGCGCTCGAGGAGGAGCGCAT
>CAYPHO010000346.1:0-3245 GCA_964410245.1 uncultured Treponemataceae bacterium | reverse complement strand
CCGTAGTTCTCGTCGATCCAGTTCCGGTACTCGCCCGAGCGCACCCGCTCGCACCAGGTCCTGTTCTCGACGTACCAGCGGACGGTCGCGCGAAGCCCCTCGTCGAAGGTGACGCTCCGCTCCCAGCCCAGCTCGTCCTTGATCCTCGAGCAATCGATGGCGTAGCGCCGGTCGTGGCCGGGCCTGTCCTTGACGTAGGTAATCAGCGACCGTATCGCGTCGGCGCTCTTGCCGGCCTCCTCGGCCACGATCTCGATCAGGCGGCCCAGGAGCTTGATGTTCTCCCACTCGTTCTCGCCGCCGATGTTGTAGGACCTGCCCGCCCGGCCCCGGCGCATGACCAGCCACACGGCAGCGTTATGGTCCTCGACGTAGATCCAGTCGCGTATGTTCTTCCCGTCGCCGTAGACCGGCAGCGCCTTCCCCTCGAGCATATTGAGGATCATGAGGGGAATGAGCTTCTCGGGGAATTGGTAGGGCCCGTAGTTGTTCGAGCAGTTGGACAGGGTCACGGGCAGGCCGTAGGTGTGGAAGTAGGCGCGAGCCAAGTGGTCCGACCCTGCCTTGCTGGCGGAATAGGGCGAGCGCGGGTCGTAGGGCGTCTCTTCCGTGAAGTAGCCCGAGTCGCCCAGCGACCCGAAGACCTCGTCGGTGCTGACGTGATGGAAGAGGACGTCCTCGCGGCCGGCCCAGGCCTTCCTGGCGACGTCGAGCAAGGTATAGGTCCCGATGACGTTCGTCGTGACGAAGGCCTCGGGCCCCAGGATCGAGCGGTCGACGTGGCTCTCGGCCGCGAAGTGAAGGACCGCGTCCGGAGCGTGCCGCTCGAAGACGGCCTCGATCGCGGCGCGATCGCGTATATCGGCCTTCTCGAAAAAGTAGCGCGTCCCGCCGTGCCGCCCCTGGATATCGGATAGGCTCTCGGGATTGCCCGCGTAGGTCAGCTCGTCGACGTTGACGACCTTGCCCTCGAAGCCCGACCTGTCCAGGAGGTACCGGACGAAATTCGAGCCGATGAAGCCCGAGCCCCCGGTGACCAATACGGTAGCGAATTTTCTTTCCATCCAGCTGCTTCCTTTCTTACATCGCCTCGACGCGCGATCGGATGCGGGCTTCTTCCTCTCGGAAGAAGCGCCCGAGGCTCGCCCGCCAGTCGGGGACATCGACGCCGTAGTCGCGGACGATAGCTTCTTTCGACAGTACCGAGTAGGCGGGCCGCGAGGCCCTCGTCGGATATTGATCGGTCGCGAGCGCGTCGACGACGCAGTCGCGCTCCAGGAATCCGGCCTCGCGCCCCAAGGCGCGGATCTCGAGCGCGAACTCGTGCCAGTTCGTCTCGCCGCCGCCCGCGAAGTGGTAGACGCCGAAGCGCGGCGAGGAAGCGCCCAGTATGCGGATGATCGCCGCGGCGAGGTCGACGGACCAGGTCGGGGTGCCGCGCTGGTCCGCGACGACGCCGATCCTGTCCTTCGCGCGCATCAAGCGCAGCATGGTATAGACGAAGTTGGGGCCGGCGGCGCCGTAGAGCCAGGCGGTCCTGAGGATTACGTGTCGCGGGCAAGCGGCCCGGACCCGATCCTCGCCCTCGGCCTTGCTCCTGCCGTAGGCGCTCGCGGGCGCGACGGGATCGTCCTCCAGGTATGGCCTCGAGCCCTTCCCGTCGAAGACGTAATCGGTCGACAGGTGCAGGATCGCCGCGCCGATCGAGCTCGCGAGCCGGGCCAGGTTGCCGGGCCCCTCGGCATTGAGCTTGCGGCAGGCCTCGGCCTCGTCCTCGGCCTTGTCGACCGCGGTATAGGCGGCGCAGTTGACGATCCACTCGATCTTCTTGCCGGAGGCGAAGGAAGAGAGGGCATCGGGATCGAGGATGCTCACCTCGCGGTCCGTGCCTACGAAGGCTATTCCCGCGCGGTCCAGGGCGAGGGAGAGATCCGTGCCCAGCATGCCCTTGTCGCCGACGAGCCAGATCACGCGCCCCTCCCCTCGCGGTCGAAGTAGCGCCGCCCCGGATCGAAGGGGGGAAGGCCCGCGTCCTTGGCCGACACGATGGGCCTTACCGAGCCGGCCGCGGCGGGCCACTCGATACTCAGGGTCGGATCGTCCCAGCGGATGCCGTCCTCATCCTGGGGAAAGTAGAAATCGCTGCACTTATAGGCGAAGAGCGCCGTCTCGGACAGGACCATGAAGCCGTGCGCGAAGCCCGGCGGCACGTAGAACTGGTTCTTCCGCTCGCCCGACAGCCGGACGCCCTCCCATTTCCCGAAGGTCGGGGATCCGGCGCGAAGGTCGACGGCGACGTCGAAGACCTCGCCCTCGATGACGCGGACCAGCTTCCCTTGCGGATGGGACTTCTGGAAATGAAGCCCCCGCAGCACGCCGCCGCGGGAACGGGACTCGTTGTCCTGGACGAATCGGGTCATGCCGCCGGCCTGCGCGAAGTCGCGCTCGCTGTAGGTTTCAAGGAAATAGCCGCGCTCATCGCCGTGAACGGCCGGAACGATCTCGAGGAGGCCCTCGATCTTTAATCTCGCTATGGTAATCGGCACGCCGACGGCCCTCCCTTCATTCCCGGGCCCTAGCGCGAGGCGACGTCGCGCAGGTACTCGGCGTACTCGGTCTTGCCGAGCGAGGCGGCTGCCGCCTCGAGCCCGGCTCGGTTGATCCAGCCCTTGCGATAGGCGATCTCCTCGACGCATGCGACGTAGAGTCCCTGCCGGTCCTGGATGGTCTTGATGAAGGCGCTCGCCTCGTGGAGGTCGGAGGGATTCCCCGTGTCGAGCCAGGCGAAGCCCCGGCCCAGCACCTCGACCCGAAGGCTGCCGCGCTCGAGGTAGGCGTTGTTGACCGCGGTTATCTCGATCTCGCCCCGGGCCGAGGGCTTCACCTCGCGGGCGATGGAAACGACCTCGTTATCGTAGAAGTAGAGCCCGGGCACCGCGTAGTTCGACTTGGGCGAGCGGGGCTTCTCCTCGATCGACAGCGCGATGCCGTCGGCGCCGAACTCGACGACGCCGTAGGACGTAGGATCCTTGACGTAGTAGCCGAAGATCGTAGCGCCGCTCCCGCGGGCGGCGGCGCGCTCGAGGACCTTGCTGAAGCTCTGGCCGTAGAAGACATTGTCTCCCAGGACCAAGGCTACGCCGTCCGATCCTATGAAGTCCGCCCCGACGATGAAGGCGTCGGCCAATCCCCGCGGCTTGTCCTGGACCGCGTAGGAGAAGCTCATGCCGAGGGCGGATCCGTCG
>CAYPHO010000345.1:0-3247 GCA_964410245.1 uncultured Treponemataceae bacterium | reverse complement strand
TCGGCCTCATCATGATCGGACTGGCGCGCTGCATCGCGATGGTCATCGTCTGGAACGATCTCGCGCGGGGCGACACCGAGTACTGCGCCGCCCTGGTCGCCTTCAACTCGATCTTCCAAGTGCTCTTCTTCTCGGTCTATGCCTGGATATTCGTCACCCTCGTGCCGCCCCTCTTCGGCCTCGCCGGGAGCGAGGTGAACGTGAGCATCGGCGAGATAGCGAAGAGCGTCGGCATCTACCTGGGCATTCCCTTCGCCGCCGGCTTCCTCTCCTGGCTCGGCCTCCGGCGCGCCAAGGGCGAGGCCTGGTACCGGAGCTCTTTCATCCCGAGGATTTCTCCCCTCACGCTCGTCGCCCTCCTCTTCACGATCCTGGTCATGTTCAGCCTCAAGGGCGAGAAGATCCTCGAGCTGCCCCTGGACGTGCTCAGGATCGCGATACCCCTGCTCATCTACTTCGTCGCGATGTTCTTCATCAGCTTCGGCCTATCGAAGATCCTGGGAGCGGATTATTCTAAAACGGTGACGCTGTCCTTCACCGCGGCGAGCAACAACTTCGAGCTGGCGATCGCGGTGGCCGTCGCGGTCTTCGGCATCGGGTCCGGCCAGGCGCTCGCGGCCGTCATCGGGCCCCTGATCGAGGTGCCCGTCATGCTCGGCCTGGTGGGAATAGCGAGGCGGCTGGAGAAGGGCTTCGCCGAGCGGGGAGCCTTGCCGTGACCAGGGTGCTCTTCCTCTGCGTCCATAACTCGGCCCGAAGCCAGATGGCCGAGGCCTTCCTGAAAAAGCGGGCCCCCGATCGCTTCGAGGCCGAGAGCGCAGGGCTGGAGCCGGGAAGGCTCAATCCCTATGTCGTCCGGGCCATGGCCGAGAAGGGAATAGATATATCGCGCAACGCGACGAGGAGCGTCTTCGACCTCGCTAGGGCGGGACGGAGCTACGACGTCGTCGTAACGGTCTGCTCCAAGGAAGCCGCCGAGCGCTGCCCGATCTTCCCCGGGCCGTCGAAGAAGCTGCATTGGCCCTTCGACGACCCCTCGGCATTGAAGGGGTCAGACGAAGAGATCATGGACGGAGTCCGCGGGATACGGGACCGGATCGAGGCGGCGGTCATGGAATTCGCCGCGGAGTCCGGGAGCTAAGCCTCAGCCCGCGCGGCTCCGCTTCCTCCAGGTTCCCGGCGACATTCCCTCCAGCTTCCTGAAGGCCTCGTGGAAGCGCTGGGCCGAGCCGAAGCCCGAGAGCTCGGCGACGGCCTCGATCGTGCCGTCGCCGTCCCGTAAAAGCCGTTTCGAGAAGGCGATGCGCGAGCGGACGATCTCCTCGTGGAGGCTCCGGCCCATCGCGGCGCGGAAGCGCGTCTCCAGCGAGCGCCGGGACGCGTTGAGCGGGCCCACGAGGTCGCCGACCCCGATGCCCTCTTGGGCCCTCGCGCGGATCATCGTGACCGCCCTGGCCACGAGCTCGTCCCCGCAGGCGTAGATCCTGGTCGATTCCCGCTCGACGATCTCCCGCGGGGGCACCGAGACCTCCCTCGCGCCGGGTCCCGATCCCTCGAATATCGAGTCTAGGATCCCGGCCGCGCGGAAGCCGACGGCCTCGCAGTCGAGCATGACGCTGGAGAGGCTCGGCGAGGCGAGCTCGCAGAGGATGTCCTCGTTATCGACGCCCAGCACGGCGAGCGAATCGGGGATATCGATTCCCAAGCGGCCCGCCAGCTCGGTCGCGCGCAGGGCGGTCGTGTCGTTGCAGGCGAAGAGGGCGGTCGGGGCGGGAAGTGACTTTAGGAAGGCCCCGAGCTCGGCGAAGTCCTTCCCCCTCGGTGCCTTGCCCGTCAAGCCCTCCCACCAGGGCAGGGGACGCTCGAAGGCGGGGATCGAGCGCGGCCTGCCCTCCGCCGGCCGGCCGCCGGGCGAGGGGCGGCCCGAGGCGCGGCCGCGACTGATGGCGGCGCGGCCGCGCTCCCCGCCGCGCCTCCCGCTCGGGGGCTCGCCCTTCCCTTCCGCGACGGCGCGCCTGAAGCCCTGGAAGCGGCGCTCGGACCAGCGCGTTCCCTTGACGCCGAGGAAGGCGAAGCTCGAGAAGCCGCGCTCGAGGAAGTGCGCGCCCGCATTGAAGCCGGTAAGGACGTCGTCGTTGGTCACGCTGACGAAATTCCGGCGCGTATAGGCGCCGGCCACGTCGACTACGGGAAGGCCGAGCGAGGACAGGAGGTCGGCGCGTTGGGCGCTCTCGGCGCGAGCGATGACTCCGTCGCCCTTCCAGGCCTCGAGGCCGCTCAGGGGACGGAACATCCAGCCGTAGCCGTAGAGCTGCCAGTCGGGCTTGGCCTTCGCGTAGCGGACGAGGCCTCGGGCTATGCCGTGCTCGTAGAAGTCCGAGAGCTCCATGCAGAGGGCGATCTTGCGCATTTCGTGAGTAAGTATACGCTTTTTTGGAATAGAAGAAAGCGCTCGACGGGCCTACCGTATCCTCGACAGCGCCATGGGCGCGGGGAGGATAGCATGTCCGGATACGAGTTTCCCAAGGCCAAGGAGCCGATACCTTCCGCCGGGAAGGACGACCTGATCGTGATCGCCGGGGCGGGCGGCTTCATCGCCGGCAATCTGGCGAGGTACTTCAAGGATAAGGGCTTCAAGCGCATCCGCGCCATCGACAAGAAGCCCCTCTACGAGTGGTACCAGACCGTCGACGGCGTCGAGAGCCTCTGCCTCGACCTCTCGATCGAGGAGAACTGCAAGCGCGCCGTCGAGGGCGCCTTCGAGGTCTACAACCTCGCGGCCGACATGGGCGGCATGGGCTTCATCGAGAGCCACCGCGTCGACTGCCTGCGCTCCATCCTGATCAATACCCACATGGTCGAGCAGGCATGGCGCGCCGGCTGCAAGCGCTACTTCTACTCGAGCTCGGCCTGCGCCTACAACACCGAGCTCCAGAAGGACCCGAAGGTCCGCGCCCTGAAGGAATCGGACGCCTACCCGGCCATGGCCGAGCGGGGCTACGGCTGGGAAAAGCTGATCTCCGAGATGTTCTGCCAGGAGTACTGGGCCGAGCGCGGCATGGCCACCTTCATCGCCCGCTTCCATAACGTCTACGGGCCCTTCGGCACCTGGATGGGCGGACGGGAGAAGGCGCCAGCGGCCATCTGCCGCAAGGTCCAGGAGGCCATCGACTCGAAGTCGGGGACGATCGACATCTGGGGCGACGGCACGCAGACCCGCAGCTTCATGTACATCGACGACTGCGTG
>CAYPHO010000344.1:0-3273 GCA_964410245.1 uncultured Treponemataceae bacterium | reverse complement strand
TTAATGACCGGGTCAAACAGTACGAGAATAGGAAGGCCAACATCGATCAGAACGCCGAGTACCTTACCGGGATGAAGCCCGAGGACGCGGTGAAGATCCTGGCGGCCATGGAAGATCAGACGATCATCGATATCTTCCGGGCCGTCGAAGAGAAGGCGAAGGCCGAGGGCGGCATGTCCCTGGTCTCCGTCTGGCTCTCCAAGATGCCGGCCGAGCGATCGGCCGCCATCCAGAGGAAGATGGCCCTCAAGCCGACCAGCCTCGAATAGGGGAGGGCCGGCCGGCCTAAGGGCGTTCCGATCGGGGCAAAGGAGATCGCCTACGCCCATTCCGGCCAATCCTTCAAGTCCCGCCGTCCAGGGCATAGCGGGCAACGAGGCCGCAGCGCGAGGCGCGCAGGGCCTCGCGGGCAAGCGCGGCGCGGCTTCGAAGGGGATAGCGGGCATCTTCGCCCGCATCCTCGCTCAATCCCAGGCATCGATCGAATCGGCTAAGGGTCAGGGAAGGCTTTCGACGGCTCGCGCCGCGGCCGCGAAAAAGCTCGCGCTCCCGACGGCGAATCGCGCCGTCGCGCAGGCGGCGGGAAGCCCCGAGAGATCCGGCCGGACCGTCGCCGCGGCGGGTGGGGCCGCCGACGCCGCGCGGAAGGCGGGCTCCGGCGCCGCTTCCGCCGCGACGTCCCTCAGCGGCCACGAGGCGCGCAAGGGTGCCCGGCCGGGGCACGCCGGCCAGGGCGCGGGAGGGGTCGACGAGGGCGATATCCTGATCGGCTCCGAATCATCGCCCGCTGCGAGGAAAGCCGCGAGGCGCCGCGATGCCGTCGAGCCCGAAGCTCTCGCCCAGGGCGCCGAGCAGGCGCTCGCCCCCGCCGCGAATAGGAGCCACGGATTCAAGCGAGGCGCCGATGACGCGGCGGCCGCTCGGCCGGAGGCCGTCGCGGGCAAGGAAGAAGGCGCCGGGAAAGAGCCGAAGCTGACTCTCCTCGACCTGCGGAAATCAGCCCGGGCGAAGCGCGAGGCCGCATCGAAGGAAGGCCGTCCCGACGAGCCCGGCGCCGTCGCGGCGCCCGAATCGAAGGCCCCCGCCGGAGAACCCGGCCGCGAGATCGTCCGGGAGCTCAGCCTGGACTCGCGGGCGGCAGTATCCGACAGGTCCTCGGGCGGGGCCGAGCGCGCCGCGCCCGGATCCCCCGCCTCGGACTTCCGGGCCCAGCTCGCCGAGCGCATGCAGGAAGCCTGGAACGGCGAGATCGTGCAATCGGCGCGCATCGTGCTGCGCGACGGCGATTCCGGCACTATCCGCCTGCGGCTCAGGCCCGAGTCGCTGGGAACCGTCAAGATCGAGCTGAATCTGGCCGACAACAATATCAGCGGCAGGATCGTCGTCGAGTCCGACGAGGCGAAGAGCGCCTTCGAGCGGAACATGGGCGAGCTTTCCGACGCCTTCAGGCGCGGGGGCTTCGAGTCCGCGAGCCTGCAGGTGTCGGTCGGATCCGGCTCCGGCTCGGGGGCGGACCCGAGGGGCGGGGCCGGCGAAGGGCCCTTCTATTCAGAGCGGCTGCGGGCGGCCCTGGGCTCGGGCGCCGAGCCGTCGACGGCGCAGGCCGCCTACGTCCGTCAGGGACTTTCCGTCGATATGCTGGCCTAGGAGGAAGAAGTGGGAACCGCCATTAACACGACGATGAGCGCCGCCGACCTGGCGAGGACCAGGTTCGAGGTCGACGCCATCAACAAGGCGATCAACGAGGGGAAGCCCGCCCAGACCATGCTCGGTCAGGACGATTTCCTCAAGATCCTCGTCACGCAGCTGCAGAACCAGGATCCCACCTCGCCGATGGAGGACAAGGATTTCATCGCCCAGATGGCCCAGTTCTCCTCGCTCGAGCAGATCAGGAACATGAGCCAGGGCTTCCAGCGGCTGTCCGGCCTCCTCGCCTCGAGCGAGGCCGCCGGTGTCCTCGGCCGCTCGGTCGAGATCCGCGACGGCGACGGCATCGTTCGCGGGATCGTGGACAAGGTGGTGCGCGGGGACGCGCCCATGGTCAGCGTCAACGGCAAGATATACGACTTCTCGCAGGTCGAGTCGGTCATAGAGTAGGAGGGCTAGCCCCAATGATGCGGTCACTGTATTCAGGCGTTTCGGGCCTCCAGAACCACCAGGTTCGGATGGACGTCCTCGGCAACAACATCTCCAACGTGAACACCTACGGCTTCAAGAAGGGCCGCGCCTCATTCCAGGACCTGCTCTACCAGCAGCTCTCCGGAGCCTCGGCGCCCAACGCCGAGGTGGGCGGCGTCAACCCGAAGGAGATCGGACTGGGCATGGCCATCGGGTCCATCGACACGATCCACACCCAGGGCGCCCTCCAGACCACCGGCGTCCAGACCGACGTCGCCATCCAGGGCAACGGCTTCATCGTCCAGAAGAAGGGCGACAGCACGCTCTACACCCGCAACGGCGCCCTCGGCCTCGACCAGGAAGGCAGGCTCGTCAACCCCGCCAACGGCTACAAGGTCCAGGGATGGCTCGCCCAGACCATCAACGGACAGGAGATCCTATCGACCTCCGGCGCCCTCGAGGACCTGGTGATCCCGATCGGCTCGAAGGATCCGGCGCGGGCGACTACCCGCGTGGACCTGGCCTGCAACCTCGACAAGAGGACGGTCGAGATAGAGCCCAACGCCGCGGCCGACACCGTCGAGCAGGGGACCTGGCGGGTCGAGGAGAAGATCTACGACTCCTTCGGCTCTCCCCATACCTTCCGCGTTGAGTACCGCAAAGTGGTCGACCAGCCCAATCAGTGGCAGGCGACCGTGACGATCGATCCCGAGGCCGAAACCCCGACCAACACCGCGGTCGCCCTCGGCGCCGAGGTTGCGGCTGGCGCGGGCAATACCTTCATCGTAGAGTTCGACAACCGCGGCCTCTTGGCCCAGGTGCGCGACGCCCAGGGCAACGCCTCGCCGACGGCGGGGGCCTTGGACATGGGCGTTTCCTTCGATGTCCCCGCGACGACCCCCGAGGAGGGCGGCGGCCAGACCCGGCAGAATCTGCGGATCAACCTGGGCACCGTCGGCTCGGCGACCAACACGGTCACCCAGATGGCCGAGCGCTCCTCGACCAAGGTCTTCGCCCAGGACGGCTATATCATGGGCTACCTCAACACCTTCAAGATCGACCAGTCCGGCGTGATAACCGCCGTCTACTCGAACGGAACAAACAGGACCATCGGGCAAATGGCCCTGGGCAGCTTCACCAATCCGGGAAAACTCA
>CAYPHO010000343.1:0-3314 GCA_964410245.1 uncultured Treponemataceae bacterium | reverse complement strand
GCGTCCCGTAGGCGCCGTTGTCCACGATGAGCATCTTGCCGTCCTTCGGGACGACCGAGCTGATCATGACCTCGTCGGCGGCGGTGCCGGATCCGGCGAAGAGGACGGTCTCGTAGCGCTCGGGGTCGCCGACGAAGGCCGACAGCTCGCGGCTGATCCAGCCCATCACCTCGCCGAATTCCTTCTCGCGCGGGCAGATATCCGCGGCGACCTGGGCGTACTTGACGCTGTCCGCGGTGGTGGCGGGGCCGGGATTCAAAAGCACTTCGCGGCGCACCGCGCGGCAAGCCTCGCTTTCCGCGATTCGGGGCCATACCTCGTTGCGCGCCATCTCGAGGTGGGACTCGTCATCGACCTCCCTCCAGGCGTAGTACTCGATCTTGCGGATGGCGATGGGCGCCTCCGGCGTCGAGACGGCGGCCATGCAGGCCTCGTACTCCAGCTTCGGATTCGAGCCGAAAGTCTTCTCGGAATAATCGCACATGCGGTCGAGGGCGGCGCGGCTCAGCTTGGTGATGCCGACGAGCTCGCCGTCGATCCTGGAAAGATCATCGCGCTTCTTGGACAGCGCGACCAGGCGGCCCGATTCGTCGGCCTGCAGGTAGACTTCGTCCCCGGATTTCGTGGCGCCGGAGGCCAGGAGGACGTCGCGCCGCGCGTCGTTCAAGAGTACGAAGAGGCCGATGTCGTCGTAGATCAGGTCCGACTCGAGGAGGAGGAAGTCGCCCTGCACCTTACGCGCGACTTCGTATAACGTACGCATGGAACCCGTGCTCGCGTACCGGGGATTCGGGATCGTCTCGATAAGGGAGTAGCGGGCGGCGAGGCGCTCGTAATGCTCGGCGCAATGCCCGGTGCCGATATAGATCTTCTCGATACCCTTTTCCATCAGCTTCCGCACAGAGCGCTCGACCATGGGCATCCCGCCGATCTCGATAAAGCCCTTGGGCATCGCGGCCGTCATGCCCTTCAGCCTGGAGCCCAGCCCCGCGCCCAGGATTACCGCTTCGCGTACCATGATGATTACTCCTTGCCTTCGAGGAAGCCCGAAAGGCGCGCCGACACTTCGTAGGGTTTCGTCTTCGGGCGGCCCAGCGTCTCGGGCGCGCCCTGCTTGATCCTGGCGTACAGGAATACGAGGCCGCCCGTCTTGTTCCAGGCCTCGACCGCGGCCGCCGCCTCCGCGGCGCTCGCGGCGGCGACGACCTTCTGGTAGCCGAAGGCGCGCGCCGCGGCCGGCCAGTCGACCGTGCCGGACACCGTGGACTGTCCTCCCGTCGACTCGTGCGCTTCGTTGTCCAGGAGGACGTGGAGCATGCTTCCCGTGGCGTAGCGCGCGTTCACGGCGAGCGCGCCGGTCCGCATAAGGAGGGCGCCGTCCCCGTCCAGCACGACGACCGGCCGCTCGGGCTTGGCGAGGCTAAGGCCCAGGCCGAAGGACGAGGCGCAGCCGAGCGACCCGACCATGTAGAAGTTGCGCGCGTCGTCGCCCAGCTCGTACAGCTCGCGGCCGGTGAAGCCGGTGGTCGCGATGATAGCGGCGTCGGGGCGGGCCGCGCCGCGGATCGCGGCCAGCATCTCCCCGCGGGAGGGCCGGGAGGGATCGGCGGCGGCCTTCTCGCGCAGGGCCACCTTCCCGAACGTCCCCTTCCTGACCACGAAGAAGAAAGTCTCGCCGGCATCGACCGCGGCGTCGGCGGCCGCGAGCGCGGCTTCCGCGGCGGCCGCCTCGTCGGGCAGGTAGGCCCACTTCACGCGCATGGCGTCCAGGAGGTCGCCGGTGGCAGTGCCCAGGATCTCGTGCTGGGGCTCGTCGGCGAGGCCGGGCTCGCCGCGTAGGCTGACGAAGCCCAGGACGGGGATGCGGAAGATGGGATTGAGGGAAGTCAGGGGCGAGACCGCGTTGGTCAGGCCCGAGTTCTGCATCAGCGCGACCGCCTTGCGGCCGGCCTGGCGGGCGCCGGCGCAGATCGCGACGGCGTCGCCCTCGTTGGCGGCCATGACGTACTCGCACTCGTTTATCGCGTAGTTGATCAGGTCCTTAAGGAAGGAGCAGGGGACCCCGCTGTAGAAGGAGTAGCCGCGCGCCTTGAGCGCGTCCCCGAATGCCGAGGTGTCTATCATGCTAGCCTTCCGTCCCGCGGTCCTCGCCGACCGCCTTCTTGAAGTCCATAAGGCCGTTCACGTCGATCCACGAGCCCCGGACGTACTTGACCGCAACCGGCACACGGGCGGCCAGCCGGGTCAGGAACTCGTCCATGCGCATCGCGCGGACCTCGCCGCTCTTCGCGGCCTCTTCTAGGAGGCCGCGCGCCGCGGCCGAGCCCTTCGCGTTCAGCTTGAAGAGGCCGACGAACTCGCCGCAGGTCTCGGACTCGGGAAGCTCGTGCGACATCCGCGCCAGGCGCGCGGGGCGGTCGAAGAGGGCCCGGTCGTCGGGGCGGTCGCAGGCCGCGTAGTCGCGGTAGTTGCCGTCGCGGGTCGAGTCCGCGTCGACGATCAGGGTCGCGGGCGAGTCGTCGTTCAGGAGGTCGTTCAGGAAGTAGCTCTTGAAGATGATGTCGCCGTAGGCGATCACCGTGTTCTCGCCCAGGCGGTCTCGGGCCAGGTAGAGCGAGTATACCTCGGAGGTGGACGCGAACTCGTCGTTGTCGACGTACTTGAGGTTGGTCAGCGCGACCTTGTCCTTGGCGTAGCCCCGGACCGCGCAGATATCCTTGATTCCGACGCGGTTCAGCTTCTCGACGGTCTGGGCGAGGATGGGCCTGCCCGACACCTCGAGCATCGCCTTGGGGATGTCGGCGGTCAATTCGCCCAGGCGATCGCCCCTGGCCGCCGCCAGGACGATCGCGTTGACCGACTTCCCGGCGGTCGGCAGGTACTTCTTCTCGGCCTCCTCGAGCTCGGCCTCGCCCTGGAGGCGGAAAACCTCGGACACCGTCGCTATCCCGTCCTCGACGCCCATGAGGCTCTCGTCCTCGAATATCCGCCTCGTCGTCTCCTTCATGGCGGTAATCGCCGAGCGGAGGTTGTGGTTGGCCCAGATGACCAGCCGAACGCCGGAATCGCGGATTACATCGGTCGGGGTCGAGTAGTATTTGGTCGGGACGATGACGACGGGAAGCCGGCCTCCCCATTCCTTCATGAAGGCGGCGATCTCCGAGTAGTCGGGCCGCTTCGAGTGGATGAGCACCGCGTCGGCCCCGGCCTTGCGGTAGGCCTCGGCGCGGCGCAGGGCCTCGTCCAGGCCCCAGCCGGCGATGAAGGCCTCGACGCGGGCCACCACCACGAAGTCGGGATCGGACTGGGCGTCC
>CAYPHO010000342.1:0-3319 GCA_964410245.1 uncultured Treponemataceae bacterium | reverse complement strand
CCCGATCCGGGAGAAGAGGCGCCATGGCGGCCCGCAGCGTCCTAATAGCCGAGGACGAGACCATCATCGCCTGGGAGCTCCGAAAGCTCGCGCAAAGCTGGGGCCTTTCCGTGGCCGGATCGGTCGACAGCGGGGCCGCCGCGATCGAGGCCTTCGACCGCGGAGGGGCCGACCTCGTCCTCCTCGATATCTTCCTCGCCGACTCGATCAGCGGGATCGAGGTCGCCCGGCATATCCGCGAGCGGTCTAGCGCGCCCGTCATCTTCATCACCGCTTCCCAGGACAGGGGCACGAAGGAGCTCGCCATGGCCGAGGGGCCCGCCGCGCTGGTCTCGAAGCCCTACGATGAGAGCAAGCTCAAGGCCGAGGTATTCAAGGCCCTCGGCCTGGGATCCTAGGACGCGGAGAAGCCGCCGGCATGAGCTCGGGATCGGCGCGCCTACACCGAGTCCGTTATCGATATCCTATCCGCTGCACTCTGTTTATTTCCGCCTCGATGATCGCTCGCTTCTTCGGATCCCAATAGACGAGCCGGCCCCGCGCTTCGTCATAATCCCCCGTGTAGAATGCGCCGCCCATGAAGATCCGGGTCGCAGAGGTATTGTCGCGCGTATCCCTTGAGAAGGAATAGCGGACGGCGAAGGAGAGAGAAGCGTCGGCGAGTTCGAGTTGGCAGAACTGAAGGGAATCATCAAAGACTCCAAAGGGCAATTCCGGGCAGCCCATGTCGATGGAGGCGCCGAGCTTGCCCGCGGAGGAGACCGGCCAAAGTCGCGCCCTGCCGCCTTTTACGGCCGCGATCAGGCCAGCCCCGCTCGCGTGGTCTATTGCTACGCGGGGTGTAGTGAATTTCCCGAGCTTGATGCCGCCCCAATTGACGATCCGGCCACCCTTCTCGTCCTTGTAGGAATATATAGGCTTGCCCGTACCGGGGTGTTTGCCGTAATAACTGAGATCCGAGGAGTCATTGGGGGCGCGCAGCTCGCCGAATGGCCCGTACGCGATGCCGATGCCTCCGAGGACTCCCTCGAATACGCAGGAGCGGTCCTCCGGCGAGTAAACGGCATAGGTTAGAGAATCGCGATCGAAGGGGCCGGCGATCCGCTCGCCTAAGCGCCACACGAAGGCCGGGCCGCCGGGCTCCGCCGTCATCCAATATTCGTCGGCTTCGGGAGGCTCATCGGCGGGCCAAGAAATTCCACCTTGAACCTCGCCCGAACCACCGAGCGGGGTCCCGTCAAGATACCGAGTCAGGCGATGGCGAGAGTCCAGAATTACGTATGCCAAGCGCCCTGCCTCGGTGAATCGCAGACTTTGCAGGGAGCCCTTATACGGGCCGTACATAGATCCTTCGGGCAGGTCGCGAATGCTGGTTCCGGCTCCGTCGACGATCGGGACGGCGAGCCGAGAGAAGTCCCGCGAGAACTCCGATCGCCCGTCTAGCCTCAAGAAGGATGCAGGATCCTCGACGGGCAGTGGCCCCCAGCTACGATCCTCAGCCATGATCCAGCCGCCGGTGGAGGCGACGACGCGGATGAAGAGGCCCGAATCCTTGAAGAAGTCGAAATCACTGGAGAACCGGGAAATGAGGGCGTAGCGCCGGGGCCGGTTAGGATCGCCGTAGAGGGCCCTGAGGATGGTCAGCGGCGAATCGTCGGCCCCCTTCTTCTTCGCAGCGGAACGCAGCTCGTCGTAGTCAAAGGCCTCCGGGGGTATGAATCCTTTGGTGAGATCGACCGGTTCGAAAGCGCCCGAAAGGCCGGGCCCGAGCCCGTCTTGGAGGAGCGCGGCTACCTGCCCGGTCGCGGGATCGAAGCGGAGCATGTACCAGATACTATTATTGTGGTCGAGGCCATTGTATTCGCTGGCGAAGTAGAAACGCGGCTCGGCCCCGATCCACCCTATCCTATTGGTGCTCCCGAACCCGATGATACCGAGCTGTATGACCAGGTCGTCGATGACCATGGCCGTCTTCTTGTACGTCTTGCCGTCCCTGAGTAAGGCGGAGAAGTGACGGCCGCAGGGGGAAAAGGCGAAATCTACGTAATCGCCACCGGCCTCGGGAAGACGCCGTTCGGAAATGGTTTCGCCGAAGGTCCAGAGCCTCCAGCCTTCGGTGTCCTTGGTCGCGTAGCACCAAGGACCCTCCCGACCGTCGATGGGGGGACAGGCCTGGATGGATTCGAAGGGGCCGCGCAGGCCCTCAATCCCTGCAAGCCAGGCTTGCTTATCCCGATCCTCTGCAATGAGGGCTGGAGGCAGGGCTGCGGGATAGTTAAGATCGAGGTTGTTCGGGACTTTGGAGGTCAATCGTCCGACCCTCTCGTAGGGACCGTAGCGTTTACCGGGAACGAGGATGAAGTAATCGACGGCTCCCTTGCCGGCCTTCGCGCTCGCGACCGCCGTGAACCGTTCGGGGCTTCCCCAGAGGGAGATAAGCTCCTCGCCGCCGCGCAAGTCGAGGGCCTCCGCGGCAGGCTGGGGCGCCGCGGAGGCGGCGGAAGCTAGGGACAAGGCTATGACGACGAAGGCGGCGGTCGCGATTCTTCTGTGCATTCTCAGATCCTTTCTTTGCGCTCAGAACAAGCTGTATACGGTATCTTTATCGATGATGGCGGCCCGGCCCGTCGCGGGATCGAAGGCGCCGGCGTATACCGCCCCCTCGAGGTAAAGCTTCGATTCCCATCCGCCCTCGACCTTGCCGCTGAAAGAGATGGCCCTTCCATCCGCGACAGCCCTTGCGCGTAAATCATTGGAATCCAGGCAGGAACCGAGATCTTTCTTGCCGACGAAGAGGCGGTCATCGCCGTCCTTCTTGCTGTCGGCATAAAAGAGCTCGCCGGAGGCGAGGAATCCGATGGAGAGCCGCACATCATAAACGGAAGCTGCCTTCTTGCCGTCGACATAGATCGCGCCGCCTCCGTCCTTCGAACCGAAATAGTACGCGGCCTGTCCCGATGGGGAGAAAGCGAGGCCGTAGGCGACCGTTTCCTTGCCCTTGTACGGGCCGAACTCTCGTCCGCCGGCTCGGACGCGGTATACGCCATCCTGTTGGTAGATGAAGCCGTATGGACGGCCTCCGGCCGCCGCGACAAGGTAGCTCGCCTTGTCGAAGGGCCCGAAGCGCTCATCGCCCACCTGGACGGAGACGAGGCTCGATCCGCCGATAAAGCAAAGCTTTCCGTCTTCGCCGTATTGGATGCCGCTCACCGCCGTAAAGGGGCCGTATATTTGGTCGGCCAAGACGTACTGTCCCGAAGGCGCCCCCGAGATCATGCAGCTATATGCGAGCTTCATCCCGTCCGGGGAGAATCGTACG
>CAYPHO010000341.1:0-3324 GCA_964410245.1 uncultured Treponemataceae bacterium | reverse complement strand
GTCGTCTTGCCGGTGCCGGGCCTCCCAGTAAACACCGAGTGGAGGCTGATCCCCGGGGCCTTCATGCCGAGGGACTCGCGCCTGCGGTGGACGCGCATGAGGTTCGAGAGGCTGCGGACCTGCTCCTTGATCGGAGTCATGCCGGTGAGGGTCTCTAGCTTGGCGAGGGCGGCGGCCAGCCGCTCGTCGGGCGATCCGGGCGCGGCCGCGGATCTCGGCGCGGAGTCCGCGGGTCCCGAAGCCGGAGAGGGGCGCGGAGCCTCCGAGGGCCCCGGGCCGGCCGCCGGGGGAGCGCCCGCCGGGAAAGCGCCCGCGCTCGACTCCGGGTCGAGCGCGCGGCGATTCACCGACTTGAGGAATTCATCGTCGCCCGCGCGTATGCCGCCCGCGGTCATATACACGTCGGCCCATTGAACGAGGGCCTCGGCGGCGCGATGGAAGCGCGAGCCCCCATCGCGCTCGTCGCCCTCCCTGAGCCTCGAGAGCCCGCGTCCCCAGGAAGAGAGCCGCTTGGCGGCGATGCGCCTCTCGACCTCGCCCGTCCAGGACTCGAGCTCGGCGCGGTCGTCCTCGGACAAGCGGTCGTCTCGAAAGTAGGCCTTCATGCCCTCGGGCCCCGGGCCGGCATCCGCCATGAAGGGCAGGAAGCTGAGCGCGGCGAAGGCCCGGCGGTCGGGGCCGTCCATGCCGCGGCGGTCGTAGCACTCGGCCGCGAGTCCCCAGAGATCGGGCAATAGCTCGTCGTAATTCTCGATGACCGCGGCCAGGACTCGCCGGGCTGCGGGAAGGAGGGCGGAATCGGCCCCGCGGCGAGGCTCCGCCGGGCCGCGGCCGACGTCCGGGCCCGCGCCCTGACCCTTCCGCGCCGGCGCGCTGGAGGGAATCGGCTCCGGAAGCGGAGGATCGAGCCGCCAGCGGATTCCCTGGGCCGTCCACTCGGCCCCCTGCGCCAAGGGGAGCCTCGGGACCTCGGTTCCTAACCCGGCCAGCGACCAGACGTAGAAGGGCCCAGGCGGCGGCGCGACGAAGACCAAATCCTTCTCCGCGAGGAGGAGCAGGCCGTTGGCGGCCGCGGAGCCGGACGCGAGGCTGCCCCAGGCGGCTCCCTTGATCGACGGATCCTCGCCGAGGGCGAGCTCCTCCAGCCTGCGATAGACCTCGCGCTCTCTCGATCCGAGGCCCTTTATGCCGAGCTCGCCCAGCTTCCGCCGCCACGCGCCGCTATCCATGCGCACGATAGTAGCTTCCGGGCGCCGCGGCGCTCAAGGGCCGGGCGGGAGGGGCAGGACCAGGGACAAGAGGCCGCCGCGATCGCGCTCGAGGTAGTCGAGGGCGGGCGCCGCCGAGATCCCGGCCTGGGGCAGCCAGGCGCGATAAGCGAACTCGAGAACGAAGGGAAGGGCCTCGGGACTCGCGACGGCGAATCGGGCGCGGCGGCCTCCGGGGATCGATGTGGCGGACAGGGGGAACGAGGGCGCGGCGATGGCCGGCGCCGCGCCCTCGGCGGCCGCGCCTCCGCTCGCCGCGCACGCGCCGAGGAAAGACCTGGCCGGGCTCAAGAGCCCGTCGCGCTCGAAGATGGCGATGCCGCCTTCCGCGAGATCGTGGACGGAGTCGGCCTCCCCCGCGTCGCGGCCTTCGCCGACCACGAAAAGCTCGCCGGCCTGCTCGGCCGAGACCGCCGGCGCCACCTCGGCCAGCATGCGCTCGACATAAGCCCCCTCGATGCGCGTGCGCGCGATCGCTCGCGGGTAGCTTCCAAGCCGGCGCGCCTCCGAGGGCAGGCACCCGAAGCAGCGGCGGAAGGCCCGCGCGAAAGTATCGGGCACGTCGAAGCCGAAGGCCAGGGCTATGTCGGTAATGCTCGCGCCTTCGCGCATGACCTCTTCAGCCGAGGCGGCGACGCGCCTGCGCATGAGGTAGTCGTAGGGCGCGTGCCCCGTCGCCCGCGCGAAGAGGCGGGAGAAGTAGAAAGCCGAGTAGCAGGCGGCGCCGGCCATGTCCTGGGCGCCGATGTCCTCGGACATGCGCTCCTCGACGAAGTCGACGGCGCGCATGACCGAGCGGGCGGCGCGCTCGAGATCGGAACCGGGCATCAAGGCTCCGTCGAGGGAAGGAGGGGAATGTAGTAGTCGAGCTCGGACTCCACGAGCCTATCCATGCCCTTGAAGCGCGAGTCGTAGAAGTCGATCGAGAAGCTCTCGTCCGCGCGCCTCCCGATGGACGGGATGATCTCGGCATAGAGCCTTCCCATCCAGTCGGCGGAGATCTCCTCGCCCCTCGCAGTCAGGACGGCGTACTCGCGGGCTTCCAGCATCTTCGCCGAGCAGGAAACGGGCAGCGACGCTATGCGCGAAACCTCGACTCCGACGAAGACCTCGTAGCGTCCCGTCCTCGGAGTCTCGGGAGCGCCGACGTGAAGCTCGTACCAGGATTCGCCGCGATCGGAGCGATCGCGTATCGCGTCGGGCTCCTTCGAAAGGAAGGCCATGAAGCGCTTCCACAGCGATCCGATCTCGTTCTCGACGTCCCAGGCCGAGGCCTTCGAGAAGGGATCCCCGAAGAATCCCATGCCGACGAGCATGATCCGCCCGCGCTCGACGACTTTGATATCCATGCGAGCCTCCGAGATAACTATCCCGGCCGGCGCGCCATGGGGTCAAGCCCGCGCAGGGCCCAGGGCAAGAAACGTCGCCGCTTCCGCCGCGGGCCGAAACGGGGGCGCGATCCAGGGCACGCTTCGTCGAGAGGGCGAGCCCCTCGGCGCGGCATAGTAGTCCCCGCAAGGAGGACAGCATGAAAAAGATCGAGATCGAGAGCATCGGGATGGTGAGGGCCGACGATTCCAAGGGAAGCTATCTCATCGAGTTAGCGAAGCCCTATCGCGACGGATTGAAGGGCCTGGGCGAGTTCGGCAGGGTGAGCGTGCTCTGGTGGGCCCACGGCGTCGACGAGCCGAAGATGAGGGGAACGCTCGTCTGCGACCTGCCCTACGCCCAGGATGCCAAGGCCGGCGTCTTCGCCTGCCGCTCGCAGTACAGGCCCAATCCCGTCGACATGACCGCCTGCGGCGTCATTGAAGTCAGGGAAAAGGAAGGCATAGTCGTCCTCGACTACATCGACGCGGTCGACGGAACGCCCGTCATCGACCTTAAGCCCTACATCCCGGTCTGCGATCGCGCCCGGGAGATCAAGGTGCCCGCCTGGTTCGCCTCATGGCCGGAGTGGATCGAGGACGGCGCCGCCTTCTTCTCGGCCGAGGACGCGCCCCGGACGGATTGAAGCGGCGCGGCGTCGACGGATCGCCCGGAAGCGCCCATCGCG
>CAYPHO010000340.1:0-3327 GCA_964410245.1 uncultured Treponemataceae bacterium | reverse complement strand
TACCTGCCGCCGGACGCCAACACCCTGCTCTCGGTAACCCACCACTGCCTCGCGAGCCGCAACTACATCAACGTCATCGTGGCCGGGAAGCAGAGCGCCCTCCAGTACCTCGACATGGAGGAGGCGGTCAAGCACTGCACCCGGGGAGTGAGCATCTGGGAATGGGCCTCGAACGACTCGGGAGGGGAACCGGACGTCGTGATGGCCGCGGCCGGCGACGTGCCGACCATGGAGACCCTGGCAGCGGTGGACATACTCAGGCGAAAATTCCCCGACCTGAGGATCCGCGTGGTCAACGTCGTGGACCTCATGAAGCTGCAGCCCTCGAGCGAGCACCCGCACGGGCTCCCCGACAAGGACTTCGACATGATCTTCACGACGGACAAGCCCATCGTCTTCGCCTTCCACGGCTATCCTTGGCTCATCCATCGCCTGACCTACCGGCGCCATGGCCACGACAACCTCCACGTCCGGGGCTACAAGGAGGAAGGCACCACGACCACGCCCTTCGATATGACGGTAATGAACGAGATCGACCGCTACCACCTGGCCGGCGACGTCATCGATCGCGTGCCGCGGCTAGCCTCCGAGGGAGCCCACGTCAAGCAGTGGCTCTCGGACAAGCTCATCGAGCATAAACAGTACATCCGAGACCGCGGCGACGACCTGCCCGAGATCAAGGATTGGAAGTGGCCGTACTGAATCAGCGAGGCAGGGCCGGGACGGGAGACAGAGGGAAGCAGGTCGCCTCCTTCGCGCTCGAAAGCCCGGCGACGATGCTGCCGGCGAGGGGAAGGTAGTCGAGGCTGGCCGAGCGGCGGACCATGTTCTCATGGTGGCCGTCCGAGTTGAACCACATCCAGAAGAGCCAGCCCGTCCCCCGCTCGTCGAAGGCGCGGATGAGCTCGGCGTCCTCGGCCGCCTCGGGATCGCCCCAGGTCCCGGTCGAGGAGCACTCGTGGCTGAACTCGCCCACGATGACGGGCAGTCCCGCGGCGGCGAGGGCGTCCAATCCGGTATCGACGTTCATGCGGAAATTAGCATCGTCATTCGGATCGCCGGGAGCTCGCCATCCCGCGTACATGTGGAGGGAGAAGACGATGTTATGCTCGGGATCGGCTTCAAGCAGGAGCAGCCCGTATCGGATCAGCGCCGATATCTCCGATCCCCAATCGATCGAGTCGATGATCAGGGTATTCTTGACGCCCGCGGCGCGGAGCTTGGCGACGGCGGCCAAGTAAGTATCGCGCCAATTCTCCAAGCCCCCGGGTACGCCGTCCTCGTCGGCGTAGCTCGTGCCCCACTCGTTCGAGATGTTGACGATCACGTACCTCTCGTAATCCCTCACCCAGGATTCCCCGATCCAGAGATCCGCCGCCTGGTCGATCAATGAGGGGCTGTTCATGCCGGTGGCGTTGTGGTACTCGACGATGGGGACGATCCTGTACTTGATGTATTCCTCGACCACCGCCCTGCGTTAGGCCGTCGTCGAGCAGACGTACCAGTAGGGATTATCGGGATCCTCGGCCGGGCCGAAGACGAGGCGGACCGCGTTGGCGCCGGCGGCCTTTATGTAGGGCACGGACTCGCGATTGTCGCTGCCGGTGTTCCACCAATGGTTTGCGTTCACGCCCTGGATGCGGAACTCGGCGCCGTTCGCGTCGTAGAGCTTCGTCCCGGAAACGAAGAAGCCTTCCCCCGAATTCGACGGCGGCCGCGGCATACCGCGATCGGTAAAGAGCCTGCAGGAGGCGAGAAGGATAAGGCACATGAATGCGACGAGCGCTTTTCTCTCGGTCATTCCCGAATCCTCGGTCCTGACGCAATATACCGCATTCGCCCGCTTTACCAATGCTCGGAAGGCCCGTCGCGTCGGGGCGCCGCGCCGGAGCGGTCAGGGCCTTATGGTCGTCACCAGGTATCCGCGGTAGCCCAGGGCGTCGAGCCGCCGCGTCAGCTCGCGGCCGGCGGCGACATCCAGGCCGTCGATGACGACGCGGTAGTACCTCCCCGAGCGCTCGATCCTGGCCTCGATGCCCGAAAGCCCCAGCCGCTCGACCGTAGCGCGGGCGTTCGATTCCTTGGAGTACGAGGCTACTTGGATACGCACCGTCGGCGCGGCCTCGTCGGCGGCCGCGGCGGAGGCGGTAGGAGCCGCCGCGACTCCGGCACCCTTCGGTATGGACCCGTCGGCGTTCGCGCCCTTCCAGGCCAGGGCCTCGTCAGCGGGAAGGGCCTCGAAGGAGACGCGGGCCGTCCCGCTCTGGATCATGCCGAGCATCCGCGCCGCCGCTTCCGACAGATCGAGGACCCTGCCCGCGACGAAGGGCCCGCGGTCGTTGACGCGTACGACCACGCTCGCGCCGGTATCCAGGCTGATCACTCGAAGATAGGTGCCGAAGGGAAGACTCTTGTGGGCGGCGGTAAGGCCTTCCTTATCGTAGACTTCGCCGTTCGCCGTACGCTTGCCGTGGAAGCCGGGTCCGTACCAGGACGCGACTCCTTCCTGAGCCTCGGCGGCCGCGGGAAAGGCGGCCGCGGCCGTCAGGCACAGCGCGAGCAAAGGGGCGGCGATCGATCGGCGATGCATGTTCCTAGTATCGGCGCCGGGGCGCCGCCGCGTAAGCCCGCGCTTGACGGCCGGCCGGCCGCCCTGCCTAAGGCCGCCCTGCCTAAAGCCGCGGGGTCCGCGGGTCGGCCGCCCTTCCTAGCGCGCGGCGGCCGCCATCTCCCGGGCGGCTTCGGCGATGCTGAGGTAGAGCTCCTCGACGCCGCCCTCGTCCACGCTCGAGAAGGCGACGCGGAGGTAGCGGTCCTGGATGGACACGAGGCCTATGCCCTTCTCGGCCAGGAGCTTCTTGCGCAGGTCCTCGGCCGAGAAGCCCACGCAGTCGAAGCTCATGAAGTAGCCCGAGTTGAAGGGCAGGGGCTTGAGGCAGGAAGGCGTCGCCTTCGAGTAGGCGACGGACTTGGCGATCTCGTAGCGCTTGCGGATGAGCTCGAGGAAGGCCGCCTTCTGGCCCTTGGTCCGCGGGTCGTGTATCGACTTGAGGAAGAGGGATTGGGCCGGGGTCGAGGAGCTTGATACCGAGGAGCGGATGACGCCCAGGAGCTTCTTAACCAGGGCCTCGTACTGGGCCTCTCCCATGCCGGCCGAGGCGAAGGTCATGAAGCCGACGCGGAAGCCCCAGACGCAGTCCTCCTTGGTCGGGCCGTCGGCCTTGACCGCCAGGATGTTCGGGTGGGCGTCCGCCAGGCGCGCGAAGATCGATTCCTTCAGCAGGCCCTCCTCGTACTGGAGGCCGAAGTAGGCGTCGTCCACGATCG
>CAYPHO010000339.1:0-3337 GCA_964410245.1 uncultured Treponemataceae bacterium | reverse complement strand
AACGTCATGCCCAAGCTCTCCGGCTGGGAAGTCACCAAGATCCTCAAGACCAGCGAGGAGTACCGCGAGTTCGCCGAGACCCCCATCATCATGTTCTCGGCCATGGACGACGTGAAGGACAAGGTCGAAGGGCTCGAGCTCGGGGCCGACGACTACATCACGAAGCCCTTCAACTTCTCCGAGGTGCTCGCCCGGATCAGGGCGGTGCTCAGGACCTACGAGCTCATCCACCAGATCGAGCGCCGCGAGGAGCGCATCCGCGTGGCCGAGTCGATAGCCGATCGGGTGCTCGAGTATACCGACGGCCTGCGCGAGCCCTTGTCCGGCATCATAGAGGAAGCGAAGGCCCTCGAGCCCGAGTGCGGCACGGCCAAGCCCTTCGTGGACCGGGCCAGGAGGGACGCCGAGACCGCCCTTTCCAAGCTCGACGTCCTCGACGCCGCGGTCGCCTCGCTCCGCGCCGAGGCCGACAGCATCAAGAGCCTGGAAACCGCCCTCCCCGCCATCAAGACGAGGTACCGGGGATCTCCCGCGCAATGAGGACGCCGCGATGATCTCCGAGGAGAAGCGGAGGGTCGTCGAGCTCTTCGCCCAGGGGCGCAGGCTCTACAAGCTCATGCGTTTCGACGAGGCGCTCAAGTACTTCGGCGAGGCCCTGAAGATCGATCAGAGCGACGGGCCCTCCAAGGTCTACTACCTCCGCTGCAAGTTCTACATCGAGAATCCGCCGCCCGAGGATTGGGACGGCGTCTTCGTCATGACCCACAAGTAAGGCGGCAGCACTTGGCCAAATCCAGGAAGGGCGACGCCGCGGGCCTCGTCGCGACGACCCTCGGCAAGGAAACGAGCTTCTCGGGCACGCTCCGCTTCAAGGATTCCCTGCGCATCAAGGGCCGCTTCGAGGGCGAGATCGACGCCGAGGGCCGCCTGGTGATAGATCCCGAGGCCGTGGTCAACGCGCGCCGCGTCAAGGCGGCGAGCGTCGTCGTCGGCGGCGTCGTGCACGGGGATATCGAGGCCCTCGAGAGGCTCGAGATGCTTCCGAGCGCCAAGGTCTACGGCAACGTGCGCACCGCGAGGCTCAGGATCGCGGACGGCGTGGTGTTCGAGGGAAGCTGCGAGATGATACGAGACAGCTCGGCCTTCGATCCCTTCGGCGACGGGACGCCGCGTACCTGAGTTGAGCGCGACCGGCCCGCGACCGGACGGAACCGAGGGCGATCTGTCCTCGGGCCTCGCTCAGGCCGCGGCCGAGCTGCTCGGCGCCTGCGTCGACCGCGGCTTGACGATAGCCTGCGCGGAATCCTGCACGGGAGGACTGGCCATGGCGGCGATAACCGACCTGCCCGGCTCCTCGGCCGCGCTTTGGGGCGGTATCGTTTCCTATTCGAACGAGTGCAAGGAGAGCCTGCTGGGAGTCGGGCGGGAGCTCCTGGATTCATTCGGCGCGGTGTCGCGCGAGGCGGCGGTCGCCATGGCCTCGGGAGCGCTCGAGGCGAGCGGAGCGGACATAGCCTTCGCGATCACCGGAATCGCCGGTCCCTCGGGCGGCAGCGCGGAAAAGCCCGTGGGCCTCGTATGGTTCGCGTGGAGGGCCTCCGACGGCCAGGCATGCGAGGAATGCGCGCGCTTCGAGGGCTCGAGGCGAGCCATACGGGAGGCCGCGGCCGAGCGCGCATTGCGCGGGGCGGCCTCGATCGCGTGCCGCATGGCGGGAAGCGGCGGAAGCCCGCCGTCCCGCGCGTGAGTCGCGATTCGCCATCAGGCATTACGGACCGCCGTCGGCGGTTGACAAGGCCATACGGCCGGAATATAGTTCGGATTAGAGCCTGGAGCGACGTCGCGAGCGGCGTATGCGTGAACCTCGGTTCCCGCGCCCCTGATGAGGCCCGATAGCGGCTGAGTCATCGAAACGGCCCAATAATCCCGGACACATCGACCATACGAAAAGGAAAGGGCCCAAGGGCCCGCCCCAAGCAATGGACAACCCAGAAGAGCACACGGAGAAACCCATGGCGATCATCCGCAAGAAGAGGGCCCTCGATCAGGCCGACGGCCAGGACTCGGCGGAGCAGCCGGAGCTCGACGCATCCGCGCCGGACGAGGCTCTCGAGGCGTCGGGCGAGGGAGAGGGAGATGCCCTCGGAAGCGAGGGCGCCCAGCAGGACGAGGAAGCGCAGTCCGAGGGCGACGAATCCTCGGCCAGGGCTCCCGTCCGCGTCCGAGTGAAGCGCAGGCAGCCGCGCGGCGACTCGGAAGCGGCGCCCGCCGGCGCCCAGGACGAGCGGAAGCCCGAGGATCAGGGCGGCCGCGACCAGGGCCAGCAGGGATTCCAGCGGCGGCCGGAGGGCTTCGACCGCAACGGCCAGGGCGGGCCCGGTTCGGCCGAGCAGAACGGCAAGGGCGAGTACGGGGAGAACCGCTCGCGGCTCTCGATCAACGACCTGACCGAGATGGGCCTCAAGGAGCTGCGGGACCTCGGCGGCAAGTACGGGATCAATCACGACGAGATGATCTCCTTCAAGAAGCAGGAGCTCATCTTCTACATCCTGAAGGCCCACACCGACCGCGGCGGCATCATCTACGCATACGGCTCGCTTGAGATACTGCCCGACGGCTACGGCTTCCTGCGCTCGCCGCAGAACTCCTACCTGCCCGGCTCCGACGACATCTACATCAGCCCCTCGCAGATCCGGCTCTTTAACCTCAAGACCGGCGACACGGTCTACGGCCAGATCCGCAGCCCCAAGGAGGGCGAGCGCTTCTTCGCCATGCTCCGCGTCGAGCAGGTCAACTTCGACGAGCCGGCGGTCGCGCAGAACCGCATCCCCTTCGAGAACCTGACTCCCCTCTACCCCCATCAGCGGCTCGACCTCGAGACCGAGACCAGGGAGCTCTCGACCCGGATCATCAACCTCTTCTGCCCGATCGGCAAGGGCCAGCGCGCACTGGTCGTGTCGCCGCCCAAGACCGGCAAGACCATCCTCCTGCAGAAGATCGCCAACGCGATCACCGCGAACCATCCCGAGGTCTACCTGATAGTCCTCCTCATCGACGAGCGGCCCGAGGAAGTCACCGACATGGAGAGGACCGTCAAGGCGGAGGTCATCTCCTCCACCTTCGACGAGCAGGCCACCCGCCACGTCCAGGTCGCCGAGATGGTCCTGGACAAGGCGAAGCGCCTGGTCGAGCACGGCAAGGACGTCGTCATCCTCCTCGACTCGATCACCCGCCTCGCGCGGGCCTACAACCAGACCGTGCCGACCTCGGGCAAGATCCTGTCGGGCGGCGTCGACTCCAACGCCCTGCACAAGCCCAAGCGCTTCTTCGGCGCGGC
>CAYPHO010000338.1:0-3349 GCA_964410245.1 uncultured Treponemataceae bacterium | reverse complement strand
TTTTCCAGTTCAAAAGTCTGCGCACAATGCGATCACTATAAACGTTTTAAAAACTATACGCACGAGTGTGAACCGCCCCGGGATTGCCGGAGACCGAAAAGTTTGAGAGGATATGGTCATGGGCAAAGAAAGCAGGTTCTCCCCCGAAGTACAAGAACGGGCGGTTAAGCTCGTTTACGAACAGCAAAAAGAATCGGAATCACAGTGGGCGGCTATTCGCTCGGTCGCGTCAAAGATCGGCTGTAGCCCGGAAACACTGCGGCATTGGATTCGGCGAGACGAGGTCGATACCGGGAAACGCGAAGGTCTCTCCACCACTGAGCGCGAGCATATGAAACAGCTCGAGAAAGAAAACCGGGAACTGAAAAAAGCCAACGAGATACTTCGATTAGCTTCAGCGTTTTTCGCGAAGGCGGAACTCGACCGCCAACTGCGGTAACGGTCGATTTCATCGATCAGCATCGCCAGAATCAGGGAGTCGAGCCGATGTGCGACACATTGCAGATTGCTCCCTCGACCTACTACGATTTCAAGGCTAAGGAACGCGATCCGGAAAGACGATCGGATCGGGAACGAAGCGACGCGGAATACCGAGTGGAAATACAACGTGTATGGGACGAGAATTACCAGGTATATGGCGCGCGAAAAGTGTGGCATCAGCTAAGGCGCGAGGGATTCACAATCGCCCGATGCTCCGTTGAGCGATTGATGAAAAGCATGGGTTTACAAGGCGCCGTGAGGGGTAAGGTCAAGCGGACGACGTTTTCCTCGTCGGATAACAAGAATCCTGCAGACCTTGTACATCGTGATTTTACCGCGACGCGGCCGAATCAACTATGGGTCGCCGATTTCACCTATGTCGCAACTTGGGTCGGCTTCGTGTTCGTCGCGTTTATTATCGACGCTTTCTCTCGCATGATCGTCGGGTGGAGAGTCGCGAGGTCAATGAGCGCTGAACTGACGCTCGACGCGCTCGAGCAAGCGATCTGGGCTCGTGATATAAGCGGACGGATAATTCATCATAGTGATCGCGGGAGTCAGTATTTATCCATTCGTTATTCTGACCGTCTTGCCGAAGCGGGAATCGAAGCGTCGGTTGGCAGCGTCGGAAGCGCGTACGATAATGCGCTCGCCGAAACGATCAACGGATTATTCAAGACCGAAGTGATCAGGAAACAAGGTCCTTGGAAGAATCTGGAAGCCGTCGAATATGCGACTCTGGAATGGGTCCATTGGTTCAATACATCCAGGTTGTTTGAGCCTATAGGAAATATTCCTCCTGTGGAATTCGAAAAACTGTATTATACTGATCTAAACAGTCTGCCCGTAGCGGCGGGACTCACGTAAAAAAGGTCTCCGGCAATCCCGGGGCGGTTCATATCACCATGTTACAAATAGTAATGAAGGCGGTATAAGACCGGCTATGTGGATTAAATCGACTTGATGGTCCTCAATTTGAAAACGGCAGTACATAAGTATATTAATCAATAACCATGGAAATACTGACAATACATGTCATATATATACCTCTATTATTACCTGACAAGGAGTATTTATGAGAGAAACATTATTAAGTCAGTATAACCATACATGGAAAATGTTCTATAAGATGGTTAAGGATTTTGACAAGGAATCATGGATTAAAACGGGATGTTCCTACATTATACCCGCACGAATAGCTTATCATATTATAGGCGGGGTTAATTACTATATTGAAAATGAAGGCAAGGTAAACCTGTTATCAGGAAAAGAAAACGGCTGGAACTGGGAGAATGCGCCTGTTGATGATCTTCCAACTCAGGAAGATATTCTGGAACTCATCCACACATATAAATCAATGACCGATACTTGGGTCAGCAACAGCGATTTTGAAAGGGCAAATAAGAAATTTGAATGGACTGGAACCAATAAACTGAGCGTTGCCTTATTCTTATTAAGGCACATGGAGTATCACATTGGCGAATTAAACCTGTTGCTTCATATTGGCAAGAATGGTGATGCAAATGATAATTGGGTTAAGGCCCTGGATGATTTTCAGGTATAAGCAATCATTGAAGGGATAGCAAAACATGACTGGATGGCAGAAATTGAACATTGACGGGGTAATGGTAAATTACCAGATTATCGGCAAGGGCGTTCCGATTGTTTTTCTCCATGGGTGGGGTGTTGATCACTTAATTTGGAAGAACCAGATTGAGAAGATTGGCGCATTCAAATTAAGGAAATTCCAAAGGATCTACTTTGATCTTCCGGGAATGGGAAATTCGATAACGAATCATAAAATCCATAACTCAGATGATATGCTGAATATCATCTGTAAATTTATCGACCGGATTATCGGTACTGCCAAGTATATATTGGCCGGAGAATCGTATGGGGGTTACCTGGCAAGAGGATTAGTTAGGGAAAAAGAAAGTCAGATTATCGGATTGCTGTTACTCTGCCCGTTGATTTATCCAGGCTATCGTACGGGCTCTCATTCTGAACACATAGTACTGGAGAGCGATGCGGTTTTCATGGGTTCATTGCCAAAAGATTCGACGGGCGGGTATCGTGAATTGTCCGTCATACAGACAAAGAAGACATACCATGACTATCTGGCAGATATCAACACTACAATTGCAAAAGGGAATGAACAATTTCTTTCAGAAGAACTTGACGGCGCTTTTAGTGAAGACATAAATATCAATCCGCATGTTTTTACAAAGCCAACGACAGTGCTTGTTGGAAGACAAGATACCGAGGTCGGTTTTAAAGATCAATATGAGCTTTTCAAAGACTTCCCCCGGGCATCATTTTGCATCTTGGATAAAGCCGGGCATAATCTGCAATTTGAGCAGAAAGATCTATTTAAAGCAGCAGTTATGGAATTACTCGAACGTGTGCTTAAGGAAGGATAATACAATGGAATTAACATTGGAAGAAATCAAGTCGGCTGGATATAAGCTGAAGCCCGCGGAGAAAGATGCTTGGAGATCATATGATGAGGGGAATCCCATTCCGGGCTACTTCCAGTTTGATTGGTTAAGCAGCCGCTTCCCTGATTTGTATCATGAATTCGCCTTGTCATCCATTGGACTCATTTCAAAGCTTCATTCATTAATCGATTTTACCGGGATGAGCGTTCTGGACATTGGCGCCGGAACCGGCAGATCATCAATCGAATTATCAAAGAAAGCGAAGAAGGTTACCAGCACGGATGTGTATGACTCCGTAATCAATTACGGTATAGAAGAGATCAAGAAAAAAGGAATCAGTAATATTGAATACCTTTACGGTGATCGCGACAGTCTTCCCTTTCCCGATAGCACTTTCGATGCCGTTACCTTTTCATGGGCAGAGGTTAACC
>CAYPHO010000337.1:0-3382 GCA_964410245.1 uncultured Treponemataceae bacterium | reverse complement strand
AGCACTTCGACCAGGCGGGGGGCGGCATGAGGATTATCGCCCTGTCGCCCCAGCTGGACAGGCAGTTCAAGGAAATTCACCTGGATCAGATAATTCCTATGGGCTAGTCGCCGAAAATGGCGCCCAGGGTCTGACAAAGCCTCCGGAAGCGTGATATATATACATTGCTCGGTATTCCGGGCAAAAAACCAATTCGGAGGAATCATGTCTCGCAAAAGCAAAATCATCGTAGCCCTTATCGCCGCGGCCCTCATCGCCGCCGCCGGAGCCTCCGCCCAGGCCCTGCCCTCGGCCGGCAACACCGACGCCCGCCTCTTCTCCCTGGACCTCGGCATGGTAACCGGCTACAGCCTCAACACCGAGGCCGCGGTCGTCGGCAGGACCTTCGGCATCAACTTCACCGTTACCGACAACATGGCCGTAGGCTATGCGAACACGGTGGCCGGCACCAGGGAGTACAATCTCTTCCGCCTCGGCTACTACCTCCTTCCCATCGTCGGCTTCAACGTCTACGTCGGCTCCGACGGCTCCGTCGCGACCGGCGCGGGCGTCTTCGTCAACGTGCTCAAGACCAAGTCCGAGACCGCGCTCACGAGCTCCCTCAAGCTCAAGCTCGAGTACCTCTTCGACACCGCCGGCGCCGGCTCGGGAGATATCGTCTTCGCGGTCGCCTCGTCCATCGGCCTGTAATCATTCGGAGGTAGCATGAACGCCAAACGAATCGTCCTTGCCCTCTCGCTGTGCTGCCTAGCCGGCTTCGCTTTCGCGGCCAGCGACGTGCCCACCTTCTCGATAGAGAACGGCTACTCGGTCGGCTACGACATCGTCGCCGCCGACGTCGGATCCTCCTTCGACATCACGATCGGCATCGGGGTCACCGACAATATCCAGGCCCAGGTCTCCTTCATGCCGGGCTCGGGCGTCTTCGATCAATACCGCCTCTTCGGCCTTTCGTACAGCTTGCTTCCCAAGCTCGGCGTCACGATGGCCTTCGGGCAGAACATCACCGACAGCGCCCTCGTATCGAGCGTCGGCCTCTATACCGACGCCTTCGGGCGCAGCGTCGGCGGCCTGACGACCGCCTTCAGGATCAAGCTGGACTATACCGCCAAGTTCAGCGATATCTCCGACGGCCTCCTGCGCGTCGGCCTCGCGGCCGTTATCGGCCTGTAATTCGCAAACGCCTTTCGGCGCATCGCGGCCGCCCAACGGGGCGGCCGTTTTTATTCCCCCGGCCCCGGAGCGCGGCGGGCGGCCTCGCCTCGAGGCCGCCCGCCCGGGCGCCCGCCCGCATACCCTGCCCGTGCGGGGCTTGCATTGCCGTATACCGTTCGGTATACTCAACCTCGACATGGACGAAGGAAGCGGCAACAGGGAGACGATACTCGATACGGCGACGCGCCTCTTCGCCGACCGCGGCTACGAGGCCGTGGGCGTCGCGGAGCTCTGCGAGGCCTCGGGAATCACGAAGCCGACCTTGTACCACTACTTCGGCTCCAAGGGCGGCCTCCTCTCCGCGATCGTGGCCGAGCGGGGCCGCGGGCCCCTCGAGCGCGTAGCCGCGGCCTCCTCATATGGCCGCGACGTCGTACTCGGCATGCGCGGGATCGCCGATGCCTTCGCCGCTTCAGCCCGCGAGGATCCGGCCTTCGCTCGACTGAGGCTGTCGCTCGCATTCGCCCCGCCCTCGAGCGAGGGCTACAGCGCGGGTGCCGCCCTGAACGAGGAGATATTCTCGCTCGTCGAGGCTTTCTTCCGGAAGGCGGCCGCCGATCACGGCAACATGAAGGGAAGATCGCGGGCCTACGCCGCCTCCTTCATCGGCACCTTGGATACCTATGTCGGCCTCTACCTCGCGGGCCGCATCGACCTGAGCGACCGCGTCGTCGGCGAGGCGCTGCGGCAATTCATGTACGGAATCTTCACCTAAGGAGCCTACGCCGATGAGCCACTGGTCCTGGGAAGCCTTCTTCTACCACATCTATCCGATGGGATTCTGCGGAGCCCCGAAACGCAACGACTTCTCCTCTCCGCCCGTGAACCGCCTCGCCGCGATCGAGGGCCGCCTCGACGCGATACGCGAACTCGGCGTCGACGCGATCTACCTGGGACCGGTCTTCGAGTCCTCCGGGCACGGCTACGACACGGTCGACTACCGAATGATCGACCGCAGGCTCGGATCGAAGGCCGACTTCGCGCGACTCTGCGGCCGCATGAGGGAGAAGGGCATGCGGGTGGTGCTCGACGCGGTCTTCAACCACGTTAGCCGCGAGCATCCCTGGTTCCGCGCCCTGCGCGAGGGCGGCCCGAGCTCGGCGGCGGCCTCCCGCTTCGTCTCCGTGCGGCCCGGCCGCAACCCCCTCGGGGACGACTTCGAGTACGAGGGCTGGAACGGCCACCTCTGCTTGGCGAAGCTGAACCTCCGCGACCGGGATACCAAGGCCGAGCTGATCGGCGCCGCGCTGTCGTGGATCGAGGACTACGGCATAGACGGGCTCAGGCTCGACGCGGCGGACTGCCTCGACCTCGATTTCATCGCCGAGCTCGCCGCTGCGTGCAAGGCGAGGAAGCCGGGCTTCTGGCTAATGGGCGAGGTCATCCACGGCGACTACCGTAAATGGGCGGGAGAAGGGATGCTCGACTCGACGACGAACTACGAATGCTGGAAGGGCCTGTGGTCGAGCCTGAACGACAAGAACTATTTCGAGATAGCCTACGCCTTGAACAGGCAGTTCGGCCCCAAGGGGGTCTACCGGGACTTGCCGCTCTACGGCTTCGCCGACAACCACGACGTCGACCGCGTCGCCTCGACGCTGAAGGATCCGGCACACCTGTACCCGCTCTACTGCCTCCTCTTCACGATGCCGGGGCCGCCCTCGATCTACTACGGCTCCGAGTACGGCATCGAGGGCAAGAGGACCGATACCTCGGACGAGGCGCTCAGGCCGAGCGCCGAGGCCGCGTACTCGAATCCGCCCCGGCCCGAGCTGGCCGACGCGATCCGCAAGCTCGCGGCGCTGCGGGCCCGGCTGCCCGCCCTGCGCCGGGGCGATTACCGCGAGCTTTCCGTCGCCCACGAGAGCCTCGCCTTCGAGCGCTCCTTGCCTGAGGGCCGAGTGATAGTAGCGCTCAACGCGTCGGATAAGCCCGTCGTCCTGGAGCTGGGAGCCGGCATCGAGTCGGGCGTCCTTATCGACGAGCTGGAAGGAGGGCGCGAGAGCTTTCGCGTCGAGGGCGGCCGCGCCCGCGTAGAAGTCCATCCGAGGTGGGCGCGGGTCTTGCGGCCCGAGGGGCGCTAGCTAATCGAAGGCGTAGACGAACTTGCCAGAGACGGCGTTGCCGGTCTTGTTGAAGAAGGCGGACTGCTTGAAGCCGTAGATCA
>CAYPHO010000336.1:0-3384 GCA_964410245.1 uncultured Treponemataceae bacterium | reverse complement strand
TGAAGGTCAACTCGCCCTTGAGCTCGTCATAGGCCTTGTCGAAGGTTCCGCCGGTCACGATAACGAGTATCGGCTTCGCGTCCATGCATCCACTATGCGCGCGCCGGCGAGTATCGGCAAGGCGAAATCGACGCTGTATACTTGACCCTTTTAGTCATATCACTACAATGGCGCCTCATTCTGTCTACGGAATTTACTGATGGGAGAACGATTCAGGAATGAGGCTACTTCGAATATCTTCTGCTGTAATAATAACTTGCATTCTCGTTGTTACCTGTGACGATAGCGCGACAGCCGATCAGGAATTACTCAGGCTTACCTCGATCCCCAACGAGAACATGACCGGATACATCCACGATCTCGGCGCTAAGGACTTCATCTCACCGTACTACCGGGACGAAACGGCCCGCCCGAGCGTCAGCGATTTCTTCGCTTCCTTAACTGGTTCAAGGAAAATCGCCGACATCATCCTCGGATATGCCGAGAAAAACGGTATCAGGCCCTCTCTTGCATTCGCCCTCGCGCTGGAGGAATCGAGATTTACGCCCCGCGCGATCAACGACAACGGAGATTCCGTAGACCGCGGACTTTTCCAGCTGAACTCGAAATCCTTCCCGAAACTCGGCGAGAACGAGGTCTACGACCCCGAGATCAATGCTCGATACGGCCTCGCCCACCTGCGATTCTGCCTCGACGAGGGCGGCAACGAGGTGGCGGCATTGGCGATGTATAACGCGGGAAACGGACGGGTCGGCCGGGGAGCTACTCCGCGAAGGACTCTCGATTACGTTTACCGAGTATTAGCTTATGACAAAAACATTTCGAACTTTTTCGAGGCGACGGTAGCAAAGCATCTCCCGGTGCCGACGGCGGTTGTAGCATTGGGGGAACAAAAGACAAAGCTGGAATGAGAGATATTGCAAACGTTGGGGACAGCGCTATCGTTTGGTATTTTCCTATCGTTTAAAATTTTCCTGACGATAAAATATATCCTAACGTTTGAAATTCCATTTCTCAGAAGTGAACTTTTCTCTACTATAACCCTCGGCAGCCTCGAGCTCTTCGTTTCTGAGCCTATCGGGTACTAGCTCTGCTTGCCATGCAGCCGAGCAGCCCTGCGCTACGGCTCGCGCCGCCTCTTCATACTCGACATCCCGCCCAAGAAGAGATCGAAGCGACGTTACCCTCGCCTCGGCCCGGTCGCGGCTGCGTTCGCGGAGCTTTTCGCTCGGTACTTTCAAGAGCGAGAACATCCGCTGGGCATCGAGGCCGAGGAGGATGGTCCCGTGCTGGAGGAGACAGCCCCGCCGCCTCGTCTGCGCGTTGCCTGAAATCTTTCGGCCTCCGGCGACGATATCGTTTATCGGCGCGAAAGAAGACTCGATGCCGAGCAGCCGCAAACCCTCGACGATCCCCGCACAGATCCGGCGATACGATTCGAGGATATCTCCTAAGGCGAGTGGATGGCCGAGCGGGGCGACAAGTGAATAAGTAATTTCTTGGTCATGGAATACTGCACCACCCCCGGTCAGGCGGCGAACCGTGTCGACTTGGGCCGCCTTACACGCAGCGAGATCCACCTCGGCTTCTAACGATTGGAAATATCCAATCGTTACGCAAGACGGCGACCAGCTGTAGAGCCTGAGCGTCGGCGCCGACACTCCGTCCGCTACCGCCGAAAGCACGGCTTCGTCGATTCCCATGTTGAGCGCGCCCGGGAGGGCGCCCGAGCTAATCAGCCTGAGCCGCACGGGCAGCCTCCATCAAGGCTCGCGCGATGTCCTCGGGAGCCGCGCCGATGATCGACAGCCTCGGGTCCGAGAAGAGGGCGAGAGCGGTTTCGCCCAACCTGTCCGAAGGCACTCCGGCCAGCTCGGCCTCGGCGCGCTCGAAGAGCTCCTCGGGATGGGCGAAGAAGTCCCCGCAGACCGAGGCCCTGAGGACCGAGCCCGACTCGATCTCGACCTCGACGCGCAGGAGCTTGCCGCCGGCGACCTTGGCGTCCAGCCTGGCTATCATGCCGCGCCGCCCCGGAAGGCCCGGGAGGCATGGTAGCTCGTGCGCGCCATGGGGGCCGATACGACGAGACGGAAGCCGCGGGACCGAGCCTCCTCGGCGTAGCGATCGAAGGCCCCGGGCTCGACGTACTCTGCGACCTCGACCTGATCGCGCGTGGGCCTGAGGTACTGTCCCAGCACGAGCCCCTCGCATCCCGCCCTCCGCAGGTCGTCCATCGCGGCCAGGATCTCGTCCCGCGTCTCGCCCAGGCCGAGCATGAGGCTCGACTTGGGCATGGGCGCGCCGCGAGGCGAGGCGACGAGGCCGAGGGTATGGAGGCTGGCGCCGTAGGAGGCGCGATGATCGCGCAGTCCCTGCAGGCGCTCTACGGTCTCAACGTTGTGCGCCACAACGTCGGCGCCGGAATCGAGGATCGCCTCGATCTCCCCCTCGCGGTAGTCTGGGATGAGGAGCTCGACGCGGGCGCGCTGATTCGCCGCCTTGACCGCCGCGGCGCAGGCGGCGAAGTGGGCCGAGCCGCGATCCGCGAGGTCGTCCCGGTCGACGCTCGTGATGACGACGTAGTCTAGGCCGAGCTCGCGGGCCGCCCGGGCCAGGCGCTCGGGCTCGTCGCCCTCGACGGCCTCGCCAGTCCTTCCGTGCGGGACGGCGCAGAAGCGGCAGGCGCGCGTGCAGGTACCGCCGAGGACCATGAAGGTGGCGGTCCTGGCGCCCCAGCACTCGGCCTTATTCGGGCAGCGGGCCCCGTCGCACACGGTAGCGAGGCGGTAGGCGTCGAGGACGCCGCGGACTCGGCGCCACTCTTCGCCGGAGGGAGGAGCCGACCGGATCCAGGTCGGCTTTCGGACAGGGCCCCCCGAGGGGCTCGGCATTAGGATTCCGCCACGCGTCCTTCGCGGGCGCGGTCGGAAGGGGCGCGGGGCGAGGCCTGGCCGGGACGGCCGCGCGGCTTCTGCTCCGAGCTAGCGAGCGAGGAGGCGAGGAGCTGCGCGGCGTCCTGGAGGCCGGCCGCGTCCTCCCTGCCGAGGACCGCGACCTGGAAGATGGCCGCCTCGATGAGGGCGTAGAAGAGGTTGTCGGCGGCCTTTATCGAGAAGGGCGAGAACTCTCCGCGCTTCTGGCCCTCGATGAGGACGCCCGAGAGGATGTGGCGCAAGCGGATCGTCCGCCTGCGTACGCGCTCGTCTGGGTCGCCGTCCGCGGTCCTGAGGTGGTCGAGGTAGCCGAGGATTACCGTGAGGAGCCGGCGATTGGCGGCGCAGGCGGATACGACGATGGAGAGTATCGCGGAGAGCTTGTCGGGCTGGGTCCTCGACTGGTCGGTGGCGATGGCCTTGATCTCGGCCTCGATCTTCTCGGTGAAGA
>CAYPHO010000335.1:0-3394 GCA_964410245.1 uncultured Treponemataceae bacterium | reverse complement strand
TTGACGATCGGGCCCTTCTCGCAGAAGCCGAAGCAACCGGTCTTGACGACCTGGACATCGTTCTTGACGCCCTGGGCCTCGGCCTCGCGGAGCAGGGACTCGTAGATCTCGCCCGCCTTGCTCGACTCGCAGCCCGTGCCGGCGCAGACGAGGATGAAATTCTTGTAAGCCATCGTGAGCCCTCCGCCTTACTTCTTCATGATGTCGGCCGCGGGCCGGTCGAAGATGTGGTTGTCGAGGAGCTTGTGCTCGACCAGGTGCATCTTCACGAGGTCCTTCGCGACGTCCTGCGTCATCTTCCCGTAGATCACCTGGGGCATGCCGGGAACGGCGACCTCGACGGTGGGCTCGACGTAGCAGAGGCCCATGCAGCCGGTCTGCCTGATGACGACCTGGTCGCCCAGGCCGGCCGCGGCGACCTCCGCCACGATCGCGTCGAAGGTCAGCTTCGCGCCGGCGGCGATGCCGCAGGTGCCCATGCCGACGATCACCTGTATCTCCTTGCCCTCGACCTCGCGGCGGGACAGGTCCTGCTTCTTTTCCTCGCGGAGCTTCCGGAGCTGCTCGAGGGTCATCTTCGCCATATATCCGCTCTCCTTTCGTGTCGGCCGCCGCGCGGCCGCCCGCTTCAATCCTCTTCCTGCGAAACCAAGTACTCTTTCAGCGCCGCGAGGGACGAGCCGAGCTCGAGCCCGCCGACGGCCTCGGATAGCTCCCGCCTGGAGAGCTCGTACTCGCCGGCCGGCCCCGAGCGGCGTATCCGCATCTCTCGGCAGCCCGGCAGGCACAGCAGCGACATGAACAGCGAGGGCAGGTCGCCCATGGGCGGGCTGTCCACGCTCGACGCGGGGAAGTCGAAGGCCACCCGCGTCCCCTTGCCCCGCTCCGTATCTATCGACCAGCTCCCGCCGGCCTGCTCGACCGCCTGGACCAGGAAGGGCAGGCCCAAGCCCACCCTGCGGCCCGCGTGCTTCGTCCCGTCCGTATAGAAGGGATCCAGCGCGGCCGCGCGCTCCTCGGCCGACATGCCGCGGCCGTCGTCCGCGATCTCGACCCTCGTCCCGGACTCGGACTCGGCTAGCTCGACGATCACCTCTCCCGAGCCCGCCTCCACGGCGTTCTGCGCGATATCCAGGACATAGTCGCCGACCGTGAAATGCACGCGGCCTTCCCCGGCGCCTTCCCTCCCTACTTGTCCCGGAACTTCGCGATGATCTCCGGCATCTGGTCCTTAGTTACCTTGCCGAAGACCTCGTCGCCTATCATCAGGACCGGGGCCAGCCCGCAGCAGCCGAGGCAGCGGACCTCGTCGATGCTGAACTGGCCGTCGTCGGTCACCTCGTCGCCCTTGATATTCAGGATCGAGCGCGACTCGTCTATAAGGTCCTGGGCTCCCTTGAGATAGCAGGCGGTGCCCAGGCAAATCGCGATCCGGTGCTTGCCCGGCTTCTTCGTCTTGAAGAAATGGTAGAAGGTAATGACGCCGTAGATCTTCGCGAGGGGAAGGCCCACCTGGATGGAAAGCTTCTCCGCGGCCTCGCGGGGAATGTAGCCGAACTCTTCCTGGATGCGATGAAGCATCATGATGAGGCTGCCCGGCTTCTCCTTCCACTCGTCTATGTAGGCGACGAGCTCCTTGGAGAACTGGATCTGGGCCACTGGCATGGATAAACCCCCATGGATAAAAAAATATCGATATTTTGCCCGCGACAGTATAATGAGAAATGAAGAGGAGTGACAAGGCTCGAGTTGTCTCCGGGCAAGGATGATTATAGGGGAAGGAAGCCGGGATATGTTCATCATTACGCGGTTTTCCGCGTATAATTAAGCATGACAGCAAAAAGCGTGCCCTCTCTTCGATCAGCGGCGCATAGGCTGATTATCGCCTCGGCGCTGACGCTGCTCGCGACCGCCTCATGGGCCGAGGGGCCCGCGAAGGCGGGCGTCCTCGACATCGGCGCGGACGCTATTCCCGTCGCGCTAATCGGCGAGTGGGAGCGCTACGAGGGCATGTTCACGGACGAGGGCATCGCCGCCTCGGGCAACAGGCCGGCCATAGTCGAGATCGGGATGCGGCGCGGCTTCTCCCCGGCCGTCCGGAACGAAGGATACGCGACCTATCGCCTTCGCGTCCGGCTCGCGGGAGCCTCGTCCCGATCGAGCCCCCTGTCCCTGATCATGACGGGGGCGTCGGGAGTCGACGCGGTGCTCGCGAACGGGAAATCCGTCTACGACAAGGCGGCGCGGGACGGCGCGCCGCTGACGACCGCCTTCGAGGCGACCGGCGACGAGATATCGATCATCGTCCACTGCGGGCCGGGGAGCCGCCGACTCGAAGAGGCCTCGTTCCTTCCCCTGTATCTCGCGCTCGGAAGCTCGGACGGCACGGGATCGGCCCTTATCGGCCTTGCCATGCCCTTCGCCGCCCTGGCCGCATTCTTCCTGATAACGGGCGTCGTCGTCCTCTGCCTCTTCTTCTTCTGGAGCAGGACGAGGGAGTTCATCTCCTTCTCGGCCGCCATGCTCGCGTCGGGCCTCTATCTGACCCTTGAAGGAGCCTCGATCTTCGGATTAACTCCCGCATTCCTCAACGAGCTCGCGATCGCCGAGGCCGCCTGCGCCGCGGCGTACATCCTCATGCTGGCCGCCTTCGCGGCCTTCTTCGGCTCCGCCCTCCGCGACCGCCTGCCGAAATTCGCCCCGATAGCGGCCTCTTCGGCGCTCGGCGCCCTCGCGGCGATCGCCCTGATCCTGCCCTCGCGCGCGGGCCTCGCCGCGTTGATCGGTTCGGCCGCGGCGGGCCTGTCCTGCCTGGGCCTCTTCGCCGCGGCCGCCGTCATGGCCGCGCGCGGCCAAGCCCGCGGATACCTTATAGGCGGCGCGCTCGCGGCCCTCGCCGCGGGCCTCGCCCGGTCCCGCCTCCTTCCGGATTCGTTCTCCTCGACCTACCTCGCGGGCCCCGCGGGACTCGCCGCGCTCGGCTTCGCGATACTCCTCCTCCTGCTCAAGAAGTCGGGCAATACCTTGGACACGGTCGAATCCCTCACGGAGCACATCGCCTCGATATCCAAGACGGTCAAGAATTTCATACCGAGGGAATTCCTCGAGCACTTGGACAAGAGCGACGTCACGGACCTCAAGCTCGGCGATCACGCGCGGAAGAAGATGACCATATTCTTCTCGGACATCAGGGCCTTCACGGAACTGTCCGAGAACCTGACCGTCGAGGAGAACTTCGCCTTCATCAACTCCTACCTCTCGCGCGTGGTTCCCGTCATACGGGAGAACGGCGGCTTCGTCGACAAGTACGTCGGCGACGCGATCATGGCCCTCTTCGGCGGCGACGACGGCCCCGACATGGCCATCAAGTCCGCGATCGCCATGAACGCGAAGA
>CAYPHO010000334.1:0-3470 GCA_964410245.1 uncultured Treponemataceae bacterium | reverse complement strand
CGGCGCTCTCCAATCCGAGATGCGCTACATCACGCGCAAGGCCGCGAACGGCGGGACAGCCTTCGGGGACGCGTATGCCGCGGGCAGCGCGAGCGACGCGAGCAACATGACCGCCTCGCTCACGCTCACAGCGACCCGGCGCTAAGGCTGAGCGACTCTCGCCTTCCTGTACCTCTCGAAGGCGAGCGCGGCGAGGGCGGCGACGCCGGCGGCGGCCAGGAGGACGAAGGCTATTCCCGCCTCGACGAGGAGGGCCCAGCCGAGGGCGTCCAGGACCTTCGCCAGGAAGTACCCGGCGCCGGGGCTCGTCGATTCGGACAGGGCGACATCGATCGTGCAGAAGGAGTTCGACTCGCTGAAGTCGCCGAGCGATACGCCGAGCTCCTGGATCTGCCCCTCGATCTCCAGGATCTTCGTCTCGAGCGAGATGCGGTCCGCCAGCTCGGCGCCCGCGGTCCGCAGGGCCTTGAGCCCGTCGCGGGTCTTCTCCAGCGACAGGCGCTTCGCCTCGAGGGCCTTGAAGTCCCCGGTCTTGTCGGTCTTGGTCACCGTTATCGACAGGAGCTTGCCGACGCCCCTAAGCTCTTCCGCGATCTTCTCGAAGGACTCGGGCACGACGCCCAGCCGCAGGGAGAGGACGCGCGAGCCGGGAAGGCCGTAGGCGTTCTCGCTCTGGATCACCGCCGAGGCCGCGGCCGCTATGCCGCGTATCCTCTTGTCGTCGGCGTCGAAATCCTTGGACGCCGTCCTGATATCCGCCACCTTCTCGTACTTCTGGTCGACGACCTGCTGGCCGCCTCCCTGGGGGACGAAGATCTTCTCGCTCGCGTAGTTCAGCTTGCTGAGCCTGGCGGAGCTCTCCTGATTCAGGGCGTAGCCGCGGAAATCGTTTCCGACGGCCGCCTTCGATCCGCCGGCCAGCTCGGACGCGAGCCTCAACGCGAAGAGCGCCGCGAATACCGCCGCCGCGGCGACGATCGCGTTCCTGGTCCTTTTCTTCATGCGCTTCCCCCTTGCCTTCCTTCAACGCCCGACGCGACGACCCGGTTTCGCCCGGCGCGCTTGGCCTCGAACAGGGCCTTGTCCGCCGCCTCGAAGAGCTCGACCGACGAGGAGGCCGACTGCGGTCCCGCCGCCGCCCCGACGCTCACGGTCACGGCCGTACGCACGCGCCTCGATCCGTCGGGACAGGCCGCCTCGATTACCGCCGACTCGACGCCCGCGCGGAGCTCCTCGGCCAGCTCCATGGCCCGCTCGATGCCGGAGGCGGGGAGGAAGACCGCGAACTCGTCTCCCGACAGGCGCGCGGCGATCTCGCCCTCGCGCAGGAAAGACGCGAAGACCTTCGAAACGCGTGCGATCAGGTCGTCGCCGGCCCTGGGGCCGAAGGCCGCGTTGACGTCTCGGAAGCGGTCCAAGTCCATCATCAAGAGGGCGCATCGCCGCGACGGGCTGGACGCCAGGCGGGACGCCACCGTCTCTTCCAGGAAGCGGCGGTTGAAGAGGCCCGACAGCTCGTCGGTCACCGCGCGCTTCCGGGCGTCGCCGCCCCAGCGCACCAGGGCGCCCAGGAAGCTCGAGGCCTCGTCGAGCCAGGAGACCATGACGCGGGCCATGGCCGACAGGAGCTTGATGCCGATCATGGGATAGTTCCACGCGAGGCGGTAGAAGTCGATCCCCTCCATGACCAGGAGCTCGGAGTCCTCCTTGGCCCAGCAGGTGGCCGTGCGCGGCTCGTCCTCGATGATCGCCATCTCGCCGAAGAGGAGGCCCGGGCCGAACTCGTAGACGTCGCGCCGGGAGCCGTCGGGCAGGGTCGCGTAGGAACCGATCCGGCCGGAGCGCACGATGAACAGCTCCTTGCCGGTCTCGCCCTCGCGGAAGACGACGTCGTCCTTCAGGAATCGCCGGGGCTCGAGGAAGGCCGACACCGCGTTGACCTCGAGGCCGCTCATGCCGGAGAAGAGGGGCAGCGTGGCCAGGTACTCGCCGACGGGTCCCTTCACCGCGGCGCCCCCGCGAGCTGCCGAACCGTGTACAGGCGCGCCCCGCCCTCGCCCCAGGCCTTGATCAGGGCCGAGCTGGCCGCCTCGACCAGCTTCTTCCAATCCTCGCCGTCCGCGGGCCATTCGGCCAAGGCCATGCTGCAGGTGAAGGCGAATCCCGCGCGCCCCGGGGCCCCGATCCTGATGCCCGATACGCGGCGCGCGATCCGGCGCGCGAGCTCCGCCGCCGCGGCGTCGTCGCAGCCGGGCGCCACGACGGCGGTCTCGTTGCTGCGCAGCCTGATCGCCCAGCCGCGGCCCAGGCGGTCGGTCTCGGCCGACAGGACCCCGGCGATCCGGACCATCGCCTCGTCGCCGGCGGCGTGGCCGTGCTCGTCGACGAATTCCTTGAAGCGGTCGGGCTTGACCATGACCACGGCGGTCGGCTTGGCCAGGGACCGCGCGACCTCCTCGTCGAGGAAGGCGCGGGTCCACAGGCCCGTGCCCGGATCGGTGTAGATCTGTCGCCTGAGCTCTCGGACCCAGGGCGAGTTCTCGGATATCAGGCGCTGGGTCGAGCGCAGGCGGGAGGAGATCATGGACAGCGAGTGGAGGAGTATCCGCGAGACCACCCCGGGCTTCTCGCGGGCCAGGGCCTCCATGCTCTCGCCCTTGCGCGGGAAGGCGACCAGCTCGGCGTCGGCGTCCACGCGCGCGTCCGCGTCGTGCTCAGTGCCGGCGGCGAAGGCGAAGTCCCCGAGCACCTCGCCGGCCACGTAGCTGGCGATCCTGCGCTCGGAGGAGCCGCCGGCGCCGGCGCCCGCCGGCCCCTCGCCGTCGCGGCGGTAGATGCCCACCTCGCCCGAGGCGAGGAAGAAGAAGCGCTCCGGCTTGTCCCCGGCGGCGAAGAGCCGGGCGCCCGCGGGAAGGGCGAGCTCCTCGGTGCGGTCGGCGATGAACTCGAGGTCGTCGTCGAGCAGCGAAGCGAAGAGCTCGGTCTTCCTGAGCAGGGACGCGAGACGGGGATCCGCGGGTTCCGCGCGCATCGGGCTAACCGGGATAAGGATAGGCGCCCCTCGGCGCGCAGTCTAGAGCTTGTCCAAGGTCGTCAGCTTGTGCTCGACGGCGATCTTCATCCCGTGCTCGATATCCTCGACCTTGAAGACGACGACGGCCGTCGAGCAATCCTTCTCCAGCGAGGCGTAGAGGTACTCGATATTGACGCCCGTCTCCTCGAAGATCTCCATGACCCTCGCCAGGCTTCCCGGCTTGTCCGGGATCTCGACGGCGAGGACGTCGGTCGACTTCACGGTGAATCCGCCGTCGGCGATGGCCTGGACCGCCTTCTCGGGATCGTCCACGATAAGCCTGAGGATCCCGAACTCCGCCGTATCGGCGATGGACAGGGCGCGGATATCGATGCCCGCCTTAGCGATGAGCTTGGTGATCTCGGCGAGCCGCCCCTTCTTGTTCTCGAGGAATACC
>CAYPHO010000333.1:0-3499 GCA_964410245.1 uncultured Treponemataceae bacterium | reverse complement strand
GGGCGTCATGATCGACCGCATCCGGCGAATAAAGGACGACCTGCTCGAGGGCCGCATCGACGCCCAGAGCGGCCTCGAGGGCTATTGGAACACGCGCGACAAGTACGTCCTCCAGCTCGAGCAGATCCACAACGAGCCCTCCGACTCCTCGGTGCGGACGCTGATGGACAAGTTCTGGGACTCCTGGCAGGAACTATCCGTCCGGCCCTCGGACGTCGCCGCCCGCCAGGCCGTCCTCTCGCGCGGCGACGCCCTGGCCGAGGGCGTCCGCGACCGCTACCGCCGCCTGACCGAGTTCCGCTCGGTCGTCGACGGGGACATCCGCGGCACGGTCCAGCAGGTCAACGAGTACGCGCGCCAGATCGCCTCGCTCAACGTCGAGATACAGAAATCCAAGGCCCTGGGCGATAACCCGAACGACCTCATGGATCGGCGGGACGTCCTGGTCGAGAAGCTCGGGCACCTGGCGTCGATCACGGTCGACCAGCGCGACTCGGACGAGTTCATGGTCCACATCGACGGCATGATCCTGGTGCAGGGCAAGATAGCCCGAGGCTTCGATATGCGGGGGGCGGACGAAGAGGGCTTCGCCTCGCCCTACTGGGCCGACACGGGCCTGGCCGCCGGCATCAAGGGCGGGACCCTGGGCGCCCTGATCGAGCTCCGCGACGTCGACGCGCGCGGGGAGATACAGACCCTCGATACCATGGCGCTGACCTTCACCGACCTCGTGAACGAGACGCACCGCGCCGGCTACGGCGCGAACGGGAAGACGGGCCTGGATTTCTTCAAGGAATGGCCCTTCATCAACAACGTGGCGGGCAACTACGACCGGAACGGCGACGGCCGGTACGACTCGACCTACGTCTACCGCATGACCGGCGCGAACGGCCTCGGGGCCCAGGAGCAGATAGGGCTCGCCGGGACCATCCGCCTCTCGGGCGCCGCGGGAGCCGTCGAGATCGCCTACCACCCGACTGATACCGTCGCCGACCTCGTATCGCGCATAAATTTCTCCGGCTCCGAAGTCACCGCCAGGCTGACGCGCGAGGGGCGGCTGGAGCTGCGCGCCACGCCCGCGGCCAACCCCGGCGAGCCCGACTTCGTAATCCGGAGCGTCGAGGACTCGGGGCAGTTCCTGGTCGGCTACGCCGGGCTCCTGCGGGGCTCTGGCGCCGCCGGCGCCTACGATTGGACCGGCCCCGACGCGACGAACGCCCTGCGGCAGGAGGGGACGGCCTACGCGGTAGCCCCGCTCTCGCATCCCTCCGGATGGCTGGACATCGCGCCCGAGCTCCGATCCGATCCCGGCTCGATCGCGGCCGGCTTCGGCGAGAGCGGGCGGCCCGCCGAGGCGGGCGACGGGTCCGCGGCGCTGGCGATCGCCTCGCTCCGGACCAAGGCGGTCATGGTCGGCTCCCTGCGAACCTTCGACGACCACTTCGCCGAGGCCGTGGCCCGCGTCGGCCTGTCGGGCGAGCGGGCCGAGAACGCGGCCGCCACCCACGAGAGGATCGGCAAGGAGCTGCGGGACCTGCGCGCCTCGATCTCCGGCGTCAACATGGACGAGGAGCTGTCCGAGATGATCAAGTTCCAGCACGGCTACTCGGCCGCGGCGAAATTCATAACCAACGTCGACGAGATGCTCGACACGATCATCAACCGAATGGGAGCGTGACCTAGATGCAGCGCGTCAGCACCGACCTGATGAACGACGACATGCAGTTCTGGCTTCGCCGCCGCGAGCGCGATATGGCCTCGCTCGAGTCGAAGATGGCCAGGCAGTCGCGCATCGAGAACCTCCGCGACGATCCCCTCGCCGCCGCCCGAGCGGTGCGCTACGACTCGGCCGGCCTGCGCCTGCAGAGGTACGAGAAGAACGCCCTGGCCGCCGGGGACCAATACCGGGTCGCCGAGGACTACGTCCGCCAGGCGATCGACGTGACCCAGCGGCTGCGCGAGATCGCGGTCCAGGGCGCGAACGGCATCTACACCAAGGAAGACCAGAAATACATGGCCCAGGAAGTCGACGAGCTCCTGGGCGAGCTGGCCTCGCTCGCCAACTCGCGCGGCCCCGACGGAAGCTACCTCTTCTCGGGCTCCAAGTCGAAGACCGAGCCCTTCCGCAAGGTCGAGGGAGCCGCGCCGGGGGCCGCGGGCTCGGTCCTCGTCGGGCTGCAGTACCTGGGCGCGCCGGGGGGCCCCGAGGCCGAGGTCTCCGAGGGCGAGAGCGTCCCCCTGGCCCTGAGCGGCGCGGACGTCTTCTGGGCCGAGAACCAGCAGGCGATATCCGCGATCGACGGCCGCGACTGGAGGGCCGCCTCCGACGCGTCATTCCTCGTCGACGGCAAGGCCGTCGAGGTCAAGGCCGGCGACAACATCTACGCGGTCGTCGCGAAGATCAACGACTCGGGCGCCGCGGTCAAGGCCTCGATCGATCCGAGGACCTTCTCGCTCAGCCTCGAGACGACGATTCCCCACCAAATGAGGGTCGAGGACTCGCCCGCGTCGGGGGCCTCCCCGGCCGGGACCGTGCTCAAGGAGCTGGGCCTCGTCGCCGCTACGGGCAGGGTCCCGGACAACTGGGCGCCCGGCGCCCGCGTCGCTGGGGGCTCGCTCTTCGACGCGGCCATCAGGCTGCGCGACTCCCTGAACAAGGGCGACATCTTCGAGACCGGCGGCGCCGCCCTCGCGGCGCTCGACGGGGGACTGCAGAACCTCTCGCGGCGCGTCGCCGAGATAGGCTCGCGCTGCGAGCGCCTCGAGTCGGTCGCCTCCAGGCTCAACCGGGAGATCCCCGACATGGTCAAGCTCGAGTCGCAGGAGGCCGATATCGACATGGCCTCGGCGATCACCGACTACCGCATGCTCGAGTACGCGCGCAGCGCGTCGCTGGGCCTGGCGGGGCGCCTCTTCCCGAAGACGCTCCTTGACTTCCTGCAGTGACGGCGGACATAGTGGTGGATAGATGAGAGTCAAGACGAAAGCCTACGGCGAGATCGACACCGACGAGCGCCAGAAGGTGCACTTCCCGGCCGGGCTGCTCGGCTTCGAGAAATTCGAGGACTTCGTCCTCCTCGACGCGCCGCAGAAGCCCTTCTTCTACCTGCAGTCGATGGACGTGCCCGACCTCGCCTTCATCCTGATCGATCCCTTCCTCTTCAGGCCCGACTACTCGGTCGACGTCAGCGACGAGTCGCTGGGCGAGATCGGCGTGTCGAAGCCCGAGGAAGCGCTGGTATTCTCGATCGTCACCGTACCGCCGGAGGGCGGGGCCGCCACCGCGAACCTCATGGGCCCCCTGATCGTGAACAAGTCGAGCCGCCTGGGCATGCAGGCCGTGCTGGCCGACCCGCGCTGGCGCGTGAAGCACGACATCATGGCCGAGCTCGCCTCCTCGAAGGGCCAAGGCTCATGCTGATCCTCTCGCGCCGGGTCAACGAGAAGATCGTGATCGGCGACGACGTCGTCATCTCGGTGGTCGAGGTGCGGGGCGATC
>CAYPHO010000332.1:0-3559 GCA_964410245.1 uncultured Treponemataceae bacterium | reverse complement strand
TCAACTCGAAGCTCTCCTACCTCTCGCACATCATCAAGCAGCGCGACTACGACGAGATGGCGAAGTTCATCGGGTCGCTGCGGGAGAATATCAAGGAGTGACCCGGACAGGACGGCGCCCGGCGCGCGGCACCGCGTCCTCGTCGCCTTCGGGAAGGAGGGCCGTCGCGCATGGCGAACGTCGATCGCTATAGCCCGATCAGCCTCATCCGTTCATCCCGCTCGAGGAGCCTCCTATCGCGCGATAGCGAGCCGAGCTTACGCCGCTTCGTCCTGCGCTACTGGTGTATCGAAGCTCCCCTAGCGACGGACGGCGTCCATCCACGGATCTTCGAGGAATTGGCGGTTCCCGACGCATGCGCAGACCTCGTAATCGCGACCAGGGAGGCGGATCGGGAGAACTCGGAGATCAGGCTCTTCTGGACATCGTCAGGGCCCTTCTCCATGACGCTCGGCCATGAGGGAACTCGTCTCTTCGGCATTACCTTCGCGCCCGGCGGGCTCGCCGCGCTAACGCGCTCCCCTCCCGAAGAACTCGCGGCGATCGGGACGGGCTCGCCTATCGAACTGGATCGGAGATGGGCGGATTCGCTGCGCGCGATCGCCCGGGCCCCCTCGCCAACCGCGATGGCCCGGGCCGCCGACAGCGAACTCGCCCGGACAGCTGATGGAACCGGCCTTCCCGAGCGCCTGCAAAACGCGCTTCACTCAATGTATGCGTCCGGAGGGACTCTCCCCGTCGAGGAAGTAGCGCGCCGCGAGGGAATGAGCCGGCGTCAGCTCGAGCGCTTGCTTCGCTCCGCGGCCGGAACGACGCCCAAGCGCCTTTCGCGGACGCTGCGCTTCCAGTCCGTCCTTCGATGCGCCCTTGGGCCGCGAAGGCCGAGTTGGGTAGAGCTCGCGATGCGCTTCGGCTTCTATGATCAATCGCACCTTATCGACGAGTTCAGGTTCTTCTCGGGCCTCTCGCCCGATGAGTTCTTACATCGCACGATTCCCGTCTCGCCCTAGTCCGCGTCGCGTTTTTCCAAGACCGCAGGCCGAGCGCCGAGCTAGAATGGCGAAAGCGACCGCGGGGAAAACGTTCTTGACCGCGGGAAAGGCGGGGATCGCGAATGAAGTCCCACTCATTCGGCCTCTTGCTCGAGGCCTTCTACGGAAGCACCGGCATGATCGTCTGGGCGGCCTGCGTCGGGGCCATTATCGCGCTCTCTGCCTGGCTCGCCTTCTCGAAGGCCCCGTGCCTCGCCTCGTGGAGCATGAAAGCGATCCTCGCGCTAGAGATATCCCTTCCTCCTCTCTTCCTGATACGCTGGGATACCTCGAGCGTCTGGCTGCGCTGGGCCCTGGCCCTCGCGCTCCTAATCGGGCTGGCCTGGGGCCTGGCATCTCAGCTTCGCTCTCGCGCGAGCGCCGCCCCCGGGGTATCGCGGCTCCTCGTCGCCGCGGTGATCGTATGCGCGCCCATCTTCATCGCCCAGGCCGCGGAGATCATTCGCGCCTACGCGTATCGCGACGCGCCGGTACGGCTCGCATTTCCCCTGGCGGACGGTATCTACGCCGTCGCCCAGGGAGGCGACGGCGACAGCCCCGCGATGAACTACCACTATACCGGACCGGAGCGGCTCAACCCGGGGAATGGCGCGACCGGGCGCTACGCGACGGATATCACGAAGCTCGGGCCTCTTGGCTGGGGGCGGCCTTTCTTCATACGGCAACTCGAGGATAGCCCGGTATTCGGCGAGCGGATCTACTGCCCCTGCGATGGAACGGTCCTGCATGCCTATGACGCGGCGAATGATATCTCGCCGCGCGGTAAGGGTAATTACCTCATCATCCTCGCTCGGGATGGGGAGAGGCGCTACATCGTGCTACTCGCCCATATAAAGCAAGGGAGTCTGATGGTCCGCCTCGGTCAGGTCGTCGCGAAAGGCGAGCCCGTCGCCCGCGCCGGGAATGCCGGACAGGGCGGCGCCCTCTATCCGCACCTCCACATCCAGGCCAACGCATACGATCCGTCTGGACCTTTCGGAGGGTTCGGCGCTTCGCTCCCGATGCTCTTCGACGGTCGGTTCCCCGTGATGAACGGCCTATTCTACGCGGGAGCGATCGGCCCATGACGGGGGCTCGGCTCGGGACCGTCGCTCGGCTCCTGCGCGATGCCGGCGATTCCCGGCGAGCTTCCGCCGCCGACCTGTGGCGCGAGCCGGATCTTCCTTCCGGCGCGATCCGTGCGGCCGGCCGCCTCCGCTTTCGCCGACTCCCTCAGGCGCGATCGCTCCCGCTGCTCGAGGCGGTCCTATTCCTATATTGGCTGGGCGTAATCCCGTACATCTTCTTGAAGGAGTTATTGAAGTTCGATATCGCGTTGAAACCGCATTCGTTGGCGATCCAGATGATTTTTTGCGAAGGCTTCTCCGTCAGCAGCCTCCTCGCGTAGGCCAGGCGCTTCTCCCGTACGTACTCGTTAAACGTCTTGTGCAAGCGATGGTTCAGGATTTCCGATAATTGGTGACGCGTTATCCCGACGCTCTCGGCGACCTTGCCAATGGTCAAGTCATCTTCAGTAAATATATTGTAATCTTCCATTAATTCATCGAGCGACTCGATGATCTTTTCGGAATCGATATTATCGATATACGATTTCTGGTAATAGTCGCGATAGGATTCCAACTTACCGATGCCGAGCATGATCGGATTGGAATAGCTCGTCAAGAAAACAAAAATGGCGATAATCGCGAATCGCAGTCGATAGATAGTCTTGAGGAATGGAACGTCGCCGCGATCGAAGAGATACAGGCTGCATAGCGCGGCCGCGACGCTGGTTAATACCAGCAACAATAGAAAGCTCTTCCGGTTCTTCCCGACGGAACCATAGTAGAGCCTGCGGTTCCTGACGATCAGCCTGGCGAAGTAGGCGAAGAACAGGATCATTGAGGCGATATCGACGGCGCGGATAATCCAGACGCTTTCATAAAGATAATCCCGATAGCTCCTGGGATCTCCCCCGGGATAGTCCCCGAAATCCGCGAACAGCATCAGGCAGAGGGCGGCCGCCGCCGGCACGATAAAATGCAAGAGGGTTTTTCTCGAAAAGACGTATTCCTTTTCAACGGCTGATGAAAACAGCATATACGCGAGAGGCGAGGCCATGCATATCGAGAACATGCCCGAGATATAGACCCACTTGAATACTCGATACCAATCGCGGATAGCCGAGAAAAGATGGAAGGAGGCCGAGAATTGATAGACGGCGAGCGCGGTAAACGCGGCGATTACGATGTAGTTCTTCGAGTCCCTCTTCTTAAGGAAGAACTGCCCGATGACGATCAGCGCGGTTAGCGCGAAGCCGAAGAAGACTCCCAGATCCTCCACTGTTTCCAGAGGCATAGATCTTCAATACGGGAAAAGAAGCCGGCCGTCAAGATACCGACGATGGCGAGCCTACGGGAAATAACGCTTTTCGATGCCTAACTTCGAAGATAGATAGAGCCTTCGCCGAAGCCCTCGTACCTAATACAAAGCTTCATTGACAAGGGAGGAAAAGAGCATGATGAAGA
>CAYPHO010000331.1:0-3564 GCA_964410245.1 uncultured Treponemataceae bacterium | reverse complement strand
CATCGCGATGGCGCTCGCGTCCTGCGCATCGCTCGACAAGCCCTTCGCCAAGGTCGAGGTCTACGCGATCGATGAGGTCCCCGACGCGGAAGCGGCGATCCTGACCTACCCGGGCAATACCTTCCTGACCATCAACCTGTACAAGGTCGACGGAATGACGAAGCGGGAGCCGTACTACCTCTCCTTCCCCGCCTCGTACACTCAGTTCAAGACCGTCGGCTTCGGCGTAAAATTCCGGCCGGGCGAGCACTCGATAGAGATAATGAACCTCAAGCGAAAGGAAATCGTCGAGATCACCGCCGATCTCGGCGCGGGCAGGTACATTCTCAACGTGACCAAGGAAGGCTATGAGATCGTCAGGGAAGACGGGGCCGAGAAGGCCGTCATCGCCGTCGAGCCGGTACCGGCCTACGACGTCGCCGCCCCGGGAGCGGCCACCCTGCGCCTGCCCAAGCTCGTCGAGGACAAGCCTGCCGTCTTCAGGATCAACGGCATGCGCCCCGCCATCCTCGACAAGAACGAAGTCGCGGGTCAGTACACCTTCTCGAGCAATAAGTCCGAGATCGAGATTCCCCTGCGCGAGGGAGAGAACGTCATCGAGTACATGACCTACGAGGACTCCATGACTATTTACAACTCCTTCCTGATCCTATCCCATTCCCTCGGTTTCATCGCCGAGCCGGGCAAGATCTACACGATCGCGCGACCCGCGCCCGGCGAGAATAATAAGATCATCACCGTCAACTAAAGGAGAAGCATCATGAGAGTGAAATCGCTAATCGCATCGGCGCTCATCGTCCTGGCGACCCTCGCGCCCGCCATCGCCCAAGGCCTGCCCCGCGTCGAGTTCGGCATCGGAGGAGGCGTCGCTTCCTACGACATCGACGGAAGCTACTCGGGTCCCAGCAACCTGTATTACGACGGCTATCCCGTCATGACGTACGATTACGCGCTCGCGCACTATTACGATCCCGAGCACTACCCGGCCTCCTCGAGCCCGGCCTCGATCAACACCGTCTTCATGTACCGATTTCCCATAGGGTCGAATTTCGCCATCGCCTACTCGAATCGCGTAGCCTTTTGCATGGACGGCATCATCCACCGCGGCGACTACGTCGCCGATTACGACCTTGTGCTCTCGCTGTACGGGCTAACGGGCGTCGAGTTCGAGTACTACTTCAAGGGGACCTCGGAGCCGGGTCCATGGATCGCGGGCATCCTCGGCTTCAGCGCCCTCATGCAGCCCTTCGTCCAGGGCTACTTCCCTCAGCTGGGCTTAGGCGGCGGCGCGACCGCAGGATGGAGATTCAGCCGCACGCTCGCCCTGGAGGCGAACGCCATGTACCTCGGTACATCCATCCTCGGCATCACGAAGGACAAGGTCGAGGATCTGGGCGGGGAGGTCGAGGGCAGCGCGAGCGGCTTTACCGCCAGCCTCGCCCTGCGCTTCGGCTTCGGCAAGACGAACTAGGAGGAGAGCATGAAAGCCATCATTCGCGCGACGCGCGCGCTATCGCTGTCGGCGACGATCCTCGGCGCGACGCTGCTGGCCGCGAGCTGCGCCTCGGGTCCCGCGGCGAACCCGGAACTCGCCGCCAGATTCGCTCCGGCCGTGGAGATCGGCCCGGATGAGTCCCTCGTCTACGTCATCAGGCAGAAAACGATGATCGGGGCCGGGATGCCGATCTATATCGGCTGCGACGACAAGATCGTCGCCAACCTGAAATCGGGCAGCTATGTCGTCGCCAAGATTCCCGCGGGGATCCACACCTTTTCGGTCGAGCAGCCCGACGCATTCAAATGGCTCCCGGTCGACGGCCGCTCGGGACAGGTCGCCTTTCTATATTACCGGTACGACAACAACACCTTCGCCGAGATCGATCCCGAGCTCGGGAAGACCCTCGTGGCCAAGAGCAAGGCCGCGAAGCCCTTCGACAAGGACTTCCTGTGCTTCGCGCTGGAGGACTCGCTCCTCAATCCTTCTCTTGTCGGCCTATCGCTCATGAAGGAAGGCGGAGCTGAGATCGAGCCCGACGCCGAGCACGCCGTCGTCACTTTCTACCGGAGCAAGAGCCTCATCCAGGACGACGGCGTCGCCGTATGGTGCGACAAGGAATTCATCGGCAACCTCCCGGCAAAGCACGCATTCCGCGCCAAGATACCCGCCGGCCGCCACCTCTTCTCCTCGTCCGTCCGCTGGACCGATACCGAAATGGCGGATTGGCTCGACAAGGTCACGAAGTCGACAGGAAAAAACGCCTGGGTCTCCGCCGAGCTCGAGGCGGGCAAGGAATACCTGGTAAACCTCGAGTCCGGCATCGGCAACTTCGGCCGGGCGGTAACGATGGCCGCATCGAAGCCCGAAGAGAAGACCAAGGCTACGGTCGCCTCCCTGAAGGGACTCGTCCTCGACGAATCCGCGATCACCGAAGGGGTCCGCGCCCGGCTCGAGGCGGCGCGCGAAAAGCTCGACGGCCGACTGCCCGAGTCCACGGTCACGATCATCTTCAATAAGGGCATCGAGCTGGACTCGAGCTACGGCTTCTAGCCCAGCCTAATAAGCGAAGGAGCATCGATATGCCTACGACGGTAATCGCGGAAATGAGCCTCGATCTCGGGAAGAAGCCCTCGGGCATTCCCGACGAGATGTACGTGCAGATGATGGTCACGTATTCGCTGTTCAAGGCGGAAGAGCGCCTCGGAATGAACCTGCAATCCATACCCAAGCAGCTCAAGGTCGGGATCGACCTGAAGCTCTGCCCGATCGGGCTCATCTTCTCGATGCCCGACGACGCGACGGGACTGAAGGTCTCGAAGGCGATTCAGGACGAGTTCGAGAAAGCCAAGACGACGGACGTAATGGACATCATCGCCTGGGCGAATTCCTGAGCGAAGGATTGCCGACTCGTTAGTCGGAACCGCTATTCCAGGGGCGCGCCCCTCCGCCGAGACGGGCGCCCTATCGATCGACTCCCGCGCGCCGGCTTTGACCGGGGCGCGGGAGTCTTCTATACTTCCCCGCAGTGAGTCCATCTTCGAGCACGCAACGCATGCCGCGCTCCGCCGCGGCCCGTATCGCCTTCCTCTCGCGCCTCTCCTTCGCCTCGCTCTGCCTATTCTCGTGCGGAAGCCGCCTCGACTACCTAGGCGAGATCGGCCGGGGCATCCTGCCCCAGGACGAGGACTCGGCCCCGTATGCCTGCTTGGCGGCTCCCTCGCGATCCTCGCGGCTCTATGTCCGCCTGCCGATCCGCGAGGGCGACGAGAGCGCCAGGGGCCAGGTACTGCGCTTCTCGAGGCCCGGCGGCGCCCCCCTCGGCGCCTTCCGCGACGATCGGGGCCGCGAGGACGGCGCGCTCAGGATCACCGCGACGCCGCAGGGCGAGCTCGCCGTCCTGCGCAGCCCCGAGGCCGCTTCGGGCTCGCTCGAATACGAGCTCTCCCTTTACGGCCCCGACGAGAAGCCGAGCGCCCGCTCCATGATCGGATCGCCCTACTCGAGCGACTCGGAGGACAGGCCCTACGCGGTCGGCCTCGCGTTGACCGAAACGGGCGCCGCCGCCT
>CAYPHO010000330.1:0-3578 GCA_964410245.1 uncultured Treponemataceae bacterium | reverse complement strand
TCGGGCGTCACGGTCAAGGCCGGCAGCAACAAGTCGCAGGGCATCGCCTTCCTCTTCCTCGTCGACAACTCGGGAAGCATGTACGACACCCTGTCGGACCAGATCGCGGTCGACGAGGCGGACACCCGGAGCTTCGCCGCGAAGCGCGCCGCCGAGACCTTCCTCCTGTCGATCACCGGCAGCCAGGACACCGTCGGGCTCGCGTCCTTCAATACGCGTTACAAGCTCCTGACCGAGCCGGCGCGCGACCGCCGCAAGGTGGCCGCGGCCCTCGACGGCATCGCGAAGCCCGCGCGCGAGGAGGGCTATACCGAGCTCTACGCCTCGATCATCGAGGCGAGCGGCGACATGCGCGAGCTGCGCGGCCGCAAGGCCCTCGTCGTCCTCTCGGACGGCGTCAACTATCCCTATTCCAAGTACGAGAAGGCTCAGCATCCCGAGTACGGCAATAAGCTGTTCGCCTGGGACGAGTCCCTCGACCAGGCCCTGCGCGACGGCGTCACCGTCTTCGCCGTCAACTTCGGGAGGGACAAGGATACGAGGCTCGCGGACATCGCGGTGAAGTCGGGCGGCGAGGTCTTCGACGCGCGGAACGAGGAGGAGCTGAGCTCGGTCTATCGGACGATCCGGGAGAAGATCCTGGCCGAGGCCCTGATAGAGTACAAGGCGGGCATGATGCCGGGAGACAAGCGCTACGTGAAGCTAGTCTACGAGGATGGGGGCAAGAAGCCGTCATCCCTGCGCTACTACTACACGGGCACGGTCTTCGGGCAGTCGGGCGGGCGGGCGCCGCTGTGGATCTACCTCGCGCTGCCCCTGGCCCTCCTGGCCTGGCTCGTCCTGTCCCTGATCAAGTTCGAGAAGCCGAGCCTGTCGGCCAACCTGTCCCTGCTGTACGCGCCCGGCGCGGGCATGGGGACCAAGATGTTCGCCGTCGGCGACCGCACCGTCATCGGCGCCGACCGCACGGCCGACATCACGATCGCCGGCAACATGACGCTGGCGAAGAGCCCCGTGACCATCGTGAAGGACCCGACGACCCGGAGGTTCACCATCATGAGCGACGAGGCGATCATGGTGAACAACCGCAGGGTGACGAAGAAGAACCTCGAGCCGGGCGACGTCATCAACTTCAACGGCACCATCGCCGTCTTCGACGACGACGAGACGGCGACCGCCGCCAAGGGCCGATCGAGGACGCGGGCCACGAGCTCGAAAGCTTCAAGCTCGCGGCGGAGGAAGTGAAAGCACTTGCGGCCGGGGCGGCGCGGCGGCTTGCCCTCGCCTCGACCCTGGCCGCGGCCGCCCTCCTTCGCGCCCCGGCCCTCGATCTAGGCATCGATCTGGGGGCGGGCGCGAAGCTCGACGTGGCGGGCTTCGGGATCGAGAACGTCACGGTCCTGGCGACGGCCGCGCCATGGATCGGCCTCGCAGGGCCGCTCCAGGCCGGAGTCCTGGCCGCGGCCTCGACGGGAAGCGCCAAGTCCGACTTCGAGCTGGTTCCCTGCCTGCGCCTTCAGCCCGCGGACGCGATCGCGGCCTTCGGCGGGGCGGGCTTGGTCGCGTCGCGGGGCGATGGGCCGACCCTCGTGCCCCTGGTTCTCGGCGGCCTGCGCCTGGGCCTGGGGCGGCTGGGCTTCCTCGCCTGCGCGGAGGTCCATGTAAAACCGGACGATACGGACACTATGATTTGGGCGGCGGCGGTGTATAAGATCAGGTAAAGAGACGGAAGCCTTTTCATCAATCAGGAGAATACGTCTCGCGCCGAAGCCGCCGCCCTCGCCTCTTGCGCAGCAACGGTAATTTCCATGCCGCCCATTCTTTTCGCCGCTGAAAACTATCTCAGTACGATCGAGAAGGGCAAGCTGGCCGATATCCTCGTCGTCAAGTGCGATACCTTGCAAGACCTAACGACATTGAAAAGCCCCCTCCTCGTCATGAGGGAGGGGCGGCCATCGCCTGGAAGCGGAAGGTAGACGGGCGAGAGATCGTTTCATGCTCTCCAGAAATAAACGGGCGGCCCCGATGGACCGCCCGTTCCTCGTGATCGAATACTGATTGCGATCAATTATTGGTGCCAAATGTATTCCAGCCAAGGCCGATTGCCTGTGCCCTGTCCAATCAAATAAAATCGGCCGTCATCTTTGTTCATTACAATGGAATTGATATACCTGCAAGTATCTATCGATGGGTACTCATGAACCAGGTTCAGCCCATCATCATAGACAGCGATCACCGTATTATAGGTATTACATATGTCGAGGCTCCAGACGATGTACGTATATCCGCCATAGGTCCATCCGTTCATGTTTTGCGTATGTCCTTGCACCCATCCGTTTATCGTCTCGCTGCCAGGCGTCGGATTGGGCGCTACGAAACTGGGCGCTTGAATGCTTGCGGCAGCAATTAGCAAGGGATTCTGCGGTATCGGCATTTCCCAGAGTCGGTATTCCATAGATGTTTCATCGCTTTCAAGGAAGCCGGGCCTATAAGCGTATGCCCAGAGGTTCACCGTTCTCGGGCAGATGAATGTACGCGACTCGCCGCTCAGTATGCCATACCATATTTGGCTTCCGTCGCTTATATACATCTGAGCGTCGGATGTAGCGCAGGTGAAGGTAACAGTAATATCGTCGAAGTAATCTCCGCCGACAATGCTGAAAGTCGGCGTCGCGGCCTGAAGGTTATAAGTACGGTCGAATGTATCCGAGACTTGGTAGCCGTCCCTGACCGCGATCGCCTGCACTCGAGTCCCCGTCTGCTGGATAGGTATCCTGGCTATAGCGCCTTGCGTCGAGCTGGCGGTGCTTGGCGCGGTTCCATTCGTCGTATAGTAGATGGTCGCCCCGACCGTCGTCGTCCGAAGCTCGAGCTCGAATGTGTTGCAGAAGGTATTCGACGCCACGATGTAGGGCGTTATTGGGATGCTTGCAGTAGGCGTGGCCGCCTTGAAGGTGTAGGTCGCCGTCGCGAGGCCGGAGTCGATATGGCCGTCCTCTGTAGCGATGGCGGTCAAGACGGTTACTCCCTCTTCCGCCGTATAGCCGCCGGGAAGTCCGATCTGCGCGCCGTTGCCGCAGTAGGGCGAGCTTCCGACGATCGGGGTACTGCCATCCAATGTAAACCAAATAGTGGACGTATCGTGGCCCGAGAGCGTAACCGCGATGTCATTGAAATAGGTACCCCCGGGAGGATTGAACGACGGCTGCGCGCATACTTCGTATGCGATCGAGTACGAGGCGCTTGCCGTCTGGCTGGGGATAAGCTGATTTTTGACCGCGATGGCAGCGATGGTATAGACGTTGTTCGGGCCTCGCAACGGAATTGAGCCTGTATATAGCTCCGTACCGGCTTGTCCCGGAACGGGCCTAGGCGGCTCGTCATTCCCATCGGCTATCCTGTAGTAAATGCTCGCCCCGGGCGTCGCGCTGGCCAAGGTAAGCGTCTGGTCCGAGCTGTATGCTCTAGGATCGAGGCTGAAGGTAGGCGCCGCGGCTTGCGGGTATTGAACGCCGACCGTCGCCTGGGTGACCAGGCTGGGTTTCATGTTCGGGCCGATGGCCGTCGCGCGTATGTTG
>CAYPHO010000329.1:0-3644 GCA_964410245.1 uncultured Treponemataceae bacterium | reverse complement strand
CTCGGCCTAGGCCCTCGCCAGCGCCTGGTCGAGATCGGCGATGATGTCGTCGACATTCTCGAGGCCGATGGAAAGTCGCACGAGATCGGGCGTGAGGCCCGCTTCCTTTTGCTGCTCCTCGCTCAGCTGGGAATGCGAGGTGCTTGCCGGGTGCAGGGCCAGCGACTTCGCGTCGCCGACGTTCGCCAGGTGCGAGAAGAGCTTGAAGCCTTCGATGAGCTTCTCGCCGGCAGGGCGGCCGCCCTTCACGCCGAAGACGACCATGCCGCCTGAGCCTTTTTTCAGCAGCCGGGAGGCGACCCCATAGCTCGGATCGGACTTGAGTCCGGGGTAGCGGACCCAGGCGGCCTTCGGGTGCCTCGCCAGGTGCTCGGCGACGGCGAGCGCGTTCGAGGAGTGCAGGGGCATGCGGACGTGGAGGCTCTCGATGCCCTGCAGGAAGATCCACGCGTTGTCCGGCGAGAGGCAAGCGCCGATATTGCGCAGGGGCACGGTTCGGTTGCGCAGGGCGAAGGCGATTTTCCGCAGTTCGGGCGGGAGGTCGATCGCCCAGCGAAGGCCGTGGTAGTTCTTGTCGGGCTTCGTGAAGAGCTCGAATTTAGGATCGGACCAGTCGAAGCTTCCCGCGTCGGTGACGATTCCGCCTATCGCGCTTCCGTGCCCGCCCAGCCACTTTGTCAGCGAGTTCACGACGATGTCGGCGCCGAGCTCGATGGCCTTCAAGAGATAGGGCGTGGTAAAGGTCCCGTCGACGACTAGGGGAAGGTGATGCTTCTTCGCGACGGCGGCGATGGCCGGGATATCGGCGACGTCGAGGGCGGGATTGCCGATAGTCTCGACATAGATCAGCTTGGTCTTGGCGCCGATCGCCTTCTCGAAGCTCCCCGGATCGCGGACATCGACGAATTTCGTCGCGATGCCGAGGTCGGGGAATATCGCGTCGAAGAGGGTATAGGTCCCGCCGTAGAGATTTGAAGCCGCGACGATCTCGTCGCCGACCTTGGCTATGGTGACTATCGTATTGAAGATAGCCGCCGTGCCGGAGGCCGCCGCCACCGATGCCGCGCCCCCCTCCAGCGCGCTTACCCGGTCCTCGAGAACGGCGTTCGTCGGGTTGCCCAGCCTCGAGTAGATGTTCCCGAACTCCTTCAGGGCGAAGAGATTCGCCGCGTGCTCGGCCGACTTGAAGACGAAGGAGCTGGTCCTGTATACGGGTACGCCGCGGGACAGCGTCGCAGGATCCGGCGCCTGGCCCCCATGGACGGCCTCGGTCTCGAATCCCCTCTTTATCTCGTTCGACATGGTTTCCTCCATATGATGGTCATGCGCGTTCGGGCGCCGCATACGCGGCGTCGCGGTCTTGCTCGCGGAGCCCTAGGCTCCGCCGCGCATGCCGCATACGGCGACGCGCCATCTCGTCGAACGATACATCCGCTCCTCCCCGCGACCCCCTTGATTCAGAGGATCGATCTATACCACAATGTGGTAGGCGAGTTTTACCAGCAAGCGGAGGCTATGTCAAGATGGCAAGCGAAAAGAAGGACGGCGACGAGCGCGATTCGCCGAGCGAGCCCGAGAGGATGGACGGCCCCGCCTTCGCGGCTCTCCGCCGCGCCCTCGGCAAAAGCCAGCGCGAGCTCGCCGCCCTCCTCGGAGTGTCGCCGAAGGCCGTGGAGAGCTACGAGCAAGGCTGGCGCAAAGTGCCCGCCCATGTCGAGCGAGTGCTCTTCCTCCTCCTCTTCAAGCTCGGGGAGGATGATTCCGCCATGCTCGCCCCCTGCTGGGAGATGCAGGACTGTCCCGAAGCCACGCGGGAGAGATGCGTCGCCTATGCCGCGAAAGAAGGCCGATACTGCTGGTTCTTCACGGGCAGGCTCTGCGCCCGGGCGCCCGGTGCGGCGGCCGCGAAGGACGATCGAGGGCGCCTCGGCGGCTGCTATTCCTGTCCCGTATTCTCCCGCCGATTGGCCGCGATAAGGAGCGCCTGATGCCGGTACGCATTCCCGCCGATCTTCCCGCCCGCGCCGAGCTCGAGGCGGAGAATATCTTCGCCATGACGGACGATCGGGCCGCCCGTCAGGACATCCGTCCCCTGCGCATAGCCGTGCTCAACCTCATGCCGACCAAGCTCGTCACGGAGACCCAGCTGCTTAGGCTCCTCGGCAATACTTCCCTGCAGGTCGACGTCGCCTTCATCCGCATGGGAACGCACGAGCCCAAGAATACGCCGGTCGAGCACCTCGAGGCTTTCTACGAGCCGCTCGAGCGAGTGCTCCACGAGCGCTTCGACGGCCTCGTGATCACCGGCGCCCCCGTCGAGAACCTTCCCTTCGAGGAGGTCGACTACTGGCCCGAGCTTCGCGAGCTCTTCGCCTGGTCGCGGACGAACGCCTGGTCCACGCTCCATATCTGCTGGGGCGCCCAGGCCGGGCTCTACCTGCGCTACGGCATCGACAAGCGGCCCTTGAGCGAGAAGACGTTCGGCCTCTTCCGCCACCGGGCCCTCGACCTTAAGGATCCCCTCTTGCGCGGCTTCGACGAGGTATTCCTCGCGCCCCACTCGCGGCACACCACGGTAGCCATAGAGGACGTCGAGGCCGAGGCCGGGCTCAAGCTGCTCGCGGTCTCCGACGAGGCCGGGCTCTACCTCGCCGCCTCGCGCGACGGCCGAGAGGTCTACGTCACCGGACATCCTGAATACGATCGCCTAACGCTCAAGGCCGAGTACGACCGCGATCTCGCGAAGGGCCTTTCCATCCGCGTCCCGGCCAACTACTTCCCCGGCGACGACCCTGGAGAGCCGCCGCTCATGACCTGGAGGTCGCACGCCCATCTTCTGTACGCGAACTGGCTGAACTACTACGTCTACCAGGCGACGCCCTACGATCTCGCGGATCTGCCCGCGACGGGCGCGCCGTTCCGCAGGTAAAGACTGGAATCGCCGAATCCTCGCGGTATATTCCGTGGACTTTTCCGCGCGAGGATGGAATATGAAGCGATCTCTGGGAATCGCGGCCGCGTTGTGCGTTCTCGCGTTCGCGGCGTCCTGCGTCGATTCGACGCCCCTTGGCGGCTACGAACTCGAGCTGCGATTCGAAAAAGGCGCCGCTCCCGCAAGCAATATCATCCACGTCGCATGGATCGAAAATCGCGACGAGTCATTTTTCCGATACCTGTTCACTAGCCGCTACTTACTGAATGGTTCCGCGATATCGAATATCCCCAACAAGAAGACATGCCCATATTGGCGAACCGGCCTTTATGAAACGTCGCTGGACGATGGAATCGACGCGATGAGCGGCCCAACGAAGAAGCCCGAAGGCGCCAATACGGGATTCTCCTCGACCATCGCGATTCCCGCCGGCTCGCCCTCCCGCTTCACCGTCTACTTCGAGATCGACCGTTCTTATGATGGCAACGACTGGTGGACCGATCAGCCCGCCATACTCTATGCCGCCGACATCGACCTATCAGGCGGCGAAGCCCAGATAACCGTATCGCTGGCCGCGCGCGGATGGTCGCGCAACGCGGGCGGCGGCTCGGGAGGCAACGAGAACGCAATCTCGGGCAATCCACCCGCCAGCGCCATCGGCGCTCTCCAATCCGAGATGCGCTACATCACGCGCAAGGCCGCGAACGGCGGG
>CAYPHO010000328.1:0-3664 GCA_964410245.1 uncultured Treponemataceae bacterium | reverse complement strand
GGCGCCATTTTCGGCGACTAGCCCATAGGAATTATCTGATCCAGGTGAATTTCCCTGAATTGCCTTTCCAGCTGGGGCGAGAGCGCGACGATCCTCATGCCTCCCCCCGCCTGGTCGAAGTGCTTGAAGAAGGCGAGGAGCTTGCCGATCCCCGCGCTGGTGATCGAGGGGACCTCGGCGAGGTCGAACTCGGCCTGCCTGAGGCTCGGGTCCCTCGCGAGCTCGGCGAATTTCGTACTGAGCTCGGAGCCGCCCGCGGTATCGATCGCGCCGAGTATCGTCACTCGGACCTTGTCCTGCTCGATGCTGATGTCCAGGTCCATCTCGTCCCTCCTAATCCGGTTCCGCGCCCCTCAGCGGGCGGAGCGATCGTATTCAGTCTCGTCGAGCCAAGCTTTGATCGCCTCGGCGACCTTGCCGCCCCTCTTGCCGCCCAATGGATCGTGCCGCTCCCTGGGGAAGCTCGCGAAGCGCGCGTTCTCGAGGGGCAGCGCCGCGACGGCGTCCCTCAATCGCTCGAAGGGAACGATCGGATCGTCCTCGCCGACGAAGAAGGCCGCCTTCCTTCCCTCTAGGAAGCCGGGATCGGCGAGGATCTCCTTGGCGGTCCTGTCGAGATCGGCGGCGAGCTTGGCCGGCATCGAAGAGGCGAAGCGGGGATCGGCGGCCAGCCTGCCGCGATGCTCCTCGTCCTCCGCCAGCGCCTCGACCTTCGCGTCGACGGGGACGCCGAAGAAGGTCGGCGCGATCGCCGCGATCCTGAGGGCTCGCGCGGGATAGCGCTTTAGGAAGAGGAAGGCGGCCAGGGCGCCGATCGAGTGGCCGATGATGACGATCTCCCGGGCGCCCTCGGCCGACTCTATGCGCCGGCAGATCGCCTCGACGGCGTCGGCCATCGCGACCGCGCCGCCCGCGCCGCGCTCGCCGGGGCTCGCGCCGAAGCCCGCGAAGTCCGGGGCCACGAGCTTGTACCGCGATCGGGCGAATTCTTCCGTCGCGGCCGGATACGAGCCGGAGTGGCAGCCCAGGCCGTGCAGGAGGAGGGCGACGCGGTCGTAGCCCTTGGCCGAGTCCTCCCAGTACTGGTAGCGGAGCCGCGTGCCGCCGGGGTCGGGAAACGAGGAGCTCAGGTGGTTCACGTTCTCATGCCCCCTCGGCCGGCCTATCTCGAGATGGGGAATATGCGGTCGAGGTGGATCTCCATGAATTGCCTGTACAGCTGGTCGGAGATGCCCTTAATCGCCATGCTTCCCTTCCTGCCGTCGATGAACTTGAAGAAATTCATGATCTTCCCGATGCCGGAGGACGTGATGGTCCGGACCGTCGTCAAGTCGAAGACGACGGACTTCAGGCCCTCCATCTCCATCGCCTCCTGCAGCGAGACCGAGAGCTTGTGCCCGCCGTCGGTATCGATGTTGCCGTCGATTACGATCCTGAGCTCGCCGCCTTTCTTATCCAGCTCGATGTCCATATTCCCTCCCTCGCTTACTATTCGAGGATGACGTACTTCCTCGTACCGCCCAGCGCCTCTTCGACCGAGGAGAGCGCCTCGGCCTGGATATCGATGGCGACCTGCCTGCGCAGGCGCTTCTTGCCCGATTCGAGCCTCTTCTCGCTGATGTAGGAGGGGTAGTCCTCGGGCTCCGGCCTCAGGGTCAGCGAGGAGGTGACCTGGTCGCCGTCCACGACTTCCCTGAAGATCGCCGCGGCCCTCTCCGCCCCTATCGCCTTAACGGCCTGCGCCGGCAGGGCGGAGAGGAGCCGGTCCCGGCGCTCCTCGGAGGACTGTCCCTTGAGCGTCGCGCGCAGGTACGCGTAGAAGCGCCCGAGCGCGTTGTCGATGTCCGCCGGGTACTCCCCGTCGGTCCTGATCTCGATATCGTAGAATCCATCGCAGCCCGCCTCCAGGAAGGCGTTCCATATCCTCAAATAGGGATCGACCGCCTCGCGCCCCTTCTCCGAGACCGCGTAGGCGTCGCCGCAGATGTCGACCACCTCGCCCCTAGCGTCCTCGATGCGGACCGTCGTCCATTCGTAGGAGTCTACGATGCGCTCCTGCTCCTCGCGGAAGCCGGCGAGCACCGCCTTGGGCAGCTCCTCGACGGCCATCTTCTCGGCGTAAGCCGTCCTCGCCTTCGAGTAGAAGGAGGGGAAGTCCTCGACCTCCGGCCTCACGGTCAAGGCCTCGGTGACCTGGCGGCCCGCGACCCGCGCCGGGATCCGGCCCAGCACCGCGTCCTTGCCGTACTGGGCGACGAGGTCCTCGAGGGCCGCCGCGAGCGCCGCCTCCTTCTGATCGGGAGTCGCTCCCTTGAGCTCGAAGAGGAGATAGGCGTAGTAGCGGCCGGAGCCCCGTATGTCCTCGTCGAAGACGCCGTCGTGGGCGACGCTCCGGTCGTAGAGCTCGAAGAGGTCGCGGGACGACAGCCCGGCGATGACGCCCTCGAGGTCGCGGAGCCGCTCGAGGGCCTCCTCGGGCCCGACGAAGGTCCTGCCCTCGACGGTCACGCCGGTGCCGAGGTCGAGCGAGCGCAGCGCCTCCGCGATACGCTCAATCCTTTCCACCTACTTACCCTTCTCCTTCTCCTTCCTCTCGACTTCCTTGAGCGGCACGTTCTTGCGCGGGGCGACTTCCTTCTCGTGGTAGCTGGCCTTGACCAGGAGCACGGGAGGGATGACGTCCTCCATGCGCTTGCGGTCGTCGAAGAAGGCGTTGCGCACGGCCGAGGCGTGTATCGCGACCTCCTCCATGTCAGTGTCGGTCCCCACGCCCTCGAGGTTCCCGACGCGGTCGAGTATGTTGAGGATGGTCCTGTTGAGCGGGTCCTCCTGGCCCTTGTCCTTGTCCAGGTGCTTCGCCAGCCCGTTGAGGTCGGCGATCGACAGGGGGTAGATGCGGTAGCCGTCGCGCGGCGAGGAGTAGTTCGACTGCAGGACGCCGAGGATGACCGAGAGGTTCTTCGGGTAGATGCCGCCCTTGTGCCACTTCGTCATCATCGCGAAGATCCTGCCGATTATGTACTTGTTCGGCTGGACGGGCGACAGGAGGAGGAAGGGATCGGTGTCGCCGATGAGGCTGTCGATGACCCAGTGGTTCTCGATCTCCAGCATGCGCAGGAAGACCGGGTAGTTCTCGGGCGTTAGCCCGACGGTGTTGAGGAAGGCCGCGTAGGTGATGGCCGCCTCCACCGCCTCGTAGGTCCTGCAGCCAATGATGCCCTGCAGGAGGCGGTTCTCGATCGAGTTGATCTGCTCCTCGGTCCAATCGTCGTGAACTATGACTTCGTCCATGATGTCTCCTTGCGGCCTAGTCGTGGCGGAGGGCCATGTCTATGTCCTCGACGAAGAGCGTCCTCGGCGAGACTTCCTCCTTGAGGTAGTCGCCGCGGACCAGGAGGACCTGGGGAATGCACTCTTCCAGCTTCTTCGAGGTGTCGAAGAAATAACTGCGGATGCGGATCGCCTGGCGCGACACTTCCTCCATGCTCTCGTCCCAGCCGAGCCCCTGCAGGGACCCGATGCGGTCCAGGATGTCGAGGATGCAGCGGTTCAGGGGGAAGTTCTGGCCCTTCTCCTTCTCTAGGTGCTTGCCCAGGTTGTCGACGTCGGCCACGGTGAGCGGGTAGATCTTGTAGCCGTCCTTGGGCGAGCTGAAGGCGTTCTG
>CAYPHO010000327.1:0-3706 GCA_964410245.1 uncultured Treponemataceae bacterium | reverse complement strand
ACGGCGACACGGGCTGCTTGTAGCCCTTGCCGCGTCCCTCGCCGCCTCCGTGCGGATGGTCGACCGGATTCATCACGGTGCCTCGCACGGTCGGGCGGACGCCGAGCCAGCGGGTCCGCCCCGCCTTGCCCAGCCGCTCGTTCATATGCTCGTCGTTGCCGACGGAGCCGATGGTCGCCATGCACTTCTTGAAGACCATGCGAAGCTCGCCCGAGGGCAGCTTCAGGACGACGTAGTCGCCCTCCTTGGCCGCGATCAGCGCGCTCGCGCCGGCGGACCTCGCCAGCTGGCCGCCCTTGCCGAGGGTGAGCTCGACGTTGTGGACGGTGATGCCGACCGGGATGGACTCGAGGGGCATCGCGTTGCCCGGCTCGATGGGAGAGCCCGCGCCGGCAACGATCTTCTGGCCGACGCTCAGCCCCTTGGGGCTGAGTATGTAGCGCTTCTCGCCGTCGAGGTACTTGATCAGGGCGATGTTGGCCGAGCGGTTCGGGTCGTACTCGATCGAGGCGACGACGCCGGGGACCCCGGCCTTGTCGCGCCTGAAGTCGATGACGCGATACTTCTGCTTGTGGCCGCCGCCCTGGTGCCGGACGGAGATGCGGCCGTTCGACGCGCGGCCCCCGTTCGACTTCTTCCCTTGGGTCAGCGCCTTCTCGGGCTTGCTCTCGTTCGCCGTGATCTCGCTGTTGACGACCTGGACGCGGTGCCTGAGCCCCGCGGTCATCGGCCTGAACGTCTTAATTGCCATTTGCTACCCCCGCGCCTATCACGCGCCCTCGAACTTGGCGATCTTCTCGCCGGGCGAGAGCTTGACGATAGCCTTCTTCCACGTCGCGGTCTTGCCCGCGCGGCCGCGGAGCCGCTTCGGCTTGGACTTCACGTTGATGATGCTGCATCCGACGGGATTCACCTTGAACAGCTTCCTCACCGCCTCCATGACCTGGATCTTGTCGGCGCGGGCGTCCACCCTGAAGGCGTAGCGTCCTTCCTCCCGGGCGACGTTGCTCTTCTCGGTGAGCACCGGCTCTATCAGGATCGATTCGTACTCCATGCTCCGGCTCCTTACTTGTCCGCGTAGAACTCGTTGAGTCCCTTCGCGGCCGACTCGAGCACGATGACCTTCCTTCCGTAGAAGAGGTCGTGCGCGCGGAGCCGGTTGTACGACAGGAAGCTCAGCCAGGGAATATTCCGGGCGGCCCGCTTAACGGCGGCGTCGTCGTCCTTGAGGATCACGACGGTGCGGGACGGGTCCTTCGAGGAGGCGAGGGTCCCGATCTTCTTGACCAGGTCGCCGGTCTTCCCGGTCTCTACGGTGAAGTCCTCGACGATGGCCATGGAGCCGTCCTGGGCCTTCATGCTCAGGATGCTCTTCATCGCGAGCCGCTTCACCTTCTTGGGCAGGCTGAAGGAGAAATCCCTCGGCTTGGGGCCGAAGGCAGTGCCGCCGCCCACGTAGACCGGCGACTTGAAGTCGCCCTGGCGCGCGCGGCCGGTGCCCTTCTGGGAATAGGGCCTGCGATTGGTGCCGTGGACCTCGCCGCGGTCCTTGGTGCAGGCCGTTCCGAGCCGCTTATTTGCCAGCTCGTTGTTGATGGCGTAATAGATGACGTCCTCGTTGATCGGCAAGCCGAAAACGGCGTCGGAGAGCTCGATGGACCTGAGCTCCTTCCCCTGCAGGGAAACGACTTTCCTCTCCATTCCAGTCCTCCGACCTACATCGACTTCTTCACGGCGCCGCGCACGAGCACGTCGCAGGCGCGGGGACCGGGAACGGCGCCGCGTACCAGGATGAATCCGCCCTCGGCGTCGACCTTGACGACCCTGAGGTTCTGGACCGTGACCTTCTCGCGACCCATGCGGCCGGGGAGCTTGACGTTCTTGAAGCTCTTATGCGGGTAGGTGCTCTGCCCCGTGGATCCGGGCTCGCGATGGAACTTGGATCCGTGGGTATTCCGGCCTCCGCCGAAGTTCCACCTCTTCATGACGCCCTGGAAGCCCTTGCCCTTGCTGGTCGCCGATACGTCGACGAAGCGCGCGCCCTCGAGGACCTCGACGCCGAGCTTGTCGCCGACCGTCACGTCCTTCTCGAATCCGCGCATCTCGCGCAGGATGCGGGTCGGCTCGGTACCCTCGGGGAACTGGCCGGCGTAGGGCTTCGTGACCCGCGACTTCTTCTTGGCGTAGACGCCGACGACGACGGCGTCGTACCCGTCCTTGTCGGCGGTCTTCTTGCCGACGACGACGTTGGGGGCGAACTCGATCACCGTCACGGGGATGAGCTTGCCGGTCTCGTCGAAGACCTGCGTCATGCCGACTTTCTTGCCGATCAAACCGATCATTCGCAACTCCTAAGCGTTGAACGCGAAGCCATGCCGAGGGTGTTGCGCGCGGCTCGCCGATGGCGAACCCCCGACCGCTTCCCTACACGCCAGCAAAGCGTTATCTGCTCGCCGCTCGCGCCGGGCGCTCGCGGCTATGAAGAACCGCGCCGAGGCGCGATCTTCCCTACTGCTTGATCTCGACGTCTATGCCCGCCGGAAGCTCGAGCTTCATGAGGGCGTCCATGACGTCGGGCGTCGGATCGATGATGTCGATCAGGCGCTTATGCGTCCGCATCTCGAACTGCTCCCGCGACTTCTTATGGACGTGCGGCGAGCGCAGGACGGTGTACTTGTTGATGCGTGTCGGCAGGGGGATGGGCCCCGATACCTTCGCGCCGGCCTTCTGCACCGTCTGGACTATGCCCCTCGCGCTGTCGTCGATAAGGCGGACGTCGAAGCCCCTGAGCCTGACACGGATCCTGTCCTTCATGCTGCGAACCTCCAAAGATCTCTTGCGAACGTCCCCGAAGGCCGTACCCTGGCGGGCGCGCCGTCGAAGCGGATCGCGGCGGGGCCTGGGAGCCCCGCGAGAAGCCGTCCGGCGGACGAGCCGCCGAACCGCGCGGCACTATAGCACGGCGCCGAAGGGCGTGCCTAGCCTCCGGCCGCGAGCGTCGCGATGCCGCCGGCGGGCTTCACGGCCCTCCGGCGGCATCGCGGGAAGAGAATCAGCCGATGATCTCGATGACCTGGCCGGAAGCGACCGTGCGGCCGCCCTCGCGGATAGCCAGCTTCGAGCCCTTCTCCATGGCGATGGGGTAGATCAGCTCGATGTTGATCTCCGCGTTGTCGCCGGGCATGACCATCTCCTTGCCCTCGGGGAGGGTAACGGTGCCCGTGATGTCGGTCGTGCCGAAGAAGAACTGCGGCCTGTAGCCGGAGAAGAAGGGGCTGTGGCGCCCGCCCTCCTGCTGGTTGAGGCAGTAGATCTGCGCCTTGAACTTGGTGTGCGGGGTAATGGTGCCCGGCTTGGCGAGGACCTGGCCGCGCTCGACTTCCTTCTTGTCGACGCCGCGGAGCAGGGTTCCGATGTTGTCGCCGGCCTGGCCCTCGTCGAGGAGCTTGTTGAACATCTCGACGCCGGTGACGACGGTGGTCTTGGTCGGCTTGATGCCGACGATCTCGACCGTGTCGTTCACGTGGACGATTCCGCGGTCGACGCGGCCGGTGACGACCGTGCCGCGGCCGGAGATCGAGAAGACGTCCTCGATGGGCATGAGGAAGGGCTTGTCGATGAGGCGCTCGGGATCGGGGAAGAAGCTGTCCATGGCGTCCAGGAGCTCCTGGATGCACTGGGTCGCGTCGGTATTGTCCGGCTCGGA
>CAYPHO010000326.1:2286-3716 GCA_964410245.1 uncultured Treponemataceae bacterium | reverse complement strand
GGCCGGGGCGATCATGGGAAGGCTCATCGCCGAGCTCGAGAAGGAGCGGCCCGCTTCCGGCCGGAAAGGCGGCGGAAGCCCGCGGTACCTCTTCATCGCCGGCGAAGCGGGCCCGCGGGAGGCGGCCGAGCGCTCGGAGGGCCTCGCCGAGGCCTTGGAAGCCTCCGGCATCGCGCCGGGCCGGATCCAGGAAGCCGAGACGGACGGCACGATCGCGGGCGCGCGGCGCGCGGCCGCGGCGGCCCTCGAGCGCCTCGGCGACGCGGCGGGGGCGATCGCCTGCGCCGACTGGGAGAGCGCCCAAGGGGCGATCGCGGCCTGCGAGGACGCGGGCCGCCTCAAGGGAGCGGCGGCCGTCCCCATCGTCGCCGTCCATCGATCCTCTTCCTCGCCCGAGCTGCGGGATGCCCTCGCTTCTGGAAAGTTAGCCGGAGCCGCCGCGCTGGACGCGGAGGCGATCGGGAAGGCCGCGCTGTCGCTCGCCCTGTTGCTCGCCGAGGGGAAAGATCCCTCGAGATCGGGCCACAAGATGAGCGACGTGAAGTATCTCTGGATTCCTTACAAGATAGTCGCGACTACCGAGGCGCCGTAGCCGCCGCCGGCGCAGGGATGCGCGCGGCCGTCGAGCCGCGTACATACCCGAGCGCTCCTACATCTGGGCCGCGATCGAGCACCACAGCTGCCAAGCGGCCTTGGCCTTCTGGTTGGCGTTAAGAGGATACGAATGAGCGGAGTCGCTGCCCCACCAATCGACGCTCTGAGTGTGCGACCCCTGCCAATCCAATGCCCAATTACGGTCACCCTCCGTCGGCATGGCCGGATCGGCCTCGGTATCCGTCGTTCCATTGATTCCGTTAGCGTCGTAATTGCAATCGTCGGTGACGAACCGATCACCGTAATAGACGTCATCGGGATCATAGCATTCGATGTCGTAAAAGTCGAAGAGCCACTTGCCGTTGGCCTCGCAATAGTCGCGGATCTGCTGATTGCGTAGATGGAGGTTGCCCGATTCGCCCGTGCCATCGGCATGGCCGGTCATGTACACAAAGGCCACGTTTGGATAAGCGGACTCGAGCGCCGACATTCTCGCTAGATAGTCCGAAATACCGGCTGCCGAAGACTCGGAAACCTGCCCGCACCATGACCACATGACGACGTTTACCTCAGTATGGCTATTCAACCAATTACTGGTGATTGTATTCCATCCGGAATTTCCGAGATCAGTTTCCCATTTGTCATCGAAGAACGGCCCATCGGGATCGCCGACGTCATACCTTCCCGTATCGCCGTAGAACGCGTCCATCCCCTCCAGCCCCGAAGGGATTTGGCTCCCATGCGAAGTATGCCAATACACGATGCGCAGCTTCTGGCGCGCCGCCTCGGTCATCGCGTCCGTGATCCCGTCCACGTCCGCATCCTCGTGATCGATG
>CAYPHO010000326.1:0-2237 GCA_964410245.1 uncultured Treponemataceae bacterium | reverse complement strand
TCCCGATCAGGCAGGACGAGCCGAGAAGGCAAGCGAGCAAGCCGACGATTACCGATAATCGTTTCATCGTTGCCTCCGTTTCCCGCGACGGGAAATCAGAAATAGAAAATCAAGCCGAGCAGGGCCCTCGACGTGTCCGAGCCCTCGGTCCCCAGGCTGAGCGTAAAGCCATCCGCGTCGAAGGCTCCCTGGAGCTGATATTCGGCGAAGCAGTAAATCGACTGGAGGAGCTTCACCTCGACGCCGAAGATGCCTCCCAGGTAGATATCGATGCGCGTCTCCGGAACTGTCTCCACCGCCCAGGATCGGAACCCGACAAGGCCGCCCAGATACGGCGAGGCGTTCGAGCGCTTCGTCGGATGCCACTCGCCGGCCAGGCTCAGGCCCAGTTTCGTATCGACCGGCAGCAGGGAATCCTCGGGCGGAGTGACATGATCGATCATTACTAAGGCGCGAGCCGCGATGCTCGGGTTAATCCAATACTTGACCCCGGCCCCGGCCTGGTAGCCGTCCTCGAAACCGTCGAGGGCGAGGAGATTCTTCGCGTCGAAGAGGAGGCCCCAATCGCCTGCGCCGGAGGAAGAGGAGCTTTTCGCGGCCTGGGCGCCAAGAGCGAGCGAGGAGGCGGAAAGAATAACGAGCGCGAGCGTTAATGACCGTAATTTCATGATACTTCCTTAGATCTTCGTTTTTCTGTCTCGAAATCGCCATAGGAATATATCGTAAAGAAAAGACAATCAAAAGGCCCTCGTATCTACATGCATAGTCGGCAATTACCCATCGCGGAGAGCTATCCGCTATATCGCGGCCGCACTGTCGCCACCGCGCTACAGCGGCCGCCTTGCCGCGGCCCTCGCCTTCGGGCTATCCTCTCGCCGTGAAGCTCACGTCGCGCGAACATCCCCGACGCTGGTCCTGGCGTCGCGCGGTTCCGCCCGCCGCATAGGACGCCGAAAGGCGCCGCAGGCGACGCCTCTCGCGGAGGGGCAGAGGCGGAAACCGAAGCCCGCCGGCCCGTCGCGGCCGTAGGCGCGCCCGAGCCGCGACGCGGCGCGGAGCGCTCCCCACACTCAAGCACCGGAGACGATCATGGAACGCAAGCGCATACTCACGGGCGACCGGCCCACCGGCAAGCTCCACCTAGGGCACTACGTCGGCTCGATCAAGAACCGCGTCCGGCTTCAGGACGAATACGAGTGCTTCTTCATCGTGGCGGACCTGCACATGCTGACCACCAAGCCCGAGAAGGACAATATCGAGGCGATCGCGGACAACGCGCGGGCCATCGTGCTCGACTACCTCGCCTGCGGGATCGATCCCGCGAAATCGGTCATCTACCTCCAGTCGGCCGTTCCCGAGGTGACCGAGCTCTCGCTCTTCTTCCAGAACCTCATCACCGTGCCCCGCCTCTCGCGCGTGCCTTCATTGAAGGAGATGGCCCAGGGCGCCGGTATCGAGGAAATGCCCTTCGGCCTCCTCGGCTATCCCGTGCTCCAGGCCGCCGACATCCTCCTGCCGCGCGCCCACCTCGTGCCCGTGGGCAAGGACAACGTCGCCCACGTCGAGGTCACGCGCGAGATCGCCCGCCGCTTCAACTTCCTCTACGGCGAGACCTTCCCCGTGCCCGACGCCATGGTATCGGAGTTCGGGTCCCTCGTCGGCACCGACGGCAACGCCAAGATGTCCAAGTCGCTGAACAACGCCATCTTCCTCTCGGACGACCCCAAGACCGTCGAGAAGCGCGTCATGTCCATGTACACCGACCCCAAGCGCGTCAGCGCGGACGTGCCCGGCACCGTCGAGGGAAACCCCGTCTTCCAGTACCACGACGCCTTCAATCCCGACAAGGCCGAGGTCGAGGACCTCAAGGCCCGCTACCGGCAAGGCAAGGTCGGCGACGTCGAGGTCAAGCAGAAGCTGGCGAAGGCGCTCAACGCATTCCTCGACCCGATACGAGAGCGCCGCGCGAAGTACGAGAAGGAGTCCGGCCTCGCCGACGAAGTCGTCTTCGACGGCACCATGCGCATGCGCGAGGAGGCCCGCGCCACGCTGAACGCGGCCAAGAAGGCGATGGGCATGAGCGCGGTCTGGAATCGCATATCGCGCAAGGCGGAGGACGTGAAGAAGAAGAGGGAGAAGCAGTAGGGGGAGCGCGGCCAAAGCCGCCTACCGCCCGCACGACACAGACAAAGGGCGCAATCGTAGCCATCCTCAAAGCGGGGACCCCCGCCTTCGAA
>CAYPHO010000325.1:0-3718 GCA_964410245.1 uncultured Treponemataceae bacterium | reverse complement strand
TCTCGGCACTAGCACCTCAAGCTAGCGTGTCTACCAATTCCACCATCGCCGCGTGGAATGGACAAATTTATACCTGGGCGGTATCTAGCGTGTCAAGGGGAGACGCCGGGGAGGCTGCTGGGGCCGAATTCTTCCCTTAGGATGTCCATCAAGAGGACGTCGTGATATTCGCCGGCGTAGAAATGGGCCTTGCGCATGCAGCCTGCGTCCTTGAAGCCGGCCTTGCGGTAGCAGGCGATGCCGCGCTCGTTGTAGGCGTAGGTATGCAGGTGGATGCTCCGGAGGTTGAGCACGTAGAAGCCGAAGTCGCACAGGAGGCGCAGGGCCTCGGAGCCGTAGCCCTCGCCGCGGCGGGTGCTCTCTCCGATGAAGATTCCGACCTCGGCGGTCCGGTTGACGTCCTCGATGCCGAAGATGCCGCAGTTGCCCAAGAGCTCCTCGCCCTCGCGGGCGATGATGGCGTAGCTGTGCTGCTTGGCCAGCTCGATCAAGGCCTCGCGCTCGCCCTGCAGGGTGACTTGCCTCGGGGCGAGGGTCAGGAAGCGCGTGGTATTTAGGTCGTTGAGCCAAGCGGTGTAGAGCTCGGCATCCTCGAGATTGATGGGCGAGAGGTAGATGCGCTCGCCGGGAATCTTGGGGAAGTACTTCATCCTAGCTCGCCCTCCTTGCGCCGCGCGCGCCCCCTCGGCGTATCCTCGATCCTGCCGATCAGCCTAAGCAGGCCGTCCAGTATGGTCAAGGGATGGGGAGGGCAGCCGGGTATGAAGAGGTCGACGGGAAGGACCGAGCTCGCGCCGCCCAGTATCTCGGGGCGGCCGGCGAAGGGCCCGCCGGCGATGGCGCAGGAGCCGACGGCGATGACGATCTTGGGCTCGGGCACGGCGTCGTAGGTCTTGCGCAGGGCGAGCTCCATGTTCTTCGTGACGGGACCGGTGACGATGAGGCCGTCGGCGTGCCTGGGCGAGGCGACGTACTGGATGCCGAAGCGCCCCAGGTCCCAGCCGATGGTCGTGAGGACGTTGATGTCGGACTCGCAGGCGTTGCAGCCGCCGGCGCTGACCTGCCTGAGCCTAAGCGACCTGCCTAAGAGACGCTTCATCCTTTTCTCCAATGCCGAGGCGAGCTTGAGCTCGCGCGCTCCCGGTTCGAGCCTGAGCTCCTCGCGGCGCCGCGTCGACAATCGGTAGTCGCGCGAGAAGCGGATGGCGCCGGCGGGGCAGGCTTCCTCGCAATCCGGGCAGAAGAGGCATTTGCCGAGGTCGATACGAAGTCCGCCCGCGTCATTATCGCGGGCGATGCTCGGCGCGGCGCTCGCCGCGGAAGCGGCGGACGCGGGCTCGATCGCGCCGACCGGGCAGGCCGCGGCGCAAGCGGCGCCGCATCCGGCGGCCCGAGCGGCGGCGCAGGCGGCCGCGTCGATCGCGGGCCTGCCCCTGAAGCGATCGGGCAAGGGAGGAGGAGGCGCGGAGGGGAAGCGCATCGTCCGGTAGCCTTGGTAGATCCTCGATAGCATGACCTTGATCATCGGAGCCGTCCTTTATAGGTCGTGGCCGCAGTAGGAGAGGTTGAAGCTCTTGTTGCAGAGCGGGAAGTCCGAGATCTCCTGATCGCGGAGGGCTCGGGCGAGGACGGGCCAGTTGTGGAAGCTCGGGTCCACGATCTTGTACCGGGCGAAGGCCCCGTTCCCGTCCGTGACCGCGACGTGGCAGACCTCGCCGCGCCAGCCCTCGGTCAAGCAGGCGGCCAGTGAATCGGGAGCCAGGGACGCGCCCCTCGCGCCCCCGTCGAGGACCTCGCCGGAGGGCAGGGACTCGAGCTGCTCGAGGATGAAGGCGATCGAGTGCTGGATCTCCAGGCGGCGCACGAAGGCGCGGCCCAGGACGTCGCCGGAGTCGTAGGTCGAGACCGGGATGTGAGACATGCGGTAGATGCCCCAGCTATGATCGAAGCGAGCGTCCCGGGCCAGGCCCGAGGCGCGGGCCGCGGGGCCGACCGCTCCCAGCTCGATCGCTTCCTCTCGGCCGATCCTTCCCGTGTCCTCGAGCCTGGCCATGACTGATTGGTTCGACCACAGCAGCTCGATCGCGTTCTTGGCGTCGCGATAGCCGCGCCGCACGCGCCGCGAGAGCTCGGCCGCGCGCGCCTCGTCGAGGTCGTAGCGGAGGCCTCCCGGCACGAGGAGGTTGCGGCCGAAGCGGTTGCCGCAGAGGAGCGCCGTCATGTTGAGGAAGTCGCCTCGTATGCGGCCGCAGTAGCTCGCGGTGGGCAGGAATCCCACGTCCCCCGAAATCGCGCCCAGGTCCCCGACGTGGCAGGCCAGGCGCTCCAGCTCGAGGGCTATGGCGCCTATCGCGTGCGCGCGGGCGGGCCGGCGCGAGCGGGACAGGGCCTCCACGGCGGCGCAGTAGGCGCTCGCGTGGGCGACGGCCGAGTCGCCGGACGCGTTCTCGACGTAATGGAGGCCGCGCTTGTCGGGGCCGCCTGTCAGGGCTTCCTCGACGCCGCGATGCTGGTAGCCCAGGGCTATCTCGAGGTGGAAGACCCGCTCGCCGTGGCACTGGAAGCGGAAATGGCCGGGCTCGATGACGCCCGCGTGGACGGGGCCGACGGCGACCTCGTGGACCTCCTCGCCCTCGACGCGGTAGAAGTCGCCGGTGCCGGGCTGGAGGGTCGCGGCGGCCGCGGCCGCGCCGCCGGCCGACGCGGCCATGGGCGGCGCGAAGCGCACCGGCTTCAGCCAGGGGTGGCCGATGGGCCTAAGGCCGAACTGCTCGGCGATCTCGCGCTCGAAGAGCTGGGCCTGAGGGAAGTCGGGAGCGATCGAGGGGAAGGAATCAGAATCGAGAGGAGCGCGCCCGACGTAAAGGCAGCCGTTCTCGTCGTCGGCCAGTACGGCGAAGAGCTCCGCGCCGGCCGCGGCGGTCCCGCCGGCGCGCTCCGCGGCCGCGCCGCGCGGCCGAGCCTCGGCGGCGAAGTAGGAGCAGAGGCGCAAGCCCTGCCTGAGGCAATCGGAAAGGACGCGGGCGAAGCGCTCGGCATCGAAGGAGGGGATGGCGTCCAACGCAAGGACGCCGCCGTTGCTCGTCCTGGCCAGGGGGATGTCGTCGCGGCTCACGGCGCGGCCTCCAGGAAAGCCGCGGCGGCGTCGATCAGATTCCGCAGCGGCTCGGGGATCCAAAGCCCGAGCATGAGGACGAGGACCATCAGGGCGGCCACGGGCGCCGCGGTCAGGAATCCGTCGCGATAGCTCTCCTCGGGGCCGCGGAGGGGCGCCCTGCCCTGGACGACCTTCAGCACCGTCTTCCCCATTCCGACGAAGACGAGGAGGAGGAAGGCGAGGAAGAGCAGGGCGACGCCGCTCCTTCCCGCGCCGAAGGCTCCGCTCAGTATGGAGAACTCGCTGACGAAGGGACCGAAGGGCGGCGATCCCGTGATCGCCAGGAAGCCGGCCAGGAAGAGGCCGGCCGAGAGCGGCAGGCGCCGCAGGGCGCCCCGCACGTCGTCGGTCGACTTCGAGGCGTAGGCGCGGTGGATGTTGCCCGCGGAGAGGAAGAGCACTCCCTTGGCCGCGGCGTTGGTCGCGACGTGGAGCATGGTCCCGAAGAGTGCCGGGGCGCCGATGCCCAGGCCGACGACCAGGATGCCCATGTGCTCGACCGAGCTGTAGGCCAGCATGCGCTTGAAGTCGCGCTGGCCGATCATGAAGAGGCCCGCGACC
>CAYPHO010000324.1:0-3726 GCA_964410245.1 uncultured Treponemataceae bacterium | reverse complement strand
CCTTGGACAAGATGGAGACCGAGGGGAGGATACGGCGCGAGAAGGTCGAGGGCGACGGCCGCGCGCGCGCGATCTTCATGTCGGCCTCTACCAAGAAGATGAAAGCCGCCTACGACGCCGCCTCGGCCCGGATGATCGCCGTATTCTACGCGGGCATGAGCGCGAAAGAGATCGACGCCTTCGAATCCGGCCTGCGCAAGGTGATCGCCAACCTCGAGGCGGCCGAGGCGGCAGGGACCTGATCCCGCGCTCGGCGCGGAGGGACGCCGGGTCCGCGCGGCCCTAGGCGGAGCGTAATTGGACCAGGCGCCGCGCCTCGGATATACTCGGATCATGCTCTCAACCACGATAATTGGCGACCAGCTGCCCGCCGCGACGATCCTCTTCCTGGGCCTCTGCCTCGCGGTATCCGCGGTCGGCTTCAAGAAGTACGTCTTCTTCATCTCGATCGGCTACGGCTATTCGATCGCCGCCATGGCGATCGCCTCCTGCGTCCTAGGCGCGCAGAGCGCGAGCCTCGTAACCTGGATCGAGGCGGCGCTAATCGCGGCCTACGGCATTAGGCTCGGCACCTTCTTGGTAGTCAGGGAGACGAAGAGCTCGTATCAAGCGTCCCAAGCCGTCGCCGGCGACCGCCCCTCGAGCGTAGGACTGGGCCTCAAGCTGGCGATCTGGCCGACCGTCGCGCTACTGTACGTCGTCATGTACATGCCCCTGCTCTCTCGCTTCGCCGCCGAGGCAAGGGGAGCGCGCGACGGCGCACCCTGGCTCTCGATCGCGGGAGTCGCCCTGACCGCCCTAGGCCTGGCCCTCGAGGCGATCGCCGACGCCCAGAAGAGCGCGGCCAAGAAGAAGGCGCCGAAGCGCTTCTGCGACACCGGCCTGTATCGCCTATCGCGCTGCCCCAACTACTTCGGCGAGATCCTCGTGTGGACCGGCCTGGTCGCCTCGGGCGCGGCCCTGATCGGGACACTGACGGCATGGATCCTGTCGGCGATCGGCTACGCGGGCATCGTCCTGGTCATGATCGGCTCGGCCAGGCGCCTGGAGATGAAGCAGGAAGAGCGCTACGGCTCCGACCCCGAGTTCCGGGCCTACGTCGAGAAGGTGCCGGTACTCGTACCATTCGTCCCCGTATACAGCCTGAAGAACGCGAGGATCTACCTGGGATAAGGCCGCGGCGGCGGCCTCGACACTGCGGCCGCTCCGGCGGCCCCAAACAGGCCCGGATCCCGGCCCTTAGCCGCGCGGGGCGATGCGGCACTCGGCCAGCATGAGCGGGCAGCCGTCGGCTGTACTGGTCGAGCGCGCGTCCGCGAACCCGCGCCTCAGGTACATTTCGCGTAAGTAGGGGCGCTTCCAATCGTAGTCCAGCCTGACGAAGTCCTTGCCGCTCCGCGCGGCGAGCTCCTTGACCCACTCGATCATGAGGTCGGCGCAGCCGAGGCCGGCGAAGCGCGGGGCAACGACCAGCTTGTGGATATAGAAAGCCTTATCCCCCGAGCTATCCGGCCAGTACAGCGGGTCCCGCTCGACCAGGGCGAAGCCTCCCGCCAGGTCCGGCCCCTCGAAGGCGCCGTAGAAAACCGGGTTCGCATAACGCGCCGACATACCGGCGGCAGTCAGGTGCTCGGCCTTCCACAGGCCCTTCCCGCGCTCGTCAAGCCAGGCCTTGCGCTCCATGAGGGCCGCCTCGTAGGCCGCCCTTCCCTCGGCGTCCAGCTCTTGGACGCGGAACATCAGGGCGCCTCCCGGCCCTCGAGCCTAGCCTCGAGGATGTACGACAGGGGGATGCCCTTCCGCTCCAGATGCCCGAACATACCCGAGATGTCCCGCTCGTACTCCCGCAGCGCGCGGACGCGGAACCCGACGCCCAGCATCGCGCCGAGAATTTCCGAGAGGGAATGCGTGAAGTCGGTGAAGGTCTTCGAGGGGTAGGATCGGCCGGCGATATAGCCCATGCCCTCGTTGCCCTTCCATACTTTGCGGAAATAAGAATGCGCCAGGCTGGCCGGGCAGGCCTCGGCATAGCCCTCGTCGCCGGGCAGGGCCAGCATGTTCGTCACGGGATGCTGCTCGTGGATAATAAGCGCGGCGCCTTCCTTCAGGCAGCGCGCGACGGCGCCGAAGAAGGCGTTCAGGTCCTCGAACCAGCAGAGGGCGCCTATCGTGATGATCGCGGCATCGAGGGCGTCCCCGTATTCCGCGCCGATCTTGAGGATATCCGTCGCCACGAAGCGGCAATCAAGGCCGAGCTCCGCCGCCTTGGCCTTCGCGAAGGCGACCTGGTTCTCGGCGATGTCGAAGCCGAGCCCGCGACGCGCGCCGCCCGAGCGAAGCCATGACAAGAGCTCCCTGCCGTTGTTGCAGCAGAATTGCCCGACCATCTTCCCGCGGACATCGAGCGCGCGCAACGCGTCGGTCATCTCCTGGTCGAAGAAAGGATAGTCCTCGCTCCGCACGCGCCGGACGATGTCCTCGCCCCAGTCGGGAGAGCGCATATCGAAGGCCTCTTCCCAGGCCTCCTTGTTTTCGTCGACGTAGCTCACGACGCCCCCTCGAGGACCGTCGCCGCGCCCGCCCCGACCCCGTACTTGAGCGGGCACAGGGACCGGCATCGGTAGCACTCGACCGTATCGAAGCCGCGAGCGGTCTTCCCGTAGGTATTCTGACGGCACTTCTTCTGGTCCACGCCATCGGCGCCGATCGCCCCGACCGGGCAGCCAGTGACGCAAATCGAGCAGCCGGGAAGGCAGAGCTCGGGGCTGAGAGCGTCGGACTCGAGCGCCGCGTCGACAAGGATCATGCCGATGGTCAGGCGGTTGCCGAAGGCCCGGTTGATGAAGAGCTGGCTCTTTCCGATACTGCCCAGCCCGGCCAGCACCGCCGCCCTCTTCATATTGATAAGGCCGCGCCCGGTCATGCTGTCCGCGTCCCAATACTCGTAGGGCGTGTCGCAGGGTACCGGAATGGCCTTCGCCGGGTAGTCCCGCTCGATCGCGAGCGCCGCTTCGCAGGCGACGGAGTCGGCCTTCTCTTTGGCCATATCGTTGAAGCGCGCGTACACGAGCCTCGAGCCGATCTCGAAGAGCCCCTTGGGCAGGGCGACGCCGAAGACGATCGCCGTTTCGCAACGCTCCCAGATCGAGCGCGGGTGATAGTCCTTCGGAACGCCGTCGAATCTCTCGATGCGCGCGAATCCGCAGACATCCGCGCCGAGATCGAGGATCGTTTCCCTGATTCTTTCTTTCATGCCGAGATCTCCCTGAACGCCGAGCATAGCCAAATATCGATCCGCAATGCTACTTCCCCTCCCCCGGCGGCGAGCTTCCCTTCGACGACGCGAGCTTCACCCACTGCGCCTCGAGATACGCCCTCCACCATTTCCCCGACATCCGCGCAAGCCTCGCCGAAATCGCGCGGGTCGTCGCGCCGGGCGGCTTCTTCATCCTCTCGGATCCCCTGACCCTCGACGAGGACGAGGTCGGCTTCATCGACGAGTTCCAGGCCCTCAAGCGCGACGGCCACGTACATTTCTATCGCCGCGCCGAGATCGAGGCGCTGTGCCGAGAGGCCGGCTTCGCGGTCGAGCGGGAATTCTACAGCGAGGTCCGCTATCCGCGGACGATGGACGAGAGCTACTGTTGGCTCCTCGACAAGGTCGGGCCAAAAATCGCCGCGATGTACGGCATCGAGATCGAAGGAGATCGGGTCTTCATCCGCGTG
>CAYPHO010000323.1:0-3727 GCA_964410245.1 uncultured Treponemataceae bacterium | reverse complement strand
GGATAAGGTCAACGGTTCGATTCCGTTCGAGGGCTTGCTGTCTGTAAGTTTTACAGGCCGGAAGCGCGAGAGGTGTACGTAATTCCTTTCAGGCTAAGGCGCGGAATGCCTTGGCTTGGAGGTTCTTTTTTATGGGCGCGGCAGGATTAATCCGGTCGCGGTGAAAGGAACGGATATGGCTGCCAAGAAACAGACGGTGGAGATCATCGCCCTCGCGTGCTCGGAATGCAAGCGGCGCAATTACACCACCAAGAAGAACCGGAAGACTCAGCAGGAAAAGCTCGAGCTCATGAAGTATTGCAAGTGGGATCGGAAGCACACGCTGCATAAAGAGACGAAGGTCAAGTGATGCATTCCCGGCGCGATCGGCGCCGGGCGGATGTCATGGGGCCGCGCGCTGCCGACGCGCGGCGAATGGAAGCTGCAGTTTGCGCGCCTAGCGCGTGAACTGCCGGTCGGATTCGAGGTTTCCTTTCCGGAAACCTCGAATCCGACCGAAGGCCAGTAGCTCTAATGGTAGAGCGCCGGTCTCCAAAACCGGATGTTGAGGGTTCGAGTCCTTCCTGGCCTGTCGCGAATCGCGGGAGCTTTCCGCGATTCGCGAAGCGATTCCCTTGGGGAGTCGCGCTGATACGCGCGGGGCCGTCGGGACGGCCGATTTCGCCTCCGCTGCGCAAGGAGCCGTTTGTGAAGAAGATTGTCCAGTTCTTCAAGGACAGCTACGCCGAGCTCAGGAAGGTCGTCTGGCCGAGCCGAGAGGACGTCATCGCCTCGACGAAGGTCGTCCTCCTCTCGACGCTCATCATGGCCGGCGTGCTCGGTTTCATCGACTACCTCCTCGTCGTCGGCATCGACGCCGTCTTTAAATAAGGGCGACGGGCATAGGGCATGGCAAAGTCCTGGTACGTTCTTCACGTCTACTCAGGCTACGAGAACAAGATCGAGCGCACGATCCGCATGCTGATCGAGAACGGCGACCTCAGCCGCGACATCGTCACCGACATCAGGGTGCCGAGCGAGGAAGTGGTCGACGTCAAGGACGGCAAGAAGCGCTCCTCGTCGCGGAAGATACTTCCCGGCTATATCCTGGTGGAGATGGACCTCCCCGAGGCCGATTGGAAGGCCACCTGCGGGACCATCCGCAAGATCACGGGGGTTACCGGCTTCGTCGGGGCGATGCAGCACAAGAAGCCCCAGCCGATATCGGCCGAGGAGGCGCGGGGCGTCCTCCAGCGCGCCGGCGAGATCAAGGGCGACCGCAGCGTCCGCTCGCGCCAGACCTTCTCGCCCGGCGAGCAGGTCAAGATCATCGACGGTCCCTTCGAGTCCTTCACCGGGGCGATCGAGGAGGTCATCCTCGAGAAGTCCAAGCTTAAGGTTATGGTCGGCATCTTCGGGCGCGCGACGCCCGTCGAGGTCGACATGCTGCAGGTAGAGAAGGTCTAGGCCGGTTTGGGCAGTTGCGCCCGGGATCTCGACGCAACTGCGAGGCGAATCCCGCGGGATTCCTGAGATTCGCCGGCGCCGAGCGTTTCGGCAGGCGCCGCCGTTTTCCGTATAATGGCGAGCCGTCGGGGAGTTAGCCGAGCCCCCGGCGCGATCTCGATGATATTTGAAAGCGGCGGCGCGCGGCCACGGGGCGGCGCGGCGCTTCTCATAGGGGTTTTACTCCAATGATGGGAGTGCGCGAATCGCGCAGCGATTCGCGTCGCGATCGCCTTCGGCGATCGCGGGCGATCGGCTCGATCGTCGCGCACGCTACCCCGGATTCCTGGCGGGCTTCGCTCGCCATGGCGCCGGGTACACCACGAAAGGAGAGAGGCGATGGCGAAGAAGAAGGTAACTGCGATCATCAAGGTCCAGTGCCCGGCCGGGAAGGCTACTCCCGCGCCGCCCGTCGGCCCGGCGCTCGGGCCTCACGGAGTATCCGCTCCCCAGTTCTGCCAGCAGTTCAACGACAGGACGAAGAGCATGGAGGCGGGGCTCGTGATCCCCGCCGTCATCACGGTCTACGCGGACAAGACCTTCACGTTCATACTGAAGACCCCGCCCGCGTCGGTCCTCATCAAGAGGGCCGCGGGCATCGAGAAGGGCTCGGGCGTGCCGCACAAGCAGAAGGTCGGCAAGCTCGCGACCGACAAGCTCGAGGCGATCGCCAAGCAGAAGATGCCCGACCTCAACGCCAACGACATCGAGGCCGCGAAGCGCATCATCGCCGGCACCGCCCGCTCCATGGGCGTCGAAACGGAGTACTCGAAATGAAGCGCGGCAAGAAATACGACGAGGCGGCGAAGAAGTACGACGCCGAGAAGGAGTACGAGGCCGCGGCCGCCTGCGCCCTGGTCAAGGAGCTCCACTACGCCAAGTTCGACGAGACCGTCGAGGTGCACGTCAGGCTCAACCTCAAGAAGAGCCAGTCCGTGCGCGATACCGTAGTCCTTCCCCACCAGTTCCGCGGCGAGAAGAAGATCCTGGTCTTCTGCAAGCCCGAGAAGGAGAAGGAAGCCCTCGACGCGGGCGCCGCCTTCGCCGGCTCCGACGAGCTCATCGAGAAGGTCAAGGGCGGCTGGCTCGACTTCGACGTCGCGGTCGCCACCCCGGACATGATGAAGGACGTCGGAAAGCTCGGTATGGTCCTCGGCCGCAAGGGGCTCATGCCCAACCCCAAGACGGGTACCGTCACCTTCGATCTCAAGGCCGCCGTGGCCGAGCTCCGGAAGGGACGCACGGAATTCCGCACCGACAAGTCCAATATCGTGCACCTCGCCATCGGCAAGGTCTCGATGGAGAGCGCCCAGGTGTCCGAGAACCTCACGACCCTGCTCGATGAGATCGGCCGCAAGCGCCCCGCGGACGCGAAGGGCGACTTCGTGGGCTCGGTGTACCTGGCCTCGACCATGGGGCCGAGCGTGCGCGTAGCCCAGGCTAAGAGCGAGAAGAGGTAAGCGCCATGGCAATGCGAGCCACCAAGATACAGTCGGCCAAGGCCGACGCAATCGTCGAGCTGAAGGACAAGATCGGCGGCGCGAAGGACTATATCTTCGCCGAGTACCGCGGACTCACGGTCGAGCAGATCTCCGCCCTGCGGAGGCAGCTGCGCGAGAAGAACGCGACCTTCCACGTCGTGAAGAACAACTTCGCGCGCATCGCCTTCGAGGAGCTCGGATACACCAAGGAAGTCGTGCCGGTCCTGGTCGGGCCGACCGCGGTCGCCTTCGCCACGTCCGACCCGAACGAGGTCGCGAAGATCCTCGTCGACTTCGCCAAGGAAGCCCCGGCCCTCAAGGTGAAGGCCGGGCTCGTGGACAAGGGCTTCATGGGCACGGCCGAGATCGAGGCCTTCTCTAAGCTCCCGGGACGCAACCAGCTCATCGCCATGTTCATGGCCGGGCTGAAGAGCCCGGTGCAGAAGCTGGCCTATACCCTCGTCGCGCTCAAGGAGAAGAAGGAAGAGGGCGGCGCTCCCGCCGCGGCCGCGCCGGCCGCCGCCGAGGCTCCCGCCGCGGATCCGCAGGGCTCCGCCGCCGCGGAAGCCGCTCCCGCCGAGGCTGCCGCTCCCGCGCCGGAGTCGCCCGCGCAGGCGTGATTCATCCGTTCTTTGCGGCATTCAGGCTTCGGTAGCTGCCGTTCCTGTTTGCCTTCGATGCCGCCCGTATGGGTAAGGCGAGTCTTAAGTAGGAGAAGTTAATATGGCAGCGCTGTCGAACGAGCAGATCCTGGACGCGAT
>CAYPHO010000322.1:0-3802 GCA_964410245.1 uncultured Treponemataceae bacterium | reverse complement strand
CGCTGGTCTTGAGGATCTTGGTGACTTCCCAGCCGGAGAGCTTGGGCATGACGTTATCGAGGATTATCAGGTCGGGCTTGAAGCGCTTGACCGCATCGAGCGCCTCGGTGCCCGAATCGGCCTTCTCGATGACGAAGCCGAGCTTGGTCAGCATCACTTCGAAGAACTCGAGGTTGATCTGCTCGTCGTCGACGAGGAGTATCCGCTTCTTCGTATCCATTCAGCTCCGATCCTAGCCCGCGACGCGCCTGCCGCTCGCGATTTCAGATACAGCTATTCTCACACGGGGATTCTGGCCTGTCAATGCGATCGGGCGCGCATGCCGCGGCCCGCGCGCCGAGAAGGCTAGGCTTGAGCCTCTTCCGGGCCGGATTGCGGCTCGGAGGAGGGGTTGACCGTCCAGGCGGCCTTCTTGAGCTCCCTGCCGGGACGGAAGGAAGCGACGCCGTGATCCTCGACCGAGACGATGGCCCCCGTCTTCGGGTTGCGGGCCCGCTTGCGGCCCTTGCGCAGCTTGACCTCGAAGGTGCCGAAGCCGCGCAGCTCGACGGTCTTGCCCGCGAGGATCGCGCCTTTAATCTCGTCGAAGAGCGCGTCGATGAGGCCGTGGATCTCCTTGCGGTTCATCGTCCTGCCGGCGTGGAGAGCTTCGATCAGCTCGGCCTTCGTGACTTTACCAGCCATGGTCCCCTTCCCCGTGCCCTAGTATGGTTATACGGCGGCGCCAGGGGCGCACCGTACTTCGCGCTTACGCCCCGAGAGAGTTAACGAGCCGCTGCATCCTCGATTTCTTGCGGGACGCGGCGTTCTTGGAGACGATGCCCTTGCGGGCGGCGGTGTCGATCGTCTTGATCATATCCTTGAGCGCCGCCTCGGCGTCCGACTTGTCCTTGCCCTTCGAGGCCGCGACGACCTTCTTGGCGGAGCTTCGCACCGCGGTCTTCGCCGCTTTGTTCGCCGCGTGCCGCTTAATGTTCTGGCGGTTTCTCTTCTCGGCGGAATTATTAGTGGCCAAATGAACTACCCTCCGTTGGAACCTATCCGACTAATGGGGGAGGCTACCAGAACCAGGCCCGGTTGTCAATACGCGGGATAGTCCTCGTAAGCTCGGGGAACCATAACATAAAAAGAATTACCGCTTCTTCCGCCTCTCGTTTGCGGGGCATCGACGCGGCTGCCTAGAGCGAGGCGACGTGGATCCGAAAAACAGAAGGCCGCCCTTAGGCAGCCTCCCAGTCTTCCCTTCGCGGTCCTATCAGGAAAAATCGCGGGGGCGGCGCTCGGTCCTCTTGCATTTCTCGCATTCGGCGAGGTTCTTTACCTTACCGTTCTCGAAAAGAGTCTTCATCTTGACTTCCCCGCCGCAGGGGCAATAGAAGCGCTGGGTCGCGCTAGCCGTTCGGGAGTTCTTGGATACCTGTGCCATGGTCTGCTCCTTGCTTAAGCCGCATTAAGATAATAAAAGGCTCCGGCAGTGTCAATCGGAAGGGAGGGGGGGGCAGGCGGGGCCGGCCGAGGACCGGGCGCTACTTAGAAAAAGCGCTCCCGGGGCAGGAGGAATACCCCGGGAGCGATGAAGAAGGTGCGTCGAGCGGCGCATCGTCCGTACGTCCGCTCGCAATGTAAACAGTCTCATGAAGCCGAGGTTACGGCTTTCGGCGCGGCAATCCCAGGAGCGAGCGGATCCAAGCGGCCGCGGACAACGCCCGGTCCTTGGTCCGCTGCCACGCCGTCGCGCCGTATCGATCTCCGAAGTCCCGGGCCGCAGCGTCGATCGAGTAGGACAGCCCGTACTTGCGCTTGAGCTCGTCCCAGTGCTGGACGATGAACATGTACAGGTCCGAGCTGGTACGGCCGGGGAAGCGCGATACCAGGCCGCCGTCCGCGATCGCCGCGACCACGGGCGAGTAGACCCCCTCGTACCAGGAATGCAGGGCCTCTTCGAAGGACATCTCGCCCTCGCGGCTCTGGTTGGCGTAGTACTTGTGCACGAGGACGTGCTCGAGGACCTGGTCGTAGCGGCCGGGGCTCGTGAAGTTAAGGGAATCGTCACCGGTGATCCGCCCGTAGCCTGTCTTCTCGTAGAAGCGACGCTTCTCGTAGGCGACCAGCTCCTTCCTTATCTCCGCGAGCGTCATGCCCGGCCGCAGGGAGACCGCCGATCCGAGCCTGGTCACCTCGGCGTCGATCATGGCGGCCCCGCGGGAGCGCGCGACCGAGACGCGGTGGTTGCCGTCCCTGACGAAGTAGACCCCGCCGATCTCGTAGATGCGGATGGGCGGCAGGGGTACGTCCTTGTAGTGGGCCATGTCGACGCTGATCCAGCGGTTGCGGAGGAATTCCTTCCTCGGGAGGAAGTGGCGGTCGAAGTCCCGGTAGCGTCCCTCGCTGCCGACGATGCGGTCCAGGGGCACGGCCTCCATGCCGACGTAGGTCTCCGATTCGGGCTTCAGGATGGCCAGCACGTCCTCGAGGGGGAGGAGGCTGCCGCGCGAGGGATCCATGAGGCTCGACACGCGCGATAGGAGCTCCCGCGTCCGGGCTTTGGTGAAGTCGTCCTCGGCTTGGTTAGCGAACCAATTGGGCATCGCCTAGGCCTCCGTGTCGATGATCCAGTGGCCGAAGGCGTTGACGACCGTCGTATCCCCGTATTCGGTGATGCGGACGTCCCGAAGGTCGTAGAGGTGGATATGGCCGTGCACGAGCCAGCGAGGCTTGAAGGCGCGCATGAGCCAGAGGAAGCACTTGAAGCCCCTGTGGCAGGGATCGTCGCGGTCGTGGATGCCCCGCGGGGACGCGTGGGTCAGGACGATGTCGACCGCCCTCCCCAGGAATATCCGGTTCAGGATGAGGCGCGGCGCGAGGAGGGCGATGCGTAAGGCCATGGAGGCCTCGCTGTATTGGTTGGGGCCGTCGTTGTAGAGCATCGAGCCGGGAAGGCCGAGGATGATGAGGCCTTCCTCCCTCCTGATCCTGAAGCCGAGGTTGGCCGCCCCGGTGGCGCGCCAGTGGTCCTCGATGGCCGAGAGCTCGCTCGTCATCGGCCACCTCCCCGCGAATGTCCGGTCGAGCGGGGCCTCGACGTCATGGTTGCCGGCGACGTAGGCCATGGGCTTGTTGAGCATCGACGTGATGAAGCCGAGGTACTCCGCGGGCAGGTCGCCCGCGCTGAGCACCAGGTCGACGTCCCCGTATCGCTCTTTCATGCGGGGCGAGTAGACCAGGGGATCGACCTGGTCCGACACGCAGAGGATCTTCATCGCCGGGTCGCCGGCGACGGAGCGGCCTTGAGCATTTCCTGGAGCTTGTCCTTCGTAAGGAGCTCGACGGAGCGGTTCTCGGCGAAGTCGAGGGCCGCCCTGCTGAAGCCCGAGCTGGTCACTACGGTTCCCCGGACTATGCTGAGCTTCTTCATCTGGTCGAGGAGGGAGCGGACCGTGCCCTCGTCGAGGTTGTCGGAGATCCTGAGGAATCGGACCAGCCTGGGCATCTTCTTGGCGGCCATCCACTTGTCCGAGTCCGATTCCACGGCGATGATGTCCACCCCGTTCTGGACCTCGCTGGTATCGCGGATGGACAGGCCCATGGGACCCTGGACCACGGCCTTGCACAGCTCGGCGAACTCGTCGCGGCCGCAGGTGAGGTAGTCCTTCATCCTATCGTCGGTACGGTATTCCTGGTACTGGGCGAGCTTCTCCGCGACGTCGCGGAAATTCGGCTTCTTGGAGTAGATCCGCTCCCACTGGTCGATGGCCTGGTCGAGGCTCCGCGTCTTCTCGTAGCACATGGCCAGGAAGTAGCG
>CAYPHO010000321.1:0-3810 GCA_964410245.1 uncultured Treponemataceae bacterium | reverse complement strand
CAAGCGGCTGGCGAAGTGGCTGTCCGCGGTCAAGGGCGGCTTCGAGCTGGCCCTGGCCGACCGGGGCACGGTGAAGCGCGAGCTTTTGCGCCTGGGCTGGCCCGTCAAGGACGAGGCGCCCCTGGCCCCGGGCGACCCCCTCGAGATCAGGCTGCGCGAGGCCCGAGCCTCCGGCGGCGCTTTCTCGCTCAGGCCCTACCAGCGCGACGCGTTAGCTGCCTTCATAGGGGGCGGCAAGCCCGGCTCCGGCTACGGCGTCGTGGTCATGCCCTGCGGCTCGGGCAAGACGGTCGTCGCGATGGCCGCGATGGCCGCGATCGGGCGCAAGACCCTGATAGTGACGACCAACGTGGCCGCGGTCCATCAGTGGATGGACGAGCTCGCGGACAAGACCGAGCTTCCCGCGGACTCGATCGGCGAGTACACCGGGGCGGGCAAGTCGGTCAGGCCGGTGACCGTCGCCACCTACCAGATCCTCACGTGGAGGCCCGACAAGGAATCGGACTTTCCCCACTTCGAGCTGTTCCGCCGGGAGAAGTGGGGACTCATAGTGTACGACGAGGTCCACCTCCTGCCCGCGCCGGTCTTCAAGGTCGTCGCCGAGATCCAGGCGGTCAGGCGGCTGGGTCTGACCGCGACCCTGGTGCGCGAGGACGGCCGCGAGGAGGACGTCTTCAGCCTGATCGGGCCCAAGCGCTACGACGTGCCCTGGAAGGACCTCGAGCGGCAGGGCTTCATCGCCGAGGCCTACTGCCGCGAGATCCGCGTTCCCCTTCCCGAGGACGACCGCTTCCGCTACTCGGTCGCCGAGGGCCGCGACAAGCACAGGCTGGCCGCGGAGAACGAGGCGAAGTACGAGGCCGTGCGGGAGCTCGTCGCCAACCATCCCGACGAGAGCGTCCTGGTGATCGGGCAGTTCCTCGACCAGCTGGGCAGGATAGCCGAGAACCTGGGGGCCCCGCTCATAACGGGCCGCACCCCCAATCCCGAGCGCGAGCGGATCTACTCGGATTTCCGCGCGGGGAGGGCCAAGGTCATCGTGGTGTCCAAGGTCGCCAACTTCGCCATCGACCTGCCCGACGCCTCGGTGGCCGTCCAGGTCTCGGGCTCCTTCGGGTCGCGGCAGGAGGAGGCGCAGCGGCTCGGGCGCATCCTCAGGCCCAAGGCGCGCAACTCCTACTTCTACTCGCTCGTGTCGCGCTTCACCGTCGAGGAGGAGTTCGCGTCCAACCGGCGGAAGTTCCTGACCGAGCAGGGCTACCGCTATCACATAGAGGCCTGGGAATGACGGGCGCCGCCGCGCCGCGAATCCCGCGCCCGAGCGCCGCGGACTGGTCGGGAGCCCTCCTCACCGCGGGGACCGAGTCCCTGCTCGGCGCGGTCCGCAACTACCTGGGGCCTATCAAGACGCCCTACGACAAGCGCGACCTGGCCTCGAGGCTCGAGGCCTTCATCCGGCGGGAGGAGACGCGCGCCTCGATCCTGGCCCTGATCGACGGGCTCGACGCCCGGATAATCGGCTCGGCCCTCCTCGTCGGCCCCTGTCCCGAGCATTCCCTGCGCGAGCTCTTCGCGGGCGAGCTGCCCCTCTTCGACCTGGGCCTGCGGATCGACAACCTCCTCGACCGCCTCGTCCTCTTCCGCTACCAATCGGGCGGCAAGAGGCTCGTCGCGGTGAATCCCATCCTCGAGGGGGAGCTGGCCGCCCTGGCGCTGGGACCCGGCGTCCTCCTGGGCGCCGCGTCGGAGAGGGAGGCGGCCGCCGCGGCCCCGCCGATCGGTCCCGAGACCGCGCTCGCCTTCTTCGCCTTCGTCTTCCACTCGCCGGCCGTCCTGCGCAAGTCCGGGGGCCTGACGAAGAAGGGGCTCGAGCGCGCTCAGGCGCTCTTGCCCTCGGTCCCCCCCGAGCTCTTCGATCTCCTGGTCCGCGCCTTCGAGTCCGCGCTCTTCATCAGGGCCGAGGGGGATTGCCGGCTGCCCGACCGCGAGTCCTTCGCCCGGGCCCTGGATGCCTGGGGCGAGGACCTGCCCTTCCTCCTCGCGGGAAGCCTCGCCGCGGGCGGCGAGGCCGAGGCCGAGGACCGGGGCGAGGGCGGGGCCGAGGCCTCGTCCCGGGGCGCCGCCGCGAGGGGGCGGGAGCTGGGAGCCCTGCTCGCGGCCGCCATGAGGGCCCTTCCCGCGTCCTTCCGTCCCGATCCGCGCTCCCTGCCGCGCTGGCTCAGGATCGCGGCGCGCTCGGAAGGATTCGGCGGGGACTTCGATCCAAGGGCGGCCGCTTCCGCGCTCGCGGCCCTAGGGCTGGCCGGATCCGCCGCTCCCGGGCCCGAATCGGGGCGGCTCGGCGGGGAAGGATCGGCCGGGGCGGCCGGCCGCGCCGGGGGCCCGGGAGGCGGGCGCGGCCCCGTCCTCGTCGCCGAGGGCTCGCACGCGCTGCACCTCATGCCCGAGGCGAGCCTCGAGGAGCGCTTCATCGCGCTCTCGGCGGCCAAGCCCGTCTCGCTCGAGAAAGTGTGGAGCCTCGAGATCGACCGCGAGACCGCGCGGAGGGCTTTCGCCTCGGGGCTCTCCGCGGCGCGCCTGCGCGCCTCCCTCGAGGCGATGTCGCTCTCGAGCCTGCCGCAGAGCCTCGCCTTCTCCCTCTCCGCCTGGGAGGAGGAGTACCGCTCGCTCAGGCTCTACCGCGGCTTCGTCCTGGCCGCGGACGAGCGCCAGCGGCCGATCGTTGAGCGCGCGATCGAGCTGGGCCGGATCGACGCCGAGATCCTCGCGGACGGAGTGTACTTCCTGTCGGCGGTCACGCAGGAAGCCGCCTCCGCAATCCTGGCCGGCGCGGGCCTCGAGTCCCCGCCCGCGATCGAGGCCTCGCCGCTCGGCCTAGCCGGCGCGGATGGCGCTTCGGCGGCCGCCTTCGGCATCGCCGCCGACCAGCGCGGCCGGCCCGGCGCGCCCATCTCGGCCGCGCTCGGCCTCGCGGTCCTGCGCGTCGGCCTCGGGGCCGCGGGCGCGAGCGGGGCCGCGGGCGCGAGCGGGGCCGCCGGAGCCGCTACCGCCGACGCGACCGCTACCGTCCTCGACCCCGAGCCCCGGCTCGCCGAGCTGCGGGCCGCGGTCGCCGCCTCCGGCCGCCCCGAGGATGAGCGCCGCGAGCTGGCCGAGCGCGTCGAGCGCAGGCTGGTCCTAACCGCGCGGCAGATCGCGCAGTCCGACCCCCGCGCGGAGCGCCTCGAGGCGGGGGGCCTGGACTACCTCGGCAAGGTCCGCGTCGTCGAGCGCGCCCTGCGCGGAAGGGGCGACCGGCTCGAGGTATTGTATCGCCTGCCGGGGGCCGAGCCCGTGCGGGCCCTGCTCAGGCCGGTCAGGCTCGAGCGCAACGACAAGGGGCTGGTGCTCGAGGCCGAGGATCTCGGCACGGGCGGCCCCGCCCGCGTACCGCTGGGGGCCGTAAGCACGGTCCGCCGCGTGCGCGCATCACTATTCGGAGAAGACTAATGAAGAACAGACCCGATCAGGATCAACAGGCTTTCCAGGGCCAGCTCAAGCTGGCCGTCCTCATCGACGCCGACAACACCCAGGCGTCCATCATCGAGGGGCTCCTCGCGGAGATCGCCAAGTACGGCGTCGCCAGCGTCAAGCGCATCTACGGCGACTGGACCAGCACCAACCTGCGCAGCTGGAAGGACAAGCTCCTCGAGTACGCCATCCAGCCCGTGCAGCAGTTCTCGTACACGACGGGCAAGAACTCCACCGACAGCGCGATGATCATCGACGCGATGGACCTCCTCTACACCGAGAACCTCGACGGCTTCTGCG
>CAYPHO010000320.1:0-3821 GCA_964410245.1 uncultured Treponemataceae bacterium | reverse complement strand
ATGGGCCTCTACATCGGCGCCCTGGTCCTCTTCCTCCGCGACTATATACGCAGGGAGGGCCAGCCGAAGTGGATGGGCAGGTCCCTGGGCGCGCTGGGCATCGCCGCCCTGGCGAGCACCATGGCCTTCGCCGCGCAGCTTGCCATTAGCGGGGGAGAGCCGATCTCCCTGCCCTTCCATCTCTCGGACCTGCCCGCGCTGGCGGCCATCTGCCTCATCGTCATCGTCCTCGCCTACGAGTCCGCGCGGGGAAACCGGGCCGCGAGAGTAGCCTTCGTCCTCAACCTCGTCCTCTTCGCCTCGGGCTTCCTCTCGATCGGCATCTTCGACTTCGAGGTAATCGAGGGCGCCGGGCTCGAGAGCGCCTTCCTGAAGGGCTACCCCCTCATGCTCGGCTGCCTCTTAAACTCGCTCATCCTCTCGCTCGACCTGGGATCGCGCCTCGCGAGCCTGAAGGCCGAGCGCCAGCGGGAGGAAGCCGAGAACCACGCGTTGCGCGAGCTCGATCGCCAGAAGACCGACTTCATCATGAACGTGTCGCACGAGCTGCGCACGCCGCTTTCGGTCATCATAGGCGTCGCCGACCGGATGGGCCGGACCGAGCGCGCGCATGGCGCCGGGCCCGGAAGCGGCGACGAGGACGCGCGCTCTCTCGACGCGATCAAGCGAAACGCGAAGAAGCTGAAAAAGGACATCGACAACCTCCTGGCCCTCTCATCGCTCGAGCTTCGGGCCGGCGAGCTGCGGACCTCGAGCGTCCGCCTCGGTCCCTTCCTCTCGACCCTCGCGGCCGAGTTCTCCGCCCTCGCCCAGGCGCGGGGCCTCCGCCTCGAGCTGGGCGAGATCGATCCCGGCCTGCGCGCCTCCGCCGATCCCGAGCTGCTCGAGACCGCGGTGCAGAACCTCGTCTCCAACGCCATCAAGTTCACTCCGCCCGGAGGCTCGGTCTCGATCGGCGCCGCCGCCGACGCGACGCGCTCCTTCGCGCGCATCGAAGTGCGGGACTCGGGCATCGGCGTCGAGCCCGAGCTGCGCGAGCGGATTTTCGCGCGCTTCTTCAGGGCCGAGGGCGGCAGCCAGCGCAAGTACGAGGGCTCGGGCATCGGGCTGGCCCTGGTCAGGGAGATCGCCGAGCTCCACGAGGGCCGGGCCGAGGTCGAGAGCGAGAGCGGGAGGGGCAGCACCTTCACCCTCCTCATTCCCTTAGGCCGATCGCCCCTCGGCCGGGCCGAGGACATCGGGACCGAGGATATCGGGACCGAGGGCGCGGGCCGGGAGGCCGCGCCGGCCGCCCCCGAGGCCGCCGCGCTCGACCCGACGGCCGCGCCCGCGCCCGCGGCCGCCCCGAACGCGGGCGCCCCCGAGGCCGCCGCCGCCGCCACCTCGGCGAGCGCCGCGCCCCGGGCCCGGCCGGGCGGCTCGGTCCTCATCGTCGAGGACAACGACGACCTCCGCGAGACCATCGCCGGCATCCTGTCCGGGCTCTTCGAGGTCCGCGCCGCGGCGAACGGCCGCGAGGCGCTGAAGGCGATCGAGGAGCGTCGCCCCGACTGCGTCGTATCCGACGTCATGATGCCCGTCATGGACGGCCACGAGCTCTTCCGGGCCGTCCGCGCCGGAGCGGGCCGCGAAGACCTGCCCTTCGTCTTCCTGACCGCCCGGGCCGACCGGCGGGAGAAGGAGAAGGCCCTGCGCGACGGCGCCCTCGACTACATCGAGAAGCCCTTCTCGCCCGCCGAGCTGCGCTCCAAGGTCGAGAACCTCATCGCGCTCAAGCGCGAAGTCTCGGCCCGGATCAAGGCCAGGCTCAAGGACTCCATCGCCGACCTGATCGACTCTATCGACGAAGGGGCGGATGTCGGCGCGATCGGCGCGATCGGCGCGGGCGGCGGCGCCCAGGCCGCGGCCCCGGGCGCGTCGGCGCCTCGCGCCGCGGGGCGCGCGCCCGCCTCATCGCCCGGCCGGCCCGACTACGAGTCCCTCTTCAAGGAACGCGGCCTGTCCGATCGCGAGGCCGAGATCGCACGCCTCATCCTCTCGGGCTCGAGCGACAAGGAGATCGCCTACGCGCTCGGCATCTCGGCCTCGACCGTCGCGAACCACAACGGGCACCTCTACAAGAAGCTCGGCGTCGCCGGCCGGGTCGAGCTCTTGACCATGGCGGCGGCCGCGCCCGCCACTTCCGCCTCGCCCCCCGTTCCCGAGCCGAGTCCCGGTTCCTGATCTCGCGCGCCGCCCCTCCGATGCGCTATACTCGGCCTATGAAGCAGCTGAAAACCATCCTCGCCCTCCTCGCAGCCATAGCCATCCTCGCGCCCGCCGCCTCGGCCCAGCCCAAGGAAAAGCCCCTGACCGACAAGGAAGTCTCGAAGCTCGTCGCCGATTGGCCCGCTGTCGTAGATTGGCTAGAGAAAAAGGGCAAGCAGCTGGAAGACGCCGGAGAGGGCGGCATACCCCAGGCCATCCTCATGGACCAGGAGTTCAAGAGCTTCATGTCCAAGCGAGGCTGGACCATCGAGCGCTTCGCCTACGTCTCGGGCACCGCCTTCTACCTGACTGCGGTCATCGCCATGGAACGGCAGAACCCCGACACGGCCAAGGAATTCGACGACGCCATCGCCCAGATCAGGGCGTCGGACCTGCCGCCCGACCAGAAGGCCGAGACCATCAAGTCGCTGGAAGAGGCCAAGGCATCAACCCTCGGCCTATCCGAAGCGAAAGACATCGATCAGGCCGAGCTTAAGATCGTGCGCGCCTATTACGACAAGCTCTACGCCCTGTACGAGGAAGAGAACGAGTAGCCTAAGTCCGAGTATGACGAGCGGGGGCGCGGGCCTACCTCGACAGCCCTACCACCGCCTCGAGCTTGCCCGGCGCCACCCGCTTCATCGAGACGATCCAGGCCCAGCCCGATTTCAGATCCGCCTTGTCGGAGGCGTAGTCCATCGCCTTGACGGCGGGCTGGACCAAAGACCTTCCCTTTCGGAGATCGGCGAAATCGATCGTTACCGTCACCGTCTCGCGGGCGGCAGGCAGGGAATCGGTCTTAAGCTTCACCGCGACCTCGTATAAGGCCAGATTCCCGCTTCGATCCACCAGGACCGGAGTATCGGCGCGATAAGAAAAGCTACCCTGAGCCCTCGTCAAGAAGCCCGTCGGCCCCCGGGAGAAGGTCGAGGGGCAATAACTGCGAAGAAGCTCCGGATCAAAGCCCATTTTCTTCATAAATAAGGAATTGCCGTCAGCCGATGCGCCTTCTTCCATTATGTAGTAGCAGGTGAGGTTCCTGCCGACCGTCCCCGCCTGGCCCCAGGCCGAACCGAGCCCCCCCGCAAGCCACGCAGCGAAGACAAGCCCGATCGCTGGACCGCACCGTAAAGCTCGCGCCATAGGACCCCCTACCCTATACAAACTACCTCGCCTCGCCTGGCGCTCCAGGGGAAAAGCCTCCCCTTGATCCAAGCGCCCCTCTTAGGTATAGTACTCCAGTCGCAAGACCGCGACCAATGGGGAATTAGCTCAGTTGGTAGAGCGATAGGTTCGCAATCTATAGGTCAGGGGTTCGAATCCCCTATTCTCCACGATCTAAGGGCCGCCGATAGGCGGCCCGAATCATTGGTGGAGAATAGGGGATTCGAAGCGGAGGCGCGCCGAGCGGTAGCGAGGGAAGCGAGGCAGGATGCCGAGCGCCAGCGCCGGAGCCGGCCCGGAGAGGCGAGACACTACGTCGAGCCTCGTAGGGCGAATCCCCTATTCTCCAGCTTAGGAGAGCCGCCCGATGGGCGGCTCTTTCTGTTGCTGGAGAATAGGGGATTCGAAGC
>CAYPHO010000319.1:0-3846 GCA_964410245.1 uncultured Treponemataceae bacterium | reverse complement strand
CCTATGCCTCCAACGTGATATTCCAGGGCATCTTCGCCGGTCAGGACTACGATGCGGCCATCGACGCGCTGGGATTCCGCTACCTCGTCTCGAAGCCGCAAGGACGGATGGAATGAGCTCGCTCAGGAAGACCCTGGCCGAGATGGACTTCGTCATCCTCGGCGTCTCGCTCGCCCTGATCGTCTTCGGCATCCTGTCGATCTATTCGTCGGGACTGACCGTCGAGGGCCTGCAGGTCTCCAACGAGTACCTCAAGCAGATGCTCTGGGCGGCCACGGGCCTGCTGATCGCCGCGGCGGTCGCCCTCGTAGACTACCAGCGCATAAAGGACTACTCGGTCTTCATCTATATCTTCTTCCTCCTCCTCGTCGTCTACGTCAGGTTCTTCGGCCGGGTCGTGAACGGCGCTAGGTCCTGGATCGGGCTCTTCGGGGACTACGGCATCCAGCCCTCGGAATTCCTCAAGATCGCGACGATCCTGTTCCTTTCTCAGTACCTGTCCGATTCGGAGCACCACAGGCCCTTCCGCCGCCTCGCCGTCTCCTTCGCCATCATCTTCGCGCCGGTCGCGGCCGTCATCTCGCAATCCGACCTCGGGACGGCCCTCGTCTTCTTCCCCATATTCCTCTTCGCCATCTACGCGGCCGGGCTCGACCGGCGCTACATCGTCTTTATAATCGCCGCGAGCCTCGCCACGATCGTCCTGACGATACTGCCCCACTGGGAGAGCGCGGTACTGAAGTCATCGACGGGAATACTATTCATATTCTACCGGAGCCCCTACAACATCTTCCTGATAGCGATCGCCTGCGTCGTCCTGGGACTCTCGGTCTGGGGCTGGCTCTCCTTCAAGAAGCGCTACTATTACTGGATAGCCTACGTTTCGCTCATCGCCTCCGGATCGATCGCTGCGTCCTTCCTCGCCAACAAGGCGCTAAAGCAGTATCAGATCATGCGGCTCATAGCCTTCCTCGACCCGAGCATCGATCCCAGGGCCTCGGGATGGAACATCATGCAGTCCATAACGGCGATCGGATCCGGCGGGCTCCTGGGCAAGGGATTCCTCCAGGGCACCCAGAGCCATTACCGATACCTCCCCCAGCAGAGCACGGATTTCATCTTCTCGATCATCGCCGAGGAGTGGGGATTCATCGGGGGGCTCATCGTCTTCGGACTCTATTACATCCTCCTGCGAAGGAGCGCCTCCCTCATCAAGACGGCCAAGGACAGCTATGCCTCCTGCATCGCCGCGGGCATCATGGGCATGTTCTTCTTCCACTTCATGGTCAACGCGGGCATGGCCATGGGCATCATGCCGGTTACCGGCATCCCGCTCTTCTTCCTCTCTTACGGCGGCTCCTCGCTTTGGACCGCGATGGCGGCGATCGGGCTGCTCCTGGGAATTTCCGCCAGGAGGTTCCGCACGTGAGGGCGGCGTCCCGGCGCGTGCGCCCCCTCGACGAGCTGGGCGCGGCCCTCCTCGGGGCCGAGAAGCCGGCGCGCTACCTGGGCGGCGAGGCCGGTTGCGCCCGGAAGGAAGGGGAGGGACTCCTTTCCGTCGCGCTCTGCTTCCCCGACCTCTATGAGATCGGGATGTCGAACAACGCCATACGGATCCTCTATTCGACGCTCAATTCCCTGGAGGGAGTCAGGGCCGAGCGCGTGTTCGCTCCCGCGCCCGACTTCGAGGAGATCCTGCGCGAGCGCGGCCTGCCGCTCTATACCCTGGAAACGGGCATTCCCGTCCGCGACGTCGATATCCTAGGCTTCTCGCTCGGCTACGAGCTGGCGGCCACGAGCCTCCTCGCGGTCCTATCCTCGGGCGGCGTCCCCCTCCTGGCCGAGGAGCGCGAGGGGCGCGATCCAATCGTGATCGCCGGCGGGCCCGCGGCCTCGAACCCCCATCCCCTCGCGCGATTCCTGGACGCCGCCTTCATCGGCGAGGCCGAGGAGGAGTTCGCGTCCCTCTGCTCGCGCCTGAGCCGGATGAAGGCGGAGGGAGCCGGGAGGGCGGAACTTTTGGCCGAGATGCGGGAAAGCGGGGCGATCTGGATGCCCGCTCGCGGCGGCCTGCCCGCCAAGCGCGCGAGGCGCGCGGTCTTCGCGCGCTTCGCCTCCAGCGCCGCCGAAACCTCGCTTCCCGTGCCGACGACCAGGACGGTCCAGGACCACGGCACCGTGGAGATCATGCGCGGATGCCCGAACGGCTGCCGCTTCTGCCATGCCGGGTACTTCTATCGGCCCCAGAGGATGAAGGGCCTTAGCGCGATCAGGTCCGAGGTCGAGGCCCTGGTGCGCTCCGGCGGTCATCGCGAGATTACGCTCGCTTCCTTGTCCTCGGGCGATTTCCAGGGCATCGGGGAGCTATTGGACGAGCTCAACGCCGAGTGGAATCCCGAGCGCGTCTCCTTCCAGCTGCCCTCGCTCCGGGTCTCGAGCTTCACGCTCCCCATCCTCTCGAAGCTCGCCGAGGTCAGGAAGTCCGGGCTTACCTTCGCCGTGGAGACGCCCGTAGAGGCATGGCAGAGGATCATAAACAAGGACGTCGCCTTCGAGAGGACCGTCGCCATCCTGGAGGAAGCCCGGGCGGTGGGCTTCAGGCAGGCGAAGTTCTACTTCATGATCGGGCTCCCGGTGGGCGAGGGGGCCTCGGAGGAGGCGCGGGCCATCGCCGAGCTCATAGGACGCGTCTGCGATCGCGTCCCCATGCAGCTCAACGTCAACGTGGGGACTTTCGTGCCCAAGCCGCATACGCCCTTCCAATGGTGCCGGCAGCTCGGCGAGGACGAGGCCCTCGAGGCCGTCAACGAGCTCCGCTCGGCCTTGAGGCGCCGGAAGAACGTTAAGCTTTCATATCATTCGCCCTTCGCCTCGACGCTCGAGGGCGTGATCGCGAGGGGGGACGAGCGCGTCGGCGGCCTGATCCTCGAGGCCTTCCGCCGCGGGGCTCGGCTCGATGCCTGGGAGGAGCGCTTCGACCGCGAGCTCTGGCGCGGGGCCATCGAGTCGGCGGATTGGCCCGTCCTGGGCGACAGCCTGAGGGAGCGCGGCCTCGACGAAGAGCTGCCTTGGGACGATATATCGATCAGGGTATCGCCCGCCGCGCTGCGGAGGGAATACGAGAAGGCGCTTCGCGGCGAGCTGACGCCGATGTGCGCGGAAGCGTGCGATCATCCCTGCGGATCCTGCACCGACGAGGCCGGCATCGCCCGCGCCGACGCGGAGGCGCCGCTCGGATCGCCGTCCCGGACAGCCGTTCCCGGCCGGCGTGAAGCCGGCGGGGCGCCATCCCGGCGCCCGGCTCATCGGATGCTCGTCAGGTACTCGAGGATCCGCGAGGCGGCCTACCTGCAGCACTTGATCGTGATCGACTCGCTCGCGCGGGCAATGCTCATGCTCGACCTGCCGGTCGCCTTCTCCGAGGGCTTTAATCCCTCGCCCCGGATCGAGACGACGCAGCCGATTCCCATCGCCGTAGCGTCCCATGCCGAGATCGCCTCGATCCTCATGTACGAGGCCGTCGATCCGGCCGCCTTCGCGGCCGCCATGAACGAGCGCCTGCCTCTCGGCATGCGCATCGAGGAGGCCGAGCTCTTCCCGGTGATCGAGGGAAAGAAGCAGCGGACGATAGGCAGCTTGGAGTGGGGCTCGGTCTATTCGATCGCGGGTAGCGGGGCGGAAAGCGCGGGAATGAACTCCGCTATCGCGTCCCTGATCGAGGAGCGCGGAATCGCGGGAGCTTCCGTATCGGCGCCGGGCGACGGGCGCATCGAGCTGCGGCTTCCATTGCCGGGAAAGAAGGAGCAGGGGCTAGCGCATATCCTCGATTCCTTTTCTACCGGCATG
>CAYPHO010000318.1:0-3874 GCA_964410245.1 uncultured Treponemataceae bacterium | reverse complement strand
CGAGAACGACCTGCGCTATCCCGGCAGGATCAAGGTCACGATCATCCGCGAGACGCGTATAGTAGAATACGCCAGATAACCTTCGGTTATCTGGCGTATCTCGCGGCGGCCGAAGGCCGACGCGCTAAACAGAGATAGCCGACGGTTGTTTGGCCGATGGAAGGCGCGCGCCCGGGTGAATAGCCCGAGCGCGCGCCTTTTCGTATATTCGCAGGCATGGAAACGTTGCGCGACATGAGACCGATCGGGCGTGGCCGCTCGGCCGAGGTCTATCCCGACGGCGAAGGCAAGGTCGTTAAGCTCTTTTACCCGGGCTGGCCCGAATCCTCCGCGCGCTACGAGGCCGGCATCGCGGAGGCCGTCGACGCTCTCGGGCTACCCGCGCCCCGCTTTTTCGGTATGAAGGCGGTCGAGGGCCGTCCCGGCCTCGTCTACGAGAGGATCGAGGGAAGGTCGATGCTCGGGGATGTCATCGAGAATCCGCTTCGCGCCGCCGAGTACGGGAGGACGCTCGGCCGCGTCCACGCCAGCATCCACGCGGTCGGGGGCGCGGGGCTCCCGCGGGAGGAGGACCGATTCCTCGCCCAGATCGAGCGCTCGGCCGGCAAGATCGGCCGGCTTTACGACGGCCTCCTCGTCGACCTGAGATCGAGGCGCGGAGAGGACTACGCCTGCCATGGCGACCTGCATCCGGACAATATCTTCGTGGGCGGAGATAGGATGGCGGTCATTGACTGGATGAACGCCTATGCTGGGACGAGGGCGGGCGACGCCGCCCGGACCTATCTGATGATCGTCTCGCCCTTTACTCCCGATAGCGCGCCGGTTTACCTAAGGCCGATCGTCAAGATCCATAAGCGCGTCATGGCGGCGAGCTACCTCGAGGAATACCGCAGGCATACGGGCATCGGAAGGGATGAGATCCGCGCCTGGCTTCCCCTCGTGGCCGCGGCGCGGCTCTGCGACGAGGTGCCCGGCGAGGAGGAGTGGCTCCTGTCCATCATCGAGGGCGGCTCGGGCGGCCGCCGTTCCTGATCTCGCGAAGGGGATCCGGGACGGCCGCTCGGGCGCGCGATCGGCTCGGCCTTCCCCCTTACGCCGAGGGCCCCCGGCGGTCTATTGTCTTCTCGTGGAGGAAGCATGCCTGACGGTATAGCCAAGGCTCTCATGATCGGCGACGTCATCGGGGCCGCGGGGATGAAGGCGCTCTTCGCGGGGCTCGGTCCCCTGGTCAGGTCCACGGAGGCCTCCATCGTGGTCGTCAACGGAGAGAACGCCCAGGGCGGCTTCGGCATCGGCAGGGAGGAGGCGGAAAAGCTCTTCTCGATGGGAGTCCACGTGGTCACGAGCGGCAACCACGTCTGGGAGCGTCCCGGCTCGGCCGAGCTCCTGGACTCGATGCCGAATCTGATACGGCCCGCGAACTACCCGCCCGGCGCCCCCGGCAGGGGCTTCGCCCTCGTCGAGGCGGGGGGAGCCTCCTGGGCCGTCCTGAATCTCCAAGGCCGCGAGGGCATGTCGCCCATCGACTGCCCCTTCAGGACCGCCGACGCCATCCTCGAATCGATCGCCGATGAGAACCCCGGCGCAATAGTCCTCGTGGACTTCCACGCCGAATCGGTCGAGGAGAAGGAAGCCCTCGGCTTCCACCTGGACGGCCGGATCGCCGCGTTAGCCGGCACTCATACTCACGTGCAGACCGCCGACGAGCGCATCCTCCCCCGGGGAACCGGCTATATCACCGACCTCGGCATGAGCGGTCCCGACGACTCGGTCATCGGCGTCAAGGCGGATATCTGCCTCCGCCGCGGCCTAACGCAGATGCCCATAAAGATGGAGAGCGCCGAGGGACCGGCCTCGATCCGAGGAGCCCTGTTCGAGATCGACATCGCCTCGAGGCGCTGCGCGGCGGTCTCCCCGATCCTCGCGTAGCTCGCGCGAGGCCGCCTGATCGGCTCGCGCGGCCCTGCCGATGGCCCATCCGGGATCCGCCCCCAGGGATTCAGCTCGTTTCGCTCCGTATGAACCCAATAATCTGAGTTAATGGCGTCGGGCGTGGCCGCCAAGGAGGAGGCTCGCGCGATCGCGGCCGCGGCCGAGGCTCTGCCCCGCGCGGAGGGCGGCGAGCTCTCCATAGCTTTTCCTGGCGATTCCATGCGCGGCGAAAAATGTGCCTCTTGCCTCTTGCATCGCGACGCTCGGTCAATATCCTTATATATGCGAAACAATAATGTACCGGCTAACGTAGATTATGCCGTGCTCCGGCGATCGAGCTGCGATTAATGAGGAGGCGATATGGCTATTCGAGTTAACCTAAGGACGAGGATCGCGTTCATTGTCAGCGTCATGGTCGCCGTCCTTTTAGGCGCGGTAACGGCGATCATCGGCGTCCGCCTCAGCAAGGACGTCAATGCCCTCGTCGAGGAGGAGAATCTTCAGATCGTCAAGGCGAGGGCGGCCGAGCTGGGCAAGCTGCTCGACAGCTATTATTGGCAACTTAAGGTCTTATCGGCCCAGGATATAGTCACGAGCGGCGAGAAGGCCGCGGCCGAGGACTATACCTTGAAGGCGATGTCGAAAGTCGTGTCGAGCGATATCAATACCGTACTCATTATGTGGCCCGACGGCATGGCGAAGACGCCCGCGGGCAACTACGTCAATGTCGCCGACCGGGGCTACTTCAAGGATGTCTTCACGGCGGGCAAGGATTTCTCGATCGGCGACGTCGCCATTTCCAAGGCCGTGAACGAGCCGACGGTACTCTTGGCCAAGGCGGTACGCGGGCTGGACGGGAAGCTGCGCGCCGGGATCGGCTTCGAGATCAAGATGTCCACGCTCTCGGTGATCTCGTCCTCGATTAAACTGGGGAAGACGGGCTATGGATGGCTAGTCGACAAGACCGGCATGCTGATCGCCAATCCGAACGCCGACCTCATCATGAACCTGAACATCGCTAGCGCGGACAAGCAGGGTTTTCGGGGCATTGACGCCTTCGCGAAGGACATGCTTACGAGGGATTCCGGCAGCGGGCGTTACTGGAACAAGGACGGGGTCGAACTCGTGACCTACTACTCGAAGGTCCCGACGAGCCCCGGCTGGGTCCTCGCGCTTACGCTCGAGAAGCAGGAACTCGACGCCACGGTCTCCGGCCTCATGTCGCTGCTGTACGTCGTACTCGTGGTCGGAGTACTCGCGGCGATCTTGGTCTCTATATTCATCGCCCAGTCGATCGCGAAGCCGATCAAGACGGTGGTCGGGGCGGTGGAGAACATCGCTGGCGGCGAGCTGAGCCTGAAGGGCCTGGACGTCGACTATACGAAGAAGATTGTGGCGAGGTCCGACGAGCTTGGCGTGCTGGGACAGAATATGGATAAGCTCTTCGGGAGCCTGACCGCGATCGTCGGCGATATCCAAGGCGCCTCCGGCCAGGTGCAATCCGGCTCCGAGCAGCTGTCCGAGACGGCGCAGGAGATGTCGCAGGGAGCGAACGAGCAGGCGGCGAGCATCGAGGAGCTGTCCGCGTCCGTAGAAGAGCTGGCGTCGACGATCAAGCAGAACGCGGACAATACCTCGCAGGCGGACGCGCTGTCGCGGCGCGTCGCGCAGAACGCGGAGGAATCCGGCCGAGCGGTCGGCGAGACGGTCGAGAGCATGACGCAGATAGCGTCGAAGATATCGATCATCGAGGAGATAGCCCGGCAGACGAACCTCCTGGCCCTGAACGCGGCGATCGAGGCGGCGAGGGCCGGGGAGGCTGGCAAGGGCTTCGCGGTCGTGGCGTCGGAGGTGCGCAAGCTGGCGGAGCGCTCGGCGAAGGCTGCCGGGGAGATCAACGAGCTGTCGAAGAAGAGCGTGAGCGTGGCAGGGGAGGCCG
>CAYPHO010000317.1:0-3877 GCA_964410245.1 uncultured Treponemataceae bacterium | reverse complement strand
GGCAGGAGCGAAGATCTTGACGAGGTAGAGCCAAAGGGTTCCCTGCCTTCTCATAGCGGAGCCTTCATTCAACGCGACCTGAGCCGCCGGGCCCAGAACGCGATAGCCGCCGCAAGTATGACGAGGTTCGGCGCCCAGGCGGACCAGAAGGGCGACCATCGCATCCTCGAGCTGAGGCTCGTGCCGCCCACGAGCATCGCCCAGTAGATGACCGAGACGAGGATGCCTATTCCGAATCCGGTCGCCCTTCCCGCCCGCTTCGCGAGCATGCCGACCGGGAAGGCGAGCATGACGAAGCAGATGGCGCCGAAGGGTATCGAGTACTTCTTGTTATACTCCATCCTATAGACCTCGAGGGTCCTGTCGACGGGGACCGAGGCTCCGAAGGAGCTCGCGGACGACAGCTTCGGCTTGAGCCGAGACGCCGCGTTCGCGTAGGGAAGGCCGCGCGCGGAGGCCTCCTGGTACTCCTCGGCGAGCGCGGCCCTCGCCTTCCCCGCGTCCTCGGCTCGCCTTTGGCGCTTGGCGTCGAGCGCGGAGGCCTTGGCCGCGATGACCGAGGCCAGGTCGCGGGAGGTCATGTCGCTCGGGCCCTTCGCCGAGCTCGCCGCGCCGGATTCCTTGACGGGGATCCGGTAGAGCATCGAGGAGGCCCGGGCCCACTCGAAGCTTTCTTCCTCGCTCTTCTTGACGATCTGCTGCCAGACGTCCTCGAGCTCGAGGACGACGTCGCCGCGCTCGTCGTCGATGCCCAGGCCCGCCCTCCCCGCGGAGATCAGCCGCACGGAGCCCGCCTCCGACGCGTCGAAGATGAGGATGTCGCGCAGGACATCGTCCTTAACGTCTCCCGTCACCACGGTTACGGCGTCATAGGTCTTCGTCGACCATGCCGTCAGCTCGAGGGCGGGGGTCGAGGCCGCCAGCTTTCGGAAGAGCTTGTCGAACTCCATATTGCCCTTCGGGATGAAATAATCGTTCATCGAGAAGGAAACGAGGGAGATCGCGACGCCGAGGACCATGAAGGGAACGAAGACGCGCGCCGGGGGGATTCCCGCGGCCATGACGGCGAGTGCCTCGTTGTCGGAGGCGAAGCGGCCGGCGGCCATGAGGGCGCCGACGAGGGCCGCGAAGGGGAAGGCCATCGCAAGTACCCGGGGCATCGCGTAGGCGAGGAGGACGAGGACCTCGAGGAAGGGAGCCTTCTTGGAGAGGATCTCCTCCGCCATGAGGAGGAAGTTGTTCACGAAGAAGACCGCGAAGAAGAAGAGGAAGCACACCGCGAAGCCGAAGAGGAATTCCCTGGCGGCGTAGCCGCCGATGATCGCGAAGCGGGATCCGCCCCGCATCGCGCCGGCCCTCGCGACGACGCTCGAGCCCATCAGCGTCCCGTCGAGCCGAAGCCCCCGCCGCCCCGCTCGGTCGGCGCGAGATCCTCGGCGGGCGCGAAGTCGGCCCTCGATACCGGAGCGACGACCAGCTGGGCTATGCGGTCGCCCGGGGCTATCTCGACCTCGGAGGAGCCGAGGTTCGCGAGGATGACCTTCACCTCGCCGCGGTAGTCGGAGTCGATGGTCCCCGGCGAGTTGAGGCAGGTGACGCCCTTCTCGAGCGCGAGGCCGGATCGAGGCCTGACCTGGGCCTCGTAGCCTGGGGGCAGCTCGACGCGCAGCCCCGTGGGGACGGCGGCGCGCTCCCCGGGGCCCAGCCTCAGGGCCGCGGGGATGAAGGCGCGTAGGTCCGCGCCGGCGCTGCCCGGGCTCTTGTACTCCGGAGCCGAGGCGCCCGGCTCGGCGAGGAAGCGAACGGTAACCTTATCCACGGCGAGCCGCCTCCTTTAGCCCGAGCGACTTCGCGGCCCTCCTAGGCCTCTTCCCGTACGCGAGGCGGGCCCTGGGCCTCGGCCGCCCGTCCTCCCGCCTGAAGAGCCGGGAGCATGCCGCGTTCAGCCTCTCGCGGCCGAGGGCCTCGATCCCGGAGCGCGTCTCGTCGATGCTCATCGCCCGGCCCGAGAACATTAGCTGCCTGGCGATCCTGCGCATCCTGAACTCGGTATCCTCCATCGCGATCTCGAGGGAGCCCGCGAGGCGAGAGACGGCGTCCGCGGATTCCTCCTCGCCGAGCCCCAGCTCGGCGACCTCGTCGAGGCAATCGTCCATCTCGCGCGATAGGCGCTCGAGCTGGGCGGCTTGGGTATTTGCCGAGGCGATCCAGAGGAACTCGGTCCTGCCCATGGTGAAGGCGCTATACACGGAGTAGCAGAGCCCCTCGCGCTCGCGAAGGCGCAGGAAGAGCCGGGAGCTCGAGGCCTCGCCCAGGGCGCCGTTCAGGGCGGCCATGGCGAAGTAGTCCTCCTCGTCGAAGGGAGGCGGGACCTGGATCGCCTCGAACCAGGCCACTTGCTCGGTGTCGGCGCTGATATAGTCGCGGGCTTCCCTGAAGCTCGGCTCCCGGGCCTCGCGGGGAGGCTCGCCTTCCCTGTCCCCGGGCAGGAGGGCGCGGAGCTCGGCCTCCACGTCGGCCTCCGGGACGGGGCCCGCGGCCGTGATCAAGAGCCCGCGCGTCGAGACGGCGGATCGGTAGAAGGCGTAGACCTCGTCGCGAGAGGCGCGGCGGATGTCGGCGGCCTCTCCCGCTATCTTCCTGGCCAGGGCGTCGCCGGGCCAGATCGCCTCGAGCAGCTCGTCGTGCGCGCATTCCTCGGGATCGTCGCCGGCCGCCAGTATCTCGCTGACGATGACCTCGCGCTCGCGCTCGAAGTCATCGGCCGCGAAGGCCGACTCGAAGGCCATGTCGGAGAGGATGTCGAGGGCGAGCCTCCAATGCCCGGCGGGTACTTGGCAGTGGAGGCACAGCGAGTCGCGGTCGGTAAAGGCGTTGATGTAGCCTCCGACGCGCTCGATCTCCCGGGATATCCGCGAGGCGCTGCGCCGCGCGGTGCCCTTGAAGGCCATGTGCTCGACGAAATGCGCGAAGCCCCGCTCGCGCGGGGCCTCGTGCCGTGATCCTACCGGGAACCAGAAGCCCGCGGCGAAGGACCGAGCCTCCTCGGCGACGTCGACCGCGAGGGCCGCGCCGCCGGGGAGGCTTAGGCTCTGCGGCACCCTAGCGCCTCCGGTGATCGTCCCTGCGCCCGCCGCGATCGTCGCGGCCGCGGTCGCCGCCGTAGGGCCTGCGCTCGCCGCGGCCCTCGTCGCGCCGCGGCTCGTCGTCGCCGAAGCTGCGCCTCTCGGGCATGGGGACGTTGCCGTTCTCGTCGAGGGCCTCGACGTTGGCGAGGTTGAGCCTGCCCAGGCGGTCGACCTCGAGGAGCTTGACCTTGATCGGGTCGCCCTCCTTCACCACGTCGGTCACGCGCTCGACCCTGGTCTTGGCCAGGCGCGATATGTGGCAGAGCCCCTCCTTGCCGGGGAGGATCTCGATGAAGGCGCCGAAGTCCATGACGCGCTTGACCACGCCGTCGTAGATCGTGCCGACGATCGGATCCTCGGCGATGCCCATGACGGCGTCCTTGGCCTCGTAGGCGGCCTTCTGGTTCTTGCCGTAGATGGTCACCGAGCCGTCGTCGTCGACGTTGATCTGGACGTCGTACTTCTCGCAGAGGGCCTTGATGTTCTTGCCGCCGGGCCCGATGATCGCGCCGATCTTCTCGGGGTCGATCTTGGCCGAGACGACCTTGGGAGCGTACTCCGAGATGTCCGGCGAGGGGGCGGCGATGGTCTTCTCCATGATCGACAGGATGTGCAGCCTGCCGCGCTTGGCCTGGGCCAGCGCCTTCTCGAGGATCTCCGTCGAGACGCCGGCGATCTTGATGTCCATCTGGAAGCCGGTGATGCCCCTCGTGGAGCCGGCTACCTTGAAGTCCATGTCGCCCAGGTGG
>CAYPHO010000316.1:0-3886 GCA_964410245.1 uncultured Treponemataceae bacterium | reverse complement strand
GCCCTCAGCGCCTCCTTCGAGCTGATCAGCCGCGAGGTGAGCGATTTCGCGAGTACCTTCGAAAGCATCGCCGGCGCGATGGGCGAGCTTTCCGAGGGCGGCGGGCAGATACTGCAGTCGACCGCCCAGCTGTCGGATATCTCGCGCGACGTCAGCGGCGGCAACTCCGAGATGGAGGAAATGCTCGGAGGCTTCGCTCGGACCGTCGCCCTGATCAGCGATATCTCGGCGAGCGTGACGAGCGGCTTGGGCGAGCTCTCCTCGGGAATCGACGAGATCCGCTCGGCGAGCGAGGAGCTGAACCGGCTGGGCCAGAAGAACAACGAGTCCACCAAGCGGATTGGCGAGCGCATCCGGGATTTCAAGGTCGGCGAATCCTGATCGGGAAGGCGGCGGATGGAATTTCTTAAGATCGATGATGGCGATAAGGCGGAGTATATGGATCTGCTGCTTATCGCCGATGAGCAGGCAAGCATGATAGAGAAGTATCTCTATCGAGGCGACATGTTCGCCTTGCGCGATGATGATATCAGGGCGGTCTGCGTCGTAACGAAGGAGGAAGAAGGCGTATATGAGATCAAGAATATCGTTACCGTTCCGGAATGCCAGCGGAAGGGATACGGCCAAAGGCTCATCGAGCGCATCGTAGACCATTACAAGAAGCCCGGCGGCGAGCTGCTCGTCGGAACGGGCGATTGCCCGACGATACTCCGCTTCTACGAAAGGTGCGGATTCGCCAGGTCGCACGTCGTCAAGAACTTCTTCACGGACAATTACGATCATCCCATGTATGAAGACGGGCGGCAGCTGATCGATATGGTGTATCTGAAAAAGCGGCTATAAGAAGGGGCCTGCGGTCGCGGATCATACTTACGGAGCTGTCGCGGCCGACTTGAGTCTCTTGCCGACCGCGCCGATGAGCCGCGCGACCATGCTCTGGCCATAGGGCATGAGCAATCCGTTATGCGTGCCCTCGGCCTATCCGAGGGCCTGCCTGACCGAGCTTTCTTTGCGCGCATATTCAAATCGTGCTAGTATCCCGCCGCGGAGGATGACTGTGAAGCATAACAGCTATTTCGACGGGAAAGTCCAGAGCCTCGCGCTCTCCGAGCCCGAGGGGTCCGCGACCGTCGGCGTCCTGGAGAAGGGAACCTAAAGTTTTTCGACCTCGACCGAGGAGCGCATGACGATCGTCGCCGGCAAGGTCCGCGTCCGCCTTCCCGCCGGGGCATGGAAAGAGTACGCGGCCGGGGAGGCCTTCGTCGTGTCGAAAGGGATATCCTTCGACATCGAGGGCCTGGGCGACGCCGCCTACGTCTGCAGGTACCGTTAGGCCCCGGCGGCCTCGAGCTTATATTCGAGCTTCATAATTCGATCGATATCGGCTTCCGGCTCGACGCGCTCCAAGCGTGCGTTTCCATGCTACGCTGGCGGCCCGCATCGGGAGGAATATCCATATTCATCGCGCTAATCGAGGAGCCATGAAAGCAGCAGCCGCGCCCGAACGGGGATCCAAGAAGAAGTTCATCGTCAAATCGATCTTCATCGCCCACGCCCAGAGGATCGGATGGATCCGCACTACGCTCGGAGGCTTTCTCCAATACCTCAGCGTTTTCGAGTTCATCTTCCTCCACCTCACCGTCATCATCGTCCTCTACAAGTGGATGCTGACTCCCTTCTTCAAGCTGAGGAGGCTCCGCATCCGGGATTTTATCCTGTTGGATCGCCATAGGATCGAGGGCATGTGCCTCTTCGACAAGGTCAACTGCGAATTCTGCGGTTACGCCAACGGCACGGCCCGAATATGGAACGAGGAGATCGACGAGCTCGCCGGGGCGGACCTCAGGACCGGGAATCCGCTGAAGATCCTCATTGCCGGAACCTATACTCTCTGTCTCCTGGTTTTTTTACTGTTCACCTTCATCTTCTCGAAAATCCTCTTCCTTCTCATCTCGCTCTTCCTGGGGATGCACCGCGCGAGCACCGTCGAAATAATGCAGGAACTCAAGGCCTCGAATTATGCCGCTCGGCACGGCCCGCCTGTTCGCTTCATCCTGCGCCTGACCAAGGTGTACGCGTCTTCCCTGGCCATGAACCTCGAACAAATCGAGTCGAGCTGGTGCCCGCTCAAGCACGGCGAGCGGCCTGGGAATGTCTACTCGGACCACCATGCGAATTTCTACCCGCAAGAAAAGCTTGCCGAAGTGGTGGAAGTCCTTTCCAAAGCGGGAACCGTTTCTGATAAAAAGCCAAAGTACTGAACGAAAGCCGGGAATGGCCCAAGGCTAAGCGCCCTTTGTCGCGCAGGGTTCCGTCGACTGTCCCATTTTTCGGATGAAGGCGTCTCCCCAGGCATTGAGCTCCCGGAGAAAGGGAATGAGCGACCGGCCGGTTTCCGTGAGTGAGTACTCGACCTTGGGCGGGACCTGTTGGTATACCTCGCGGTGAACGAGACCGTCGCGCTCCAATTCCCTAAGCTGCTGCGTGAGCATCTTTTGCGTAAGTTTGGGAAAGAGCCTTCGCATCGCCCCGAAGCGCAGGACATTCTCGAGGGCAAGGTGCCAGAGAATAAGCGACTTCCACTTTCCCCCGATCAGGTCGAGGCTCATCTCCATCGCGCATCCATAGCTCTTGCCTAGGTAGCTGATCATGCTCAACCCCATAGTTTCCAAATAGGTAGTAAGGCACAATAAAGTGCGTACTATGCGATTTTACCTGTAGGTTCTATCATTTGTACATAGACCATCGAACATAGGTTTAAACTCACGACGGTCATAGGAGCGATGCGGATGAACGAAACGATCAGGAACCTGCAAACGAGGCGCAGCGTACGCGATTACTCGAAGCTTCCCGTAAAGCGAGAGGAGCTCGAGGCTGTGCTTGACGCGGGCTTGAGCGCCCCCTCGGCCCACGGGAAACGGCCCTGGCATATCGCGGTTATCGAGGACAGGGCGATCCTCGAGAAGATCGCGGCGAAGATGCCCTGGACTCAGGCGACCGTCGAGGCTCCCGTCGCCCTTCTCGTCTTGGCTGATCCAAGCCTCTGCGTGCAAGAGGGCTACTGGCTAGAAGACTGCGCCGCGCTTACCGCGAATATCCTGAACGCCGCTCGCTCCCTCGGTCTTGGAACCGTGTGGTGCGGCCTAAGCCCCGTCGAGGCGAATGTCGACGTCGTACGTTCCGTCCTCGACATTCCCAAACACTTAGTTCCCTTTTCCCTCATTGCCCTAGGACATCCCGCGAAAGCCGACGCCTTTCACGAGCGCGTCAAGACGGGCGACGAGTCGAGGGTTACGTGGAATCCCGATTGGGCCCGATGAGCTGACGCCTCGCTAGGCCATCAGTTCGAGGGCGCGCTTGGCGGATCATAATGCATGAGGGGGAGCGCCTGGTTCAAAGTGGCGCTTCGCGCACGGCTGGATCCTCTGCTCCCCCTGCCTCCGAAGTCCTCGGCGTGGGGTCAGACTCCCACGCCTCCGGTCTTCTACGGCACCCCCACTCGGCGATAGGCTATAGAGCATGTAACAGTCTGAGCTTCGCAAATCCATGCCGCCTATACCCTGTCAAGATCATCCGTCGAGAGAGCGCTGGCGCGCTCTCTCGGAGCCGATAGGAAAAAATTATCGTGTGCGCTTTTCGCGCGCGTCGGTTTGCCGCCACCGGGCATACCTCGCTGCGCTCGGTTTGCCGTAAGGAATGGATTGACGTCGGCGGAATGGGCTCGTATCGCTTCGCCTGAAACAAGAGAGGCGCCCTCTCGGGCGCCTCTCGAAGTAGCAGTGATATGGCCGAAGCCTTAGTAGTCCATGCCGCCCATACCCGGTCCAGATTGTCCGTCCTGGCCGATCTTGACCTAGAAGAACGCTTCGCGTTCTTCCAAGTTTCC
>CAYPHO010000315.1:2257-3893 GCA_964410245.1 uncultured Treponemataceae bacterium | reverse complement strand
GGCACCATGTTCTCGGGGAGTCGCGAGCGCAGGAAGTCGCGGACGGTGTTGATGGCGATGGCCTGCGTCACGTAGGCCTTGTCCGCGAATACGACGTATGCCGCAAGGTACTTGTCGCCGTTGGCGTTAATGTGGGGGATTACTGCGGCTCCGTTGACTCCTCGACAGTGGCTTATCGTCGCCTCGATCTCTCCTGGCTCGACTCGCACGCCGCGTATCTTTACTTGATTATCGATGCGCCCTCGCATGATGAGCAGACCGTCGGCGCGATAGTAGCCGCTATCGCCAGTCATATAGAGGAGGTCGGCGGGATCATCCCTGAAGGGACTCTGCACGAAGACGGCGGCGGTGGCTTCCGGCGCGTTAAGGTAGCCCAGCGTTCGGAAAGGCGTGCGGATCGCGATCTGTCCGATCTCCTGTATCCCGCATAGCTTGCCGCGGCCGTTGAGGATCAGGGCCTGGGTCTGCGGCTGCGGCCGTCCAACGGGCTGTACTCCTGGCTCCGGAGTCACGACCGGGTGGAAGCACTTTATCAGCGTGGTCTCGGTCGGCCCGTAGAAATTGGTGATCAGCGCGGTGTCACCGAAGACCTTGCGAAAATTCATGATAAGGGTGTCAGTAAGCGGCTCTCCGGCCAGGAAAACTCGGCGGAGCGACGGCAGCTTCAGGCCCGGCGGCACGTGGTTCAGCCAGGCCCGGAGCAGCGTTGGAACGACATGGAGGATGCTTATGCGCTCCACCGCCATCCATGTGAGGATCGCCGAGGGGTCGAGGACATCCGATTCCGCGGGTATCGAGAGGGTCGCCCCGCTCGTGAGCGCCAGGAACATGTCGCGGAGTACCATGTCGAACGATAGGGCGGTGATCTGCGCGGCGCAGTCCCCTGGCCCGATCTCGAAGGTCTTGCGCTGCCAGTCGAGGAAGTGCGCCAGCCCTTGGTGCGTTCCGACGACGCCCTTCGGCTTGCCCGTGCTTCCCGAAGTGAAAAAGATGTAGGCCGCGGCGCCGGGCTCGAGGGTCGGAAGCTCGACGGCCTGGCGCCCCCGATCGGGGACGCCGAAGACCGCGCCCGATACAGGCTCGACCCGGATTACCTGCGCAGCGCATCCCTCGAGAGCGGCGTTCTCCCCGATCATCACCAGCAGCTTCGCGCCGCTCTGCCCGAGCAGGGCGAGCTGGCGCTCGGCGGGAAGCTTGGGGTCGACGGTCTGAAGGATCGCCCCGCTGCGGAATACGCCCAGGATAGAGCTGACGACGCCGTAGCTGCGGGGCCCGGTTACCGAGACCACGTCGGAGCCGGCGACGCCGAGTTCCCTGAGGTGGCGGGCTAGCTCTCGCGATGAGCGGTCGAGTTCCGCGTAGGTCCAGCTTCGCCCGGACTGCCGGACCGCCTCGGCTCCCGGCATCTTGGCGGCTATCGCGGCAAAGGATTCGGGCATTAGGGGATAGCGCGGGACCTCAATGGCTTGGGCGGGATCGGGCAGGACCGAACGGCCCTTTTCCGTGATGAGGGAATAATCGAGTACGTTGCTTTTGGGGTCTGCGGCCGCCTGCTCTGCTAGCAGCAGGTATTGGTCAAGGAATTCCCGCATGCGCTCCTCGCGGAAGGAGCTCCCGTCGAATACGAGGGAAAAGT
>CAYPHO010000315.1:1349-2247 GCA_964410245.1 uncultured Treponemataceae bacterium | reverse complement strand
CGATAGCCTCTCCCTTGACGCTCATCGTAAGGGACACGCAGCCCGCCGCGTTCGCGTTCGGGATCCCGCCGAGGCCGCCCTCGGAGGCGAAGCTGAACACTACGGGAACGTCGGGAAGCCACTCCGATCCCGCCGGTCCGTCCGCTCGCTGAACTTCTAGGGCGGCTAGGACATCAGAAAAGGATGTCGAGTTCTCGAAGTCGTAGGAAACGGCCCGAGCGCCGCCGGCGTTGCTACGCGATCCGATGAGGATCGAGGATTGATTGGTATGCCGGAAAAGGAGCGTCAAGCAACATGACAGGCCGAAGTATAGAAGTTCGTCATCTGTGCCGTATGAACTGAAGGGAGTAGCGGCAATCCGCGACTCGAGCGTGATCAACCGCTCCTGTCCTTCGCATCGTCCCAGATCGGCCTGCAACGCAAGCCAATTAGCTCGTGCTTCCATTTTTTCTCCTACGATCGATTTATTAATATAAAATCCTTCTAGCGTAAGGACATGATGCTCGGAGGGTACATGCCGGGCATTGGATGCCGCGCGTCCACGTCCCCGCGGCATCCGCGATGATATCATTTCTCTTTGTGCGTTTATAGTATAGTGGCGCGCCTTGCCAGATCTCCCGCCCCGTCGACTTGACAAGTGTCTCGGGAAAAGGGACAAAGGCGCATAGAAGGATCGATATAGAGAGAGGAGGCCGAGCGGTCGTTCGGCTCCTGCGAGGATTATCAATGTCGAAAAAGATCGCTTACCTGACCAGCCAGTATACCATGCCTTCGCTCACCTTCATCCGACGCGAAGTCGACGAACTCCGGCGCCGAGGCGTGGATATCTCCATCATCAGCATCCGCCGTCCGCCCGCCTGCGACATACTATCGGAACGCGATCGCAGGGACGTCGAGG
>CAYPHO010000315.1:0-1339 GCA_964410245.1 uncultured Treponemataceae bacterium | reverse complement strand
TGCTGAGGACCTTCTTCAAGAGGCCAGGCCGATGGTCGAGCACGTTGCGGGCGACGCTTCGCCATAGGCTGCCGGGCGTGAAGAACTTCCTCCTGGCGTATGTCTACTTCGTCGAGGGAATGATCGTCTCAGACGAGCTCGACGCCCGCGGGATCGTCCATGTCCACAACCATTTCGCGAATCCGAGCGCCATCGCCGGATACGCCGCGACGATGTACCTCGATATAGGGTGGAGCCTGACCCTTCACGGCACGGCTGATTTCGACTATCCTCCGGGGCCGCTTCTTCCCCAGAAGATCGCGCATGCGGACTTCCTGGCCTTCGTCTCGTATTTCGGCCGGGCCCAGGCGATGCGCGTGTCTCCTCCCGAGCATTGGTCCAAGATGTTCATCTGCCGATGCGGCGTCGATCTCTCGAGTCTTCCGCCAAAACCCCGGCGCTCGGGGGGCCGGCTCCGGCTAGTGCAGGTGGCGCGTCTGTCGCCGGAGAAGGGACAGATCGGATTAATCGAATCCTTCTCCGAGATCATCAAGCGAGGCATTGACGCTGAGCTCGTCATCGTCGGCGACGGTCCTGACCAGGAACGCATCAGGAAGAGAATAGAGTCCCTCGAATTGTCGTTGCGCGTCCTGCTGTCCGGCCGCGCGGCCGAGGCGGAGGCGCTAGAGCGCATAGCCGGCGCGGATATTCTCGTACTGTCCAGCTTCATGGAAGGGCTGCCGGTCGTGTTGATGGAAGCATTGGCGATGGGCGTCCCGGTAATCGCGCCGGCCATCGCAGGAGTCCCGGAACTAGTGGAGCATCGCGTCAGCGGCCTCACGTTCGCCGCGGGTAATTGGGTCGAGCTGGCGGAACGCATGATGGATTTAGCGCTGGACCCCGGTCTGCGCGAACGGCTCGCGACGGCGGGGAAAGCCCGGGTCGAGTCCGAATACGCGATAGAACGCGCCGTGGAACCGCTGCTCCGCCGTTTCCTCGCGCTCTAGCGGAGCTCGGGGCCGTCGAGCGTCTCGGCTTGACAGCCCTGTAGCCAGCATGACAACCTTTCATGAAGAGGGTTCGCCCCATGAACGTAGCCATCGTCGGATGCGGTTTTGTCGCTGATCTTTACATGATGACCATGCCTCTTCATCCCGAGGTCCGCGTCCTGGGGGCATTCGACCGCGAGGCCTCTCGATTGTTCCGATTTTCCCGAGCCTACGGGGTCAGGGCTTATGAGAGTCTCGACAAGCTTCTCTCCGACGATCAGATCGAGATCGTCGTCAACCTAACCAACCCGTCATCCCATTTCGAAGTCTCGAGCGCCGCGCTCCGCGCAGGCAAGCATGTCTACTGCGAA
>CAYPHO010000314.1:654-3907 GCA_964410245.1 uncultured Treponemataceae bacterium | reverse complement strand
TCGATGCAGCCGAGGACGGCGGCCTCGAGGCGGCCCGCGAAGGCCGCGACCTCGGGCGTCCCGTCCAGCTCGCCGCGCTTGCGGATGGCCCCGGTCCAGGCGAAGATCGACGCGACCGAGTTGGTGCTGGTCGGGTTGCCCTTCAGGTGCTCGTAGTAGTGGCGCCGGACCGTGCCGTGGGCGGCCTCGTACTCGAAGGCGCCGCCGGGCGAGACCAGGACCGAGGTCATCATGCCGAGCGAGCCGAAGCCCGAGGCGATCATGTCCGAGAAGACGTCGCCGTCGTAGTTCGTGCAGGCCCAGAGTATGCCGCCCGGGTGCTTCATGACCTGGGCGACCGCGTCGTCGATGAGGAGGAAGCGGTAGGAGATGCCTGCCGCCTTCATCTCGGCCTCCCTCGCCGCGGCCTCGGCGGCGAAGATGTCCTTGAAGCGGGCGTGGTAGGTCTTCGAGATCGTGTCCTTGACCGCGAACCAGATATCGATCTTCTCGGACAGGGCGAAGGCGAAGCATGCCTTGGCGAAGGAGGCGATCGAGGCGTCGACGTTGTGCATGCCCATGATCACGCCCGGGCCCGCGAACTCGTGGATCTTGACGCGCTTCGCCTCGCCCCCGCCCGCGGGCGTGAAGACGAGCTCGGCGAGGCCCGCCCCGGGCACCGCGTACTCGGCCGACTTGTACAGGTCGCCGTAGGCGTGCCTGCCGATGGCGATGGGCTTGACCCAGGAGCGTACCGCCGGCTTGATGTTCCTCGCCATGATGGGCTGGCGGAAGACGGTGCCGTCGAGGATGCCCCGCAGGGTCCCGTTGGGCGAGGGCCAGGCCTTCTTGAGCTTGTACTCGGACACGCGGTCGGCGTCCGGCGTTATTGTCGCGCACTTGACGCCGACGCCGAGCCTGGCGATCGCGTTGGCCGCGGCCACCGTGACCGCGTCGTCCGTCTTGTCGCGCTCCTCGACGCCGAGGTCGTAGTACTCGAGCTCGACGTCGAGATTCGGCAGCACGAGCCTCTCCTTGATCATCGCCCAGATGATCCGGGTCATCTCGTCGCCGTCGAGCTCGACGATGGGAGTCTTAACCTTAATTTTCCCGCTCATTTACCCTTCCCCTTCGCCCAGGCGAGGGCGCCGCCGGCAGCGGCGATCGCCCTCTGGCGCTCGCTGATATCGCATATCGCGTCGAATTCGATGTTCCTCGTCGCGTTCCTGATCCGTATCCTGGCCGCCCCGGAGGCGACGGCCGCCCGCAGGCCGCGGATCTCCAGCGCGTCGCCGGCCTCGATCCCGTCGTAGTCGGATTCGTCGGCGAAGGTCAAGGGAAGCACGCCGAAGTTGACCAGGTTGGCCTTGTGCATGCGCTCGAAGGACTTCGCGATCACCGCGCGCACGCCCAGGGCCGCGGGGCAGATCGCCGCGTGCTCGCGCGAGGAGCCCTGGCCGTAGGACTGGCCCGCGACAATGACGTTGTGCGACCCCGAGTCGCGGGCGGCGGCCGCCCGCTTCGCGAAGGAGGGGTCCACGCCCTCGAAGACGAAGGCAGAATAGGCCTTGATGTTGCTGCGGTACTTCATGCGGGCCCCGGCGGGCATGATGTGATCGGTGGTAATCTTGTCGCCCACCTTGATCGCCGCCGTCCCGACGAGATCCTCGGGGACGGGAGCGGCGACCGGCGGCTCGCCGATGTTCGGGCCCCGTATTATCTCGGCGCCGCCGCGCTCGGGCAGCGGCGCGGGGGGGACTATCATGCGGTCGTCGATCTCGAAGGATTCGGGCATCGAGACCGAAGGCGGCGCGACGCCGAGCTCGGCCTCCAGGTCCGCGCCGGACGCGATCCGCCCGAGCAGCGCCGAGGCGGCCGCCGTCTCCGGGCTGACCAGGAACACTTGGGCGTCGGCCGTGCCCGAGCGGCCCTCGAAGTTGCGGTTCGAGGAGCGCAGGGACACGGCGCCGCTCGCGGGCGAGTGGCCGTTGCCGATGCAGAAGGAGCAGGAGGGCTCGACCAGGCGCGCCCCGGCGGCGACGAGGTCGCTCAAATAGCCGTCCTTGTCGATCCTCTGCAGGACCTGGCGGGATCCGGGGGCGATCACGAGGCTCACGTTAGGCGGCACCACTTTGCCCCGGAGCATTAAGGCGACCGTGGCTAGGTCGCGGTAGGAGGAGTTCGTGCAGGAGCCTATGCAGACCTGGTCGACCTTGATCCCCGACAGCTCGCGGACGCTCTTGACGTTTCCGGGAGAATGGGGCGTCGCCGCGAGGCTCTCCAGGGCCGAGAGGTCGATCTCGGCCTCCCGCTCGTACTCGGCGTCGGGGTCGGCGGCCATGGCCGCCCAGTCGGACTCCCTGCCCTGCGAGCGGAGGAAGGCCCTGGTCGCCTCGTCCGAGGGGAAGAGCGAGGTGGTGACCCCGCACTCGGCTCCCATGTTGGCGATGGTCGCGCGCTCGGGGGCCGACAGCGTCGAGAGTCCCGGCCCCGCGTATTCGAAGATCCTGCCCACGTTGCCCTTGGTCCCGAAGATCTCCAGGACCTTGAGCACGACGTCCTTGGCCGAGGCCCAGGGCCGCAGCTTGCCTTTCAGCGTTATGCGAACGACCTCGGGACAGGGCATGTAGAAGGGCGCGCCTCCCATGGCAAGGGCCACGTCGAGGCCGCCCGAGCCGATGGCGATCATGCCCATGCCGCCGCCGGTCGGCGTGTGGCTGTCCGATCCGAGCAGGGTGCGGCCCGGCTTCCCGAATCGCTCGAAGTGGACCTGGTGGCAGATCCCGTTGCCGGCCCGCGAGAGGTACAGGCCGAAGCGCCGCGCCACGCCCGCGAGATAACGGTGATCGTCGGCGTTCTCGAAGCCGACCTGCAGGGTGTTGTGGTCGATGTAGCTGACCGAAAGCTCGGTCGCCAGGGAATCGAGGCCCATGGCCTCGAACTGGAGGTAGGCCATGGTGCCGGTGGCGTCCTGGGTCAGGGTTTGATCGATATGGATGCCGATCTCCGATCCGGCCTTCCACTCGCCCTCGACCAGGTGCGCTTCGAGGATCTTGCGGGCGAGACTCTTTCCCATAGATGGCCCTCCTGCGGGGAATGCATATTTGTACCAAGAAACTGCATAAAAATGCAAGGACGATGCATGGATCTTCAGAAATTACTTGCTTTCATATATCAGAATAATCGAGCTTCGGACAGTGCGGAGGGGATGGGGAAGGCCTTCTTGCCCGGGATCGGGCCCTCGGTATAATCGGATATAACATGAGATACGCGG
>CAYPHO010000314.1:0-644 GCA_964410245.1 uncultured Treponemataceae bacterium | reverse complement strand
CCTCGGTATAATCCTAAAACTATGAGATACGCGGTAATCCTCGCCGGAGGCTCCGGCACGAGGCTGTGGCCCCTTTCGAACGAGGCCCTTCCCAAGCAGCTGGCGCCGATCGGGGGCGGCCGATCCCTGATGGAGGCGGCCTACTCCCGCCTCGAGGGCCTGGTGCCCGAGGAGCGCCGCTTCGTCTGCGGCTCGGCGCGCTACCGCGAGGCTACCCTGGCGCGGCTGCCTAGCCTGGCCGCGGGCTCGGCCTCGGGGCTGGACCGGTATATCGGCGAGCCCGTCGGCAGGGACACTCTTGCGGCGATCGCCTTTTCCTGCGCGCTGATAGCGCGGGAGGACCCCGAGGCCGTCGTGGCCGTGCTCACCTCGGACCATGTCATCGAGCCCGAGGACGAGTTCCGGGCCCTGCTCGGCCGCGCCTTCGAGCTGGTCGAGGCGAGGCCGGGGACGCTGGCGACCTTCGGCGTCGAGCCGGACCGCCCGGCCACGGGCTTCGGCTACCTGGAGCTGGGCGAGGTCCTCGACGCGGGGAGGGAGGCCCGCCGGGTCTCGCGCTTCCGCGAGAAGCCCGACGCCGAGAGCGCGGCCGCCTTCCTCGAGGCCGGCCCGGAGCGCTACCTCTGGAACTCGGGCATGTTCGT
>CAYPHO010000313.1:0-3923 GCA_964410245.1 uncultured Treponemataceae bacterium | reverse complement strand
CGGCCGGCGCCTCGCCTGCGGAGTCGGGCGCCGCAGCCTTGGCCTTCGCGTCGGCCACGTCCGCCGCCTTGTCCGCCTTGTACGCGTTCATGCGAGCCCAGGCCCCGGCCTCGTCGATGACGTCGATGGCCTTGTCGGGCAGGCGCCGCTCGGTGATGTACTGCGCGGACAGGCGCACGGCGAGCTCCAGGGCCTCGTCCGAGTAGCGGACGTTATGGTATTCCTCGTATTTCGGCCTTAGGCCCTTGAGGATCTCGACGGTCTCGCCCTGCGTGGGCTCGACGATGTCGATCTTCTGGAAGCGGCGCGAGAGGGCGCGGTCCTTCTCGAAGTACTTATTGTACTCGTCGTAGGTCGTCGATCCGATGCAGCGCAGCTTGCCCGAGGTCAGGGCGGGCTTGAGGAGGTTGGATGCGTCGAGGGAGCCGCCGGAGACGGCCCCGGCGCCGACGATCGTATGGATCTCGTCGATGAAGAGGATGGCCTTGTCCTTCTTCAGGAGCTCGTCCACCACGCGCTTGACGCGCTCCTCGAAGTCGCCGCGGAACTTGGTCCCGGCCAGGAGGGCGCCCATGTCCAGGGCGTAGACGGTGTAGTCGCGCAGGCGCGGCGGCACGTCGCCGGCGACGATGCGCTGCGCGAGGCCCTCGGTGATGGCGGTCTTGCCCACGCCCGCGTCGCCGACGTGGATCGGGTTGTTCTTGAGCCTGCGGCAGAGAACCTGGATGGTGCGCTCGATCTCGGCCTCCCGGCCGATGACCGGCTCGAGCTTGCCCTCGCGGGCGGACTTGGTCAGCTCGGAGGCGAAGCGCTCGAGCGGATTCACCCGGCCGGCGGCCCGGGGCTTGCGCTCCTCGCGCTCCTCCCGGCCCTCCTCCTCGTCCTCCTCGTCCTCGTCCTCGAAGGCCTCGACCTCGGCGCCGTCCCCGTGGGAGATCACCTCGAGGAGCTGGAGCCGCTTGACGCCCGATTTCCGGAGGTAGTAGGCCGAGTAATTCCGCTCCTCGTCGTAGAGGGACACGAGGACGTCGGTGACCTCGACCTCCTCCTTGCCCGCGGCCTGGGATTGGAGGACGGCCCGCTCTATCACGCTCTGGAAGCCCGCGGTCTGCACGGGCTCGGCGTTCTTCACCTGGGGTATCTTCTGCTCGAAGTAGGCTTCCATGCCCTTGCGCAGCTGCTCGACGTCGGCCTCGCAGGCCTCGAGTATGGAGCGGACCTGCTCGAAGGAGAGGGCCGCGTAGAGGATGTGCTCCGGGGTCAGGTACTCGTGGCTGCGGAGCTTCGCCTCGTTGTACGCGGCATTGAAAATTGCCTGGACTTCCTGGCTGACCTTCACCTACGCCTTCTCCATGGTGCACTTCAGGGGGAAACCGTTCTGCCGCGCGAGTTGGTGCACCTGGCTTATTTTCGTCGCGGCAATGTCGAAACTATAGACCCCCACAGTTCCCTTCCCCTTCTTGTGCACGTCGAGCATTATCTTCGAGGCCTCGGGGAGAGGCTTATGGAAAACGGTCATGATTACGCTCACGACGAATTCCATCGTCGTGTAATCGTCGTTGAGGAGGAGGACTCGATACTCGTCGGGCTCCTTTACTTCCTCTTCCGACCTTGTGAGTACCTCTCCCTCGGAACCGGAGTCGATCGCCATGGCTCGTTCTAGCATAAAAAATACCGATTGACCAAGCTAAAAACAAGCCCTGCCCGCGCGCGCGGGGTCGCGCCGCCGGCCGGCCCCGCCCCGGCGCTCGGACGCGCCGCCCGAGCGTCCGTCTTGTCCCGCGAGGGACTTTCCTGTATAAGGTCATCGTCGATGAGACCGCAGACCGCTCTTTCGCGCGCGCACCGGGGCGGCCGCTTCATTATGGCGGCGGGAATCGTCGCATCCGCGCTCCTCGCCGCGTCCTGCGATCGCGGGGGCTCGGTGACCCTGGCGGGATCCACGGCCTTCCAACCCTTCGCCGAGATGCTCGCCGAGGACTACAACCGCATGCATCCGGACGCGAACGTCACCGTCCAGGGCGGGGGCTCGGCCCTCGGCATCGGCGCGGCAATCAACGGCGCGGCCCAGATCGGCATGGCCGACCTGGTCGACCTTCCGCCGGACGCCTCGGTCCTCGAGGCCTTCGTGGCGGCGCGCGACGGGATCGCCGTCATCGTCAACGCCGCCAACCCGGTCGCCGACCTGCCCATGGCCGCGATCCGCGGCATCTACGACGCCTCTATATGGAATTGGAAGCAGCTGGGCGGCCCCGACGAGCCGATTACGGTCGTGTCGCGCGAGTCGGGCTCCGGCACCCGCTCCTCCTTCGAGTCCATCCTGGGCGGCTTCGACCTGAGCGTCGACGCGATCATCCAGGACTCGAACGGCACCGTCAGGGAGACCGTCGCCAACGACGCCCGGGCGATCGGCTACATCTCGCTGGGCCTCGTGGACGGGAAGGTCAAGGCGCTCACCGTGGACGGCGCGCCCTGCTCGAAAGAAACCATCATGGACGGCAGCTACCGCCTGGTACGGCCCATCTTCCTCCTTACCCGCCGCGAGGGCGGCCGGGCGCCCTCGGCCCATGTCCGCGGATTCATCGACTTCGTCCTCGGCGACGAGGGCCAGGCGGCGCTCGAGGCCGAGGGCCTCATCCCCGCCCGCCATCCCGGGGCCCGGGAATGAGGGGACCGAGCGACGTCCTGGTCCGCCGGCTGCTCGCGGCGGTCGCCTCGACCACGATCCTCTGCCTCCTCGTCATCGCCGTCTTCATATTCAAGGAAGGCATTCCCTTCATCGCCGAGATCGGCCTGGGGGACTTCCTCCTCTCGACCGACTGGCGGCCCGACGCGGGCAAGTTCGGCATCCTCTCCATGATCGTCTCCTCGATCTGGGTAACCGCCGGCGCCCTCCTCGTCGGGGCGCCGCTCGCGATCGCCGGCGCGGTCTTCATCTCGGAGTTCTCGCCGCCCGCCGCGGTGAGGATCGTCAAGCCCGCCATCGAGCTCCTCGCGGGCATTCCCTCGGTCGTCTTCGGCTTCATCGGGGTAATGGTCCTGGCGCCCGTCATCAGGAAGGCGGGCGGGGGGCCGGGCCTGTCGATCCTGGCCGCCTCGATCGTGCTCGGCGTAATGATCCTGCCCACGATCATGAGCATATCCGTGGACGCACTCGCCGCCGTCCCCCAGGGCTACCGCGAGGGCGCCCTGGCCCTGGGAGCGACGAGGTGGCAGGCGGTGAGGATGGTCGTCCTGAAGGCGGCGCGCTCGGGCATCGTCGCGGGAACCATCCTGGGCATGGGCCGCGCGATAGGCGAAACCATGGCCGTCATCATGGTGGCGGGCAACGCCGTCAGGATGCCGGGATCGGTCCTGGATTCCGCGCGCACGCTGACGGCGAACATCGCCTTGGAGATGGGCTACGCGACGGGCCTGCACCGCCAGGCCCTATTCGCCACGGGCATCGTCCTCCTGGCCGTCATCATGGCCCTGAACGCCGCCGCGGCCGCGGCCCTGAAGCGCCGAGCCGGCCGGGGCAAGAGGGGCGCGCGATCATGAGGAGCCATAAGGCCGGCCAGGCGGCCGCCGTCTCCCTGCTCGCGGCCGCGACCCTCCTCTGCCTCGCGATCGTCGCCGCGATCATCTTCTTCGTCCTGGAGCGGGGCCTGCCCCGATTGAGCGCGGAGTTCCTCTTCGGCATGCCCAAGAACATGGGCAAGGCGGGCGGCATCTTCCCCGCGATCGTCGGCACCTTCCTCCTCTCGCTCCTGGCTATCGCGATCGCCTTGCCCCTCGGCGTCGGCACGGCGATCTACCTGGCGGAGTACACGCGCGAGACTCGCCTGACGCGCGCCATCCGCTTCGGGACCGACTGCCTGGCGGGCATCCCCTCGATCATCTTCGGCCTCTTCGGCTACGTCTTCTTCGTGACCACCCTGGGC
>CAYPHO010000312.1:0-3928 GCA_964410245.1 uncultured Treponemataceae bacterium | reverse complement strand
GGCTCCCAGGGCGGCGTAGATCGCCGCGTAGAGGAAGTAGGCGGGCACGAAGAAGGCGACCAGCCACAGGAGGTTGCCCGCCGACAGGGCGGCGGGCATGGCGATGCCCAGGCTCGGCCCGAGGAGGCTCGCGACGCCCAGGGCCATGAGTATCCAGAAGCCGTACTGGATGAGGCCGGCGAGGCCGGGCCCGAGTATCTTGCCCCACAAGAGGTGCCGGGGCGATACCGAGGAGAGCATGATCTCGACCGTCTTCAGGGTCTTCTCCTGGATGACCGACCTCCCGATCAGCTGGCCGTAGAGGAGGACGGTCATGTACATCAGCATGACGAAGCCCAGGACCGTGAGCAGTATGCCGAGGTAGTCGCCCGCGCCGGATGACTCGCTCTCGGCCTTCGCGGCGAGCTTCTTCATGTCGACGCTGGGCCCCTTGAGGACGCTCGCCAGGAGGGCCGGGTCGATCGCGCTGTCGCGGGCCCGCATATCGCGCGAGACCGCGTCGACGACCGAGGAGACCTTCGAGTAGAGCACGATGTCGGTCCCGGTCTTCGAGTAGTAGGGGATGTTCTTTGCCGAGGCCCAGCCCGGCTCAAGGACGAGGGCGGCGGAGTAGCTTCCGTCGAGGACGCCGGCCTTCGCCGCCCCGGCGTCGGGGAGCTCCGCGACCGAGGACTCGCCGCCCAGGACCGAGACCAGGGCGGGGCGGATCGCCTCGCCGCCGACCAGGGCCAGCTTCGAGCCCGAGGATGCCGCGCCCGTCGCGAAGAGGCCGGGCAGGACCGACACCGCGAGGATGAGGACGGGGCCCAGGAGCGTGATTACCGCGAAGGCCTTATTGGCCGCGGTCGCGAGGAACTCGCGCCGGGCTACCTTGAAGAGCTTGCTCACGACCTTCCTCCCTTCGCGCCCTCGGCGCCGTCGGATTCGCCCTCGGGCGCGGCGCCGTTCCCGGCCTCGCCGGACTCCCCGACGAGGCTGGTGAATATCTTGTGCAGGCTGGGCGCCACCAGCTCGAAGCGCCTGACCTTCAGCCTGCCCGCGAGGGCCCGGTACAGCTCGTCCGAGTCGGAGCTCGGCTTGAGCTGCGCCTCGATCCAGCGGGGGAAGCGGCGTACCGACTCGACGCAGGGAAGGGACTCGACGAAGGACGCGTCGCCGTCGAACTCGATCTGCACCGCGTTGCGCCCGTGCCTCGACTTGACCTCGGCCAAGGCGCCGGAGACGATCTCGCGGCCGTGGTTCACCAGGAGGATGCGCTCGCAGATCTTCTCGGCGTGCTCCATGATGTGGGTCGAGAAGAGGACCGTGACGCCCGCGGCCTTCAGCTCCAGCATCGAGGCGAGGAGCGTGTCCTGGGATACCGGGTCCAGGCCGGAGAAGGGCTCGTCGAAGAGCACGAGCCGGGGCTCGTGGATGACCGTCGCGACGAACTGCACCTTCTGGGCCATGCCCTTGGACAGCTCGTCGATCTTGCGCTCCTTCCAGTCCAGGATGCCGAAGCGCTCGAGCCATCGCTCCATGCTCGCCTTCGCGTCCCGGGCCTGCATCCCCTTCAGCGAGGCGACGTAGAGCAGCATCTCGGAGACTTTGACTTTGCGGTACAGGCCCCGCTCCTCGGGAAGGTAGCCGACGATCGCCTTGTCCTCCTCGGCCAGGGGGCGGCCGTTGATGAGGATGGCGCCGGAGTCCGGGGCGATGATGTTCATCGCCATCCTGATAGTGGTCGACTTCCCGGCCCCGTTGGGACCGATGAGCCCGAAAATCTCCCCCGGGCGGGCGGAGAATGAGAGTCCGTCAACGGCACGCAAGTCGCCGTAGGACTTTCGAACCTCGCGAGCTTCAAGCACGTTAGGCTCCTTGTGTATTAGGATGGCCGAATAATACTAAGATAGCGGGGGAAAAGGAATGCCGTCGCGCGCATGGCGCGGAGGCGCGGCCGCGCCATGCGGCGCCGCGCCGCGCCGGGCCGGCCGACGGCGATCGCTACCGACCGTCGCGCACTAGTCGGTCGAGCCGCGCCATCGCCTCGCCCGCTCCCAGGCGGATATGGACGTCCGACACTTTCCCGCTGAACTCGGTCTCGCCGGGATCGACCTCGATGACCGATCCGCCGGATTCCTTGACGATCAGGGGAACCCGCGCGGCGGGATAGACGACTCCGGTCGAGCCTATGATTATGCATGCGTCCGCCGCCGCCGCGGCCGAGAAGGCGGCCTCGTAGGCCTCTCTGGGTATGCCCTCGCCGAAGAAGACGAAGTCGGGCTTCAGTATCCCGCCGCAGCGACCGCCGCCTATGCCCGTGGCCGCGCAGAGCGGCGGCAGCTCGCCCAGGAGGCCGGCGTCGAGGGCCTCGGGCCCGGCCGGGACGCGCGCGCCGCAGCGGCGGCAGACGAGCTCCCGCACCGAGCCGTGGAACTCGGCGACCTTGCGAGAGCCGGCGGCCGAGTGCAGGCCGTCGATGTTCTGCGTGACGATATAGGCGAGGATCCCGTCGCGTTCCCATTGGGCCAGGACGCGATGCGCGGCATTGGGCGCGGGGCGCGATCCGTCGGGCAGGGATGCGTAGAAGATGGCGCGTATCGCCTCCCACGACGAGCCCGGATCGCGGTTGAAGCGGCCGATCTCCAGGAGGCTCTGATCGTACTCGTCCCAGAGGCCGCCCGAGCCGCGGAAGGGCCTGATCCCGCTCTCGACCGATATGCCGGCTCCCGTGAAGGCGATGAGGCTCCGGCTGCCCTTGATGATCTCCGCCGCCCGCGACAGCGAAGCCTCGACCGATTCGCTCATAAGGCCGAGTATAGCTCCGCCAGGTTTTATTAGAACAGTTCCTTCGCTTGACCTCGAGCGGGGTCGCGCCTATCGTAAGCGCCCATGGATATCCGACCGATCGACAGCGCCGGGAGCATCGAGGCCGCCGCCGCCCTCTCCGTCGCCGAGCACGAGCGTCTTCGCGCGGCCCTTCCCTTCTTGCCCGCCAGGAGCGCGGCCGACTTCGCGCCCAGGATCGAGTGGATGGTCCGCGAGGGGACCGTCCTGGGCCTCTACGACAAGGCCGAGCTTAGGGCCTTCTTCGGCTTCTTCGTCATCGACGACTTCCGCAACGCGGGACCGGGCTGCCTCTGCCCCGACTGGTGCCATGGGGCCGCGCCCGGCGCCCGCGCCTTCGACGCCTACCGCGCCCTCTACCGCGAGATAGCGCCGGCCTTCATCGGGAAGGGCTGCCGCATCCACGCGGCCGGCGCCTACTCGACCGATACCGCGGCCAACGAGGCCTTGTGCCTGACCGGCTTCGGCCGCATCGTCCTGGACGCCTGCCGCCCGACGGCCGATCTGGCTTCCGAACTCGCGGGCGGGGCGGGCGGCCCCGACGAGGCAGCCGCGGCCGCGGGCGGGGCCGCCGGGACGGGCGGGACAGCGACCGCGATCAGGGCAGCCCTGCCCTCGGACGCGGAAGCCCTGGCCGCCCTCGACGTAATACTGGCGTCGCACATCGCGGCCCCTCCCGTCCTGATGCCGAATACCCATGGCAGCGATGCGGCCGAATGGGTCGAGTGGCTGGCCCAACCGGACGCGGTCGCCATGGTCGCCGAGACCGATGAAGGTATTATCGGCTTCCTCAAGGGCGAGGAGCCGCAATTCGATGTTACCTATTCGGTTCAGGACGAAAATGACCTAGCCATTACCGGCCTCTTCGTCCGGCCCGATCTGCGGGGCCGCGGCATCGCCCGCTCCCTTCTTTCCGCCTTGGCCGGCCACGCCCAGGCGGCCGGCAAGAGCCTAATGTCGGTGGATTTCGAGACCATGAATCCCGAGGCCTACGCCTTCTGGCCCAGGTTCTTTAAACCGGTGACCTGGAGCTACGAGCGGCGGGTCTGAGCGGTGCGCGAAGTGGCCGGCTTAAATGAAAGGACGGGGCATGCGCCCCGTC
>CAYPHO010000311.1:0-3930 GCA_964410245.1 uncultured Treponemataceae bacterium | reverse complement strand
TCTTGCCGCTCGTCTTCATCACTTCCTCCCTTCCTCGCTCCCGCGCTCGGCGTAGCGCTCCGCTATCTCGTCCATCCCCACGCCCAGCTCGGCCATGCGCCCGAAGAGGGCCGGGAGCTCGGCCTCGAAGAAGCGCCGCCGCCTGGCGGCCAGCGCGACCTCGGCCGCCCTTTCGGCGACGAAGTAGCCCATGCCCCGCTCGCATCTCGCCAGTCCCTGGTCGGCCAGCTCCTGCAAGGCCCGGGCGGCGGTGTTGGGGTTCACCTCGAGCGACTCGGCCAGCTCCCGCGCCGAGGGCAGGCGCTCTCCCGCCCCCGGCTCGCCCTCGAGGACGCGGCCGGCCAGCATGTCCGCGATCTGGGCGAAGATCGGCCGGTCGTTATTGAACCTCATCCCTGGCCTCCTTCTCGACGACCTTCGCGCAGCCGAAGAGGATCGCGAGGATCGGGATGAGGGCGTAGGCGGCGACGTCGAAGGCCGCTTGCATGGCTCGGAGGGCGGCATCGGAGATGAGCCCGTCGCCGCTCGAATAGAAGCGGCCGTCGACGAAGGAAATGCCGCTTCCCCATCCGCCGTAGACGAACTGGCCGATCAGCAGCGCTAGGGCCAGGGCGAAGAGGAAGGCGAAGCCGAGCGCGATGCCGCCGGTCTTCAGGAAGGCGGCCTTCCTGAAGGCGGCCGAGCCGGCCACGAATACCGTCGCGGCCGCCGCGTAGCCCGCCCAGGCCTTCAGCGCCCCGATGCCCGGTAGCCAGATCGGGTTGCCCGGCCCGCCCGCCAGGGCCTCGACGAGGCTCAAGGCGCCCGAGAGCGCGATGCCCGCGGCCGCGGCGATCAAGGGGAATAAGATGACGACATCGGCGAGGGCGGCCGCGTACTTCTCGACGCCGGTCGCGGGCAGGAGGAGCCAGTCCGTCTGCGCCCTCCCGTCGTGCATGCCCTTCAGCGAAGTCCCGGCCATGAAGAGGCCGCCTAGGATGATCGTCAAGCCCCAGAAGCCCCCGCTCGGCGCTCGAGCGGCCTCGATGTTGAAAATGGCGGTCTTGGCGACCACGAGGCTCAGGGCGTTCAGGCCGGCGACGATCGCCGCGCCGATCAAGAGGATGGGCGCCTCGTCGTAGAGACGGTTCCGAAGGAGCAGCAGTAGGCGCTCGAAGCTGAAGCCCCGCTCGAGGCTTTTCGCGCTTAGTCTCATGCAATCCTCCCTTCGGCGGGGTAGGGCGTCAGGGGCGCGTCGGCCATGACCGCCGCCAGGCGCTCGCTCTTGGCCAGGGCCGCGTTGAACAGCATCTCGATATCGGCCGGCGCCGAGCCTGCTCCCGCGCCGCGGCGGGCGACAAGGGCGTTCCAGCCCAGGGCGTCGCGCTCGGCATGGACGACCTCGAAGCCGGATAGGCTCGTCGCCCGGACCGAGCCCAGCTTGGCGCCGATGGCCTCGGCCTCCAGCTCGAAGGAGATCGCCCCGGCGTCGACGATCAGTATCGGATCGAAGAGGCTCTCGAGGTCGCGGACCTGGTGGGTCGATACCAGGATCACCCGGTCATCCGAGATCGACATGGACAGGACCTTGCGGAACTGCATCTTCGAGGGGATGTCCAGGCCGTTGGTCGGCTCGTCGAGGAGGATCGTCCCCGCCCCGCTCGCCAGTGCGGCTGCCAGGGCGAACTTCTTCCGCTGGCCGTAGGAAAGCTTGGAAATACGCTTAGGATCGACGATGCCAAGCTCCTCCCTCAGCTCCTCGAAGCGCCGGTAGTCGAAGGCCGGCCTGAAGGCCGCGAAGCGCCGCAGGTAGGTCTCGCTCGTCATGGAAGGAAGCCAGGGATCCTCGGGAACGAAGGCGATGTCGGCCAGGGCCGCGGCCTCGCGCCTCGCGGGATTGCGGCCCCAGACCTCGATACTGCCCGATCGCGGCTTAAGCGCGCCCGCGATCAGCTTGAGCAGGCTGGTCTTCCCCGCCCCGTTCAAGCCCAAGAGGCCATAGGCCCTTCCCCGTTCAAGGCGAAGGCCGAGAGCCTCGATTACCGGCTTGGCCGCGTAACCGAAGACTAATGACTCGATTCGTACCATACCACCTCCATAGTGTATTAATAAGATAATACACTGGTCACGCAAGGTCAAGCTCCCGAATCGGCCCCGCTCAATTGGTAGGCTGATCTCGGCGCGCTATCATAGACGCGTAGTTACTGAAAGGAGATACAGCGATGGCACTCGAAAGCGTAGACTTCCTTATCAAGGGCGTACCGAACTCGGTCCTGACCATGTTCCGCGGCCTCTGCTCCATCCAGGGCAAGACCGAGGCCGAGGGCGTCATCGACCTCATGATCGAGCACATCGAGAAGAACGTCTCGGGCGACAAGTCCAATTTCAAGAAGATCGTCGAGGAATACCGCAAGGCTAAGAAATGATGTGAAAGAAGGGAACCTTTCGCGAAAGGTTCCCTTCTTTCGATTATCCTTCCAAAGGCGCCGATTCGGGCGAAATGAAAAAGCGAGCGATACTCATATCGGACGCCGCGATCCTAGCGGCCCATCTCGCGTCTACCCCCCGCGCCCTGGCGTCCGCCCTCGCGGCGTGATACGGTGCTCCTACATCTTGGAGGAGCATCGATGAAAAGGAACTTCTTCGCGGCGGCGATCGCGCTCTGCGTCGTATTCGCCTCTTGCCAGGCCAAGTCCGCCGATCTGCCGATCGGCCGGTTCGAGCATAGCCAGCCCGGCTATACGATGGAAATCCGCATATCCGACGGCAAGCTCTTCGAGATCGTCGAGAACGGAGAGCCTCAGGTCAAGGGCAGGTATTCTTTCCCCGCCAAGGGCGGCGGCGTCTTCGAGATCACCGATGTGTGCTTCGACGGCACGGAGTGGTTTACCTTCGAGGAGATGAGGGAAATAACGAATTGGGACCGGGAAGTCCCCTTCACCTACGATGGGAAGGCGATGACGTTCAACTTGTCCGGAATGCCGTCGATAAAGCTCCTTTTCCAAGGGAAGTAAACGGCGAGCCGAAGCGCCCTGCCCGCGTCAGTCGATCTCGGCCACGGCCGCGACCGCCCCGGCCGCGCTCGGGATCCAGGTCCCTACCGTATCCCGAACTGCAGGCGCGCCGTGATCGTCGCGGTCTTGAGGCGCGAAGAGGTGTCGTTCGCGCCGCTCCACGAGTAGTCGGCGTTCGAGTTGCGCGCGATGATCTGGAAGACGCCCAGGCTCGCGGATTTCAGCTTCCCGAGCCGCTGCCCCGTCTCGTCGGCGATCGTGGCCGCGCGGGAGCGGGCGTTCTTCGTCGCCAGCTCTATCAGCTCGAGCTTGAGGTCCGAGAGCTTGGTGTAGTAGTACTGCGGCGCGCGCGAGTAGAACTCGACGCCTGAGTTAATCAGGTCGGTAATCTCGCGCGACACCTTCTCGATCTTGTCCAGGTCCTTCGACTCGATGGTCACTTCCTGCCTGAGGCTATAGCCCCTGAAGGCCGTGGTCCTGTTGCCGTCCTTGTCCGTCTTCTGATCGTACTCCTTCTGGATGCTCACCGAGGAGAAGACGTACTCGGACCCGTCGACGCTCTTGGCGCCGAGGAAGGAGCGTATCCTCTCCTGGTCGGCGTTCAGCCTCGCGTAGGCGTCCTTCAAGGTGGGGGAGGACTGCGAGAAGGAGCCGGTCCAGACGACGAGGTCGGACTCGAAGTCCTTCTCGCCCAGGCCCGTCACGCCGATCTGCTCGTCCGATGCGTTCCGGTTGACGAAGGCGAGGGCGAGCAGGGCCGCCGCGCCGATCACCCCGACGGCGACGATGGCCGCCTTGATTATGTCGCCGAGCGCGATCCTTTTCTCTTCCATGACTACCTCCCCTTGCGGGTCTTTCGTAGCGGCTCCCAGCCCTCCGGGGAGTATAGCCCTATGGATAGGGGCGATCAATCGACCCGGGTCGCGGGGGCCAGCTC
>CAYPHO010000310.1:0-3934 GCA_964410245.1 uncultured Treponemataceae bacterium | reverse complement strand
GCCTGGTTCTACGAGCAGGCCAGGAAGGACCAGGGCGAGGTCGACGCCGACGATTTCAGCTACCCGGGCCAGCCTCCCGCCTCGCGGGAGGCCGCCGTGGTCATGCTCGCGGACGCGGTCGAGGCCGCGACCCGCACCCTGAAGAAGGCGACGATGCCGCGGCTCGAGGACTTCATCCGCGAGCTCGTCATGGACCGGGTGCGCGACGGCCAGCTCGACCGCTGCGACCTCACGCTCAAGGACCTGGAGACGATCCGGGACAGCTTCACCCGCATCCTCGCCGGGCACTTCCATTCGCGCATCGAGTACCCGAAGGCCAAGGAGCAGCAGCGGTGAACGCCGTCGAGATATCGGTCGAGGGCGTCGATACCCCCGGCTGGGCGGACCGGGCGAGGGATTTCGCCCTTGCGGTCCTGGAGCGGCTGGGCAAGGACGGCTGGGACCTCTCCATCCTCCTCTGCGACGATCCCTTCATCAAGGGCCTCAATTCCCAGTATCGGGACAAGGACGAGCCGACGGACGTGCTCTCCTTCGAGCAGGGAGAGCGCTACCGCGGGCCCGACGGCGAGGAGCGCTTCCTCGCGGGCGACGTCGCGCTCTCGCTCGACTCGATCGCGCGCAACGCGGAGGAGTTCGGCGTCGGCTTCGACGAGGAGCTGCGCCGCCTGATCATCCACGGCATCCTCCACCTCTCGGGCATGGACCACGGCGAGGGCAAGGACGATCCCATGCTCGCCCTCCAGGAGGAGATCCTCCGCGAGCTGGCCGCGGCGCGGGGAGCGGTCGTCCCGTGAGCCGCCGATCTCGCCCGGCCGCCGACGGCGGGTCGGGCGGGAGGCTCGCCGCGAGGGCCCGCGCCCTGGGACGGAGCCTCTTCGGCGGGGCGGGCGGGGACGGGCCCGCCGAGGACGCCCCCGGTGCCGCCGAGGGAGGGCGGGGCGAGTCCCCCGGCTCGGACAAGGAGCGCGAGCGCGACGCGGAGCGCCGCGAGATGATCAAGGGCGTCCAGGAGCTGGGCGACACGCTCGTCAGGGAGGTCATGGTACCGCGCATCGACACGGTCTTCCTGCCCATCGAGGCCTCGCGCGAGGAGGCCGTCGAGAAGGTCGTCTCCTGCGGCCACTCGAGGATCCCCGTCTACCGCGAGACCATGGACTCCGTCGTCGGGATCCTCTACGCGAAGGACCTGCTCAGGGCCATGGTAGGCGGCGGCGGCTTCTCCCTCGCGGACATCCTGCGCAAGCCCTACTTCGTGCCCGAGTCCATGCGCATCGACTCGCTGCTCAGGGAATTCCGCCGCAGGCGCGTCCATATCGCCGTCGTCGTCGACGAGTACGGCGGCGTGTCGGGCATCGCCTGCCTCGAGGACATCATCGAGGAGATCGTCGGCGAGATCCAGGACGAGTTCGATGACGAGCGCGAGGACGCCGTCCGCCTGGGCGACTCGGCCTGGCTCTGCGACGCGAGGGCCAACCTCTACGACCTCGGCGAGGAGACTGGCCTCTCGCTTCCCGCGGGGGAGTACGAGACCCTGGGCGGCTACGTCCTCGCCCTCTTCGGGAAGATACCCGCCCGCTACGAGAGGATCGGCGACGGGGACCTCGACTTCACCGTCCAGGACATCGATGGGCATCGCATAACGTCCGTGAAGATAGTCCGCCGGGCTCCGGCGGTCGGGGAGGGCTGACATGCGCCGAGGCATCAGGATGGCCGTACTCGCGTCGATCGCGGCCCTCGCCGCCGCCGCCGCGCCCCTGGCGGCCCAGGACGCGCGAAGCCTCTATTCGGAGGGAGAGCGGCTGCGCGCCTCCGAGCGCTGGTATCCCGCGATCGAGTCCTACCTGGCCGCGGCGGCCAAGAATCCCTCCTACGGCGAGGCCTACGCGGGCCTGGCCGCCTGCTACTACGAGATAGGCGAGTACGACCAGGCCCTGTCCTACGCCCGCAAGGCCGCCCCCTTCCGCAAGGGCGACGCGGCGCTGGCCGATTTGGAGGGATTCATCCGCGCGAGCCTGGGCGACCTCGCCGGCGCCAGGGCCGCCTTCGACTCGGTGATCGCGGCCCTGCCCAACGACCTGGACGCGCGCTTCGGCCTCTCCCTCCTCGACCTGGCCGCGGGCAAGAAGACCGAGGCCCGCTCGCGCCTGGAGGAGAGCCTCAGGCTATCGCCGCAGAACGGCCGCGCCTTGCTCTCGCTCGCCCTCATCGCCGCGGACCAGGGCAAGGAGGAGGAGTCCCGGGCCCTCGCGGAGAAGGCGCTGCGCTACCACGGGAGCGAGCCCAGGACGCAGCTCGTCGCCGCCAGGCTCGCCGCGGCCGAGGGCGACCTCGAGCGCGCCGCCTTCCACGCGCGCAACGCCCTCGACCTGAAGCCCGGCTACGCCGAGGCGGGCCTCCTCCTGGGGACGCTGATGTACCGGGCGGGGGACTACGACCAGGCGATAGCCCTGATGCGCCGATCCATCGCCGGCGACCGGAAGGACGGCCTCGCCTGGTACACCCTCGGCATGGCCCAGTCCGCCTCGGGCAAGGGCGCCGACGCGATCTACAGCCTCAAGACCGCCGCCTCGCTCAGGCCCGACGACGAGCTGGCCAGGCTCGCGCTCGAAGAGGCCGTCATGGGCCAGTCGCGCGCCGAGGATACTTCGCGGGCGGCCTACGCCGACTGGCACGTCTCCAGGGGCTCGCTCTTCGAGGAGCTCCACGCCTACGACGACGCCATCTTCGAGTACCGCCGGGCGTTGCGTGTCTACCCTTACTCGAAGGAGGCACGCCTTCGCTACGCCGCGATGCTGAAGGCGCGCGGGCTCTTCGGCGGCTACCTCTCCGAGCTCGAGTTCCTGAGGGATAACGGCAAGGCCGACCAGGCGATCCTCGACTCGATCGAGATCTACGCGTCCATGCTCGCCGACTCGGTGGGGAACTCCTGGGGCATCGACGAGGAGGCCCTTCCCAAGCGCCACTACACGATAGCCTTCATGCGGCTCGCCGACCCCGAGGACGGCGCGCACGCCTCCGGAAGCGAGCTGGCCCTCCGCTACCTCGAGGACATCATCGCCTCCTCGGGATCGGTATCGGCGGTGCCGGTCGAGGGCTCGGTCGCGACCTTCGCCGAGGCCTTCAAGCGCGCGCGCGAGGCCGGGGCCGACTACTTCGCCCTCGCCTCCTTCCGCGAGACCGAGCGGGACATCGAGATCTCGATCGACCTGAGGGTCGGCCGGACGGGCAGCTCGGCGGCCTCCTTCACGGCCTACCGCAGCGGCAACGACCGGCTCCGCTTCGGCGCTTCCAGGATCGTCGAGCTCCTCCTCGCCTCCCTCCCGCCCAGGGGCGAGCTGATAGCGCGAAGCCAGGACCGCGTCCTCTTCGACCTGGGCAAGCGCGACGGCCTGGGCAAGGACGCCCGCCTCGCCGTCATCAAGCGCGGCGCCGTGCAGGTCGTTCCCGAGGGGCTCGGCCTGAGCTACCCGGCATCGTCGGTCCTCGGCGAGGTCTCCGCCTCCCGGCTGGGCGACGAGGCCGGCGAGGGCGGCTTGAAGCGGGCGGGCTTCTTCGACGCGGTCAACGTCGGCGACGAGCTCGTCCTCCTCTCGCCGGGCGCGGCGGAGGACGGGGAGGCGAAGGCCCCGCCCCCCGCCGAGGCCGCTCGGGAATGGCCCGGCCTCTTCTCCGCCGTGCGCGCCTTGAGGTAGCCATCCCCCGCATCCTCGCGGATCCTCCCGCGCGCCTCTTCGCGGCCGCCTCGGGCCGCCGCCGAGCGCGGCTCGCTTGCCCGGCCGCATGCGCCGCCCTACAATCATTCCAAGGGACGCGCGCCGCTCGTCGCGCGGCGCGATCCTACAAGGAGTAGCGGAGATGAATCCCTACATTGCGCAGGTCCTCGATGAGCTCCGCTCGCGCGTTCCCTGGGAGACCGAGTTCCTGCAGGCGGTCG
>CAYPHO010000309.1:1828-3956 GCA_964410245.1 uncultured Treponemataceae bacterium | reverse complement strand
CGAGGAAGACTTCCTGGAATTCGGCAAGCCTTATTTTTCCGAGCTCTTCTCGGCTCCGGCACGCGTGAAGCTCTTCCACAACGACGCGCCCTGCGAGGCCTCGGTCAAGCATTATCCCGATGTCGGCATCAATCTCTACAACCCCGGCATCCAGACGCCCGCCCCCGAGATCTTCGAGAAAGTCCAGAACAAGCTGGCCCTGCTGGGGACGATTCCGCCGCGCGACGTGCTCGCCGTCGCCAAGCCCGAGGAAATCGCCGCCGCGGTCAAGGTCCAGGCTGCCGCCCTGCCCGCGGGAGCCAAGCTCGTGCATTCCTGCGCGGGCGGCATGCCGCCGGGAGTTCCCACCGCGAATATCGAAGCCTTCATGTCCGCCGTAGCGGCCCTCGGCCGCCAGTAAGCCCGGCGCTTGCCGGGAAAAAGATAGAGCCCGTCGGCCGAATGGCGACGGGCTCTTTCGTCTACTGTCGATAGGACGGGGAACTGCGATCCCGGGCGCGCTTCCTTCGCTCAGCCCGCGGAGCTCTGGGCGATCGGGGTATCCAGGCTCGCCTCGCCGTCCACGCGAAACTTCTTCAAGACGCCGTCGACGACCATCTTCACGATCGCGGGGATGGTCATGAGGATGATCTTTACATCGAAGAGCGCCGACATCCTCTCGGTATAGGCGATATCCAGGCGGATCATCTGGGCGAAGGTAAGGCTGTTCTTGCCGGAAACCTGCCAGAGGCCGGTCATGCCCGGCAGGACGTCGAAGCGGTGCCGATGCCAGATCAGGTATTCCTGGGCCTCGTAGGGAAGGCAGGGACGCGGCCCGACCAGGCTCATGTCTCCCTTGACGACGTTGATAAGCTGGGGCAGCTCGTCGATGCAGAGCTTGCGGATCAGCTTCCCGCCGGGGATGATGCGGGAATCCTTCTCGTCGAGCTTCGCCAGGGTCCCTCCGGCGCGCATGCGCTCCAGGATATGCTTCCTGTGCTCCGCCTCGTCGTTGGGCTTCATGGTGCGGAACTTCACGAAATGGAAGAGCCTGCCGCCCCGGCCGACCCGCATCTGGCGGAAGAGGATCGGGCCCGGCGAGACTATCTTTATATAGAGGGCGGTCAGGAGGAAGACCGGCCAGAGGATCAAGAAGCCCAGCAACGAGATCGATATATCGAGGGCGCGCTTCCACGAGGGGGCGGCGATGCTGAAGGCGTCGGGCGTCGCGGTCTCGCTATCCGCCGTCTTCAGTTCTTCCCTGAAGTCCTGGGTCCAGTGCTCGGGGTAGGTGAAGATTCGATACGCGGACTCTCCCTCGCCGAGCGCCGCCCGCTGCGCGAATTGCCTGGCCCCTTCGCAGGGAGTCGAAGGCAGGAGGACTCCGACGCTGGAATCGTCCAGCCAGCCTATCTCGTCGATCGTCCGAATCGTCCTTCGCAGCCGGTCGCAGGCCTTCTTGACCTGGGCTCGCGACGCGCAGCGCCCTTCCATCGGGAAGACGACGAGCGAGAAGGACTTGCCCGAGCGATCGGCCCGGTTGCGCTCATGGCGGATCAAGGCGGTAAAAACCTCCGCGTCGTGGATGCCCGCGTAGGCCGGCTTTCTTTGCTTGGACTTCGTCGCGATGAGCTTGACCTTCGGCATTTCTTACCTCCAACGATTATGAAATACGCGATTCCCGGCAGGCGCTGCGAGCTTGAAGGATCATCCCCCGCGGCGTCCCGCCTTATCTCGGGCTATCGATGAAGAAGAGATGAGGAAGTCGCCTGATTGATAGCATTCCATTGGAAAGACGATTTTCTCCATTCTTTTAAAAATCGCCAAATCCTGGATTTCTGTAATACCTAAAGGCTCCTCATTTTTTTTCATCAATTACCTGAGTCGAAGAATACCACGTAGAGGCCCGCGAATCAATATGTCTTCGGTTTTACCGCGAGTCTCGCTTCTCGCTTCTCGCAGCCGGCGCCTTCGATTAATCCCTTCGGATTTCCGTCCGATATTCATGAGAGCGGCAGGAGTCTGCGCCGAGGCATCGGCTCAAGACCGGCTCGGGCCGCGCGAGGCATGGCATGCGAAGAGCGGCGATACTACTTATCCTGATGCTCGTATCGAGCCTGGCATTCGGGCAGGAGGACGCTTCCGCGCC
>CAYPHO010000309.1:0-1728 GCA_964410245.1 uncultured Treponemataceae bacterium | reverse complement strand
TCGGAGCTCGAGGAGGCGAACGCCGTCATCGACGAGCTCCGGGCGGAAGCGGGCGAGCTGGCCTCGAAGGCCGCGGCCGCGGAAGAAGCCGCCGCGGAAGCCCAGCGAGTAGCGGCCGAGGAGGCCGCGAAGGCCGCCGCCGAGATGGAGAACGCCGCCGAGGCCCAGCGCGCGGCGGCCGCGGACATGGAGAAGGCCGCCGAGGACTCCGCAGCCTACGCCGACGCCGCGAAGGCGAAAGAGGAAGCCGACCTCGCGATGGCCGCCGCGCAGGCTAAGTCCGCCGAGGCCGATTCGAAGATCGGCGCGGCCGAGCAGCTGACGATGGCCGCCTCGGCGCTGAAGGAAGAGGCCGAGCGCCGCACGGCGGACGCCGAGGCGAAGTTCGCCGAGGCCCAGCGCCTTTCCGAGCAGGCCCAGGCCGCGAACCAGGAAGCGGCCGCCAGGCTCGGCGAGGCCGAGGCGAAGGTCGGCGAGGCTCAGGCGCTCGCCGCCGACGCGGACGCGACGATGGCCCAGGCCGAGGTGGCGAAGGCCGAGGCCGACATGCGGATGGCGAGCGCGGACGCGAAGGCCCAGGCGGCGGAGGCGAAGGTCGCCGAGGCGAAGAAGATATCGGACGCGGCCGCGGCCTTGAAGGCCGAGGCCGATAAGGCCGCCGCGGACGCGGAGGCGAAGTCGGCGGAGGCGGATAAGCGGCTGGCCGAGGCCGAATCGATGAGGCTCGAGGCCGAGCGGCTTTCCGCCGAGGCGGCCGCCGCGAAGGAAGACGCGGCGCGCATCGCGTCGGCGGCCTCTTCGGGAGACGCGGCCGGCGCCGCCGAGGCCGCCGTCGACGCCAAGGTCGCCGAGGCCGAGCGCAAGGCCGCCGACGCGGAGAGGCGCGCGGCCGACGCGGAGAAGCGGGCCGCCGAGGCCGAGAAGCGGGCCGCCGAGGCCGTGGCCCGCGCCGCCGAGGCCGACAGCAAGGCGACCGCGGCCGACGGGATCAAGGACGCGAGCGAGGCCCAGCTGAAGATCGCGACGGACGCCGCGGCCAGGGCCGACGCGCTCGCCGCCGAGGCCGAGGCCCTTAAGGCCAAGGTCGCCGAGCTCGAGGCGAAGATCGCCGCCTTGGAATCGGGCCGCGAGGCCAAGTACGGCGAGCTCGCCTCCTTCGGCACCCTCAGGATCGACTCCTCGCTGTTCACGGAGACTGTCCGGAAGGGCTTCGAGGGCTCCACGCCCAGGCTCGGATCGTGGAAGGCGGCGGGCGGCGTCCTCTCGCAGACAAATCCGAGGCAGTACTTCTCGCGCATGACCTTCCCCCTCACCCAGTCGGCGAGGCCGGTCCTCTACTCCTTCGAGACGAGGACGGGCAAGGCCGGCTGGGTCGGGACCGGCATCCACCTCTTCGCCGACGGGGTCAAGAAGCCCAAGGGCTACGGCGAGGGCAAGAGCCTCCTGGTGTGGCTGACGCGCGACGCGAAGGTCCGCGGCAATAGCGGCACCTACCTCCAGGTCTACCGCTCGGATAACGACGTGAGCATGGAGCGCGTCCTGGACGCGAAGATCCGCGAGGGCCTCGATTCGTGGAACAAGGTCGAGATCCTCTACGAGCCCGCGAACGAATTTATCGTGATCGCGGTCAACGGCTCGATACGAGCCGCCTACCGGACCTACTTCGGCATCGGCGCCGGCGTCAGCATGTCATTGCGTACGCTTGGGGGCGGGGTCCAGTTCAGGAAC
>CAYPHO010000308.1:0-3962 GCA_964410245.1 uncultured Treponemataceae bacterium | reverse complement strand
AGGCAGGTAATACCTGTCTATCGCCTCGAACTGCTTCATCAAGGCGGCCTCATCGTTCGTCATCAGTTCCCAAAAATCCTTCAGCTCGCTCATGGTCGCCGCCTCGGAGATTCTTTCGCCATCCTCCGAGACGATTGCCATATCCAGGATCTCGAACTGCTCAATCGTTTTCGGAACATGAAGCACGGCGGTAAGGAAATTCTTCGGTAAGGTCGTGAACGCCAAGACACGCGCGATGAAGGGGTTCGGCGCGCTATCTACGGAGAACTTCGAGGTCGCCTCCCGCGAAGTTATTAACCGGAGCGTCAGCTCATCGTTGGCGGGAACCGCTCCCTTGCTTGCGCAGCCGCTAATGATCGCGATGAGAAAAGCAGAGCAACAACACAGAACGAACCGTCTCTTCATCGAAGACTCCAGCTTCCGGAAAATTGTCATCCTGAGCGGAGGCTCAAGAATGGCTATCCACTAGAACACGCCAGCATTTGGTTTGGTATCACCAGCTCAGAAAAAAGCCGTCCCCGAATCGCTTCGGGGACGGCTACGTCTCTAGCCTAGCTGGAAATCAGCTTAGAAGGTGAAGACGAGGGGGATACCGTAGGTGAAGGTCTTGGCGCCGTCAAGGCCGGCCTGGAGCTGGCAGCCGAGGCTGATGGTGCCGCCGCCGGCGACATTGTAGTCCATGTACGGAGTGATCTTCACGGTCTTGCCGGTCTCCGCGATGGAGGTAAGGCCGAAATCCGCACCAAGAACGATCGCATCGGCTACCTTGTAGTTCACGTTGGCGCCGAAGCTCATGTCGAGCTTAGCGGGATCCTTGGGGAGAAGAACCTTCGTGCGAGCCATAACGTTGAACGCGTCCTTGCCGTACTTGGCAGCGACGGAAGCGAAGTTCTGAGCCGTGGCGTCATCGCCGCCGAGGTAGAACTTGGCGCCGGCGTCAACGGTGAGGCCTTCAACGCCAGTGAACGCGAAAGCGGCCTGAACGGCCCTGGTGTCGATGTAGCCGCCGATGAACTGGGCGCGGATAAGGCCGATGCCCTCGATGGTGTAGCCGGCGCCGACCTGGATGTCGCGGTAGGTAACGCTGGCCTTGGCCTTGTCGCTGAAGGACGCGCCGATGTAGAGCCCGTCAACCGGCTTGATCTCGGTCATGACGCCATAGTTGGGGTTGAAGCGAGCGAAGATGTCGTCCTCTCCACCACCCTCGGTAAGGCCAGCCGCGGAACCGCCGCCGATCTTGCCGCGGAGAGTGTCGAAGTTGCCCTTTCCGATGCTGATCGTGACCTTGCCATCGAGAAGGTTCGCGTAGAGCTTGCAGCTGTCGCCGATGCTCAGACCGCCCGAATTGGCCTGGATGTCAACAGCCATTCCGAAGTTGTCGGCCTTAGCGCCGAAATTGAGAGCGTTCCTGCCCCAGCCGGGGTACAGAGAAGTCGTGGCATCAGCGCCGGTGGTGCTGGCCTGCTCGTAGAGCATGAAGCCAAGGCGATTCCAGGTGCCGATGGTGACGTCAGCGGCAGAGGCGAACGAAGCGATCACCGCGAGGGCGAGAAGCACAACGAGTAGCTTCTTCATTGAATGTCCTCCTTAACATCGTAAAAGGGGGCAAACCAACGGTTCACTGGTCCCCTTTCCTAGGTTCCCCGGCAGTATAGCTAGGCCTATTTTAGGTGTCAAGTTTTTTTTTGATCGGTACACGAAATGCGAGCACTCATATCAATCAACTTATTTTCTTTTACGATATTAATTTATTTTATGAATACTGCTCATGGCATTGGCCATTTTCTCAACAGAAAAGAGGACTATGTCAAAGTCACAATATCAGGAATATGTCTCTAATTAATATAGGGTAAAGGAATAATGCTGAAGCTACTCACTTCATTCATACGGATCCACCGAAGCTAAGCACGATAACGCAGGCCATCCTGTTTGGTTGACACTATCTAGCAATAGTCTCAAAAAAACACGGTTCCAACGCGCGACGCGCGTCGAAACCGTGTACAAGAAAGGGCGCTCGGCCTTTAGAACAGGTCGGGCTTCTTCTCTTCGATCGGAGAGAACGCGGGCGCGGGCTTGGGCTCCGCGGGCTTCACCGCGGGCTTCTTCGCGACGGCCTTCTTGGCGGCCGGCTTCTTCGCGGCGGCCTTCTTCACGGGCTTCTTCGCGACGGCCTTCTTGGCGGCCGGCTTCTTCGCCGCGGCCTTCTTCGCCGGCTTCTTCGCGACGGCCTTCTTCGCCGCCGGCTTCTTCGCCGCGGCCTTCTTCTCCAATGCCATGTGAGCCTCCTTCTTCGCCGACGCGGCCTTAACCACGGCCTTGGTTGCGGCGACCTTCGGATTACCTATCACCTTCTTCTTAACGCCGGCGGCTTTACCCGCCGACGAAGGCTTCTTCGACTTGGACCTGGCGCGAGCGGCCTCGATCGAGGAGACGCGCCTCAGCGCTTGGGCGGCGACCTCGGGATCGTAGGTCGCGAGGTCCCAGCCCCTGCGCTGGAGCTCGGCATAGGCCCTGATGGCGGCTTCCTCGACCGGGAGGTTGTGGGGGACGACGATCATCTGGGAGCAGAGGTGCCCTAGCCCGACGCGGAGGTACTGGGAAAGGCGATCGTTGGGGACGTTCTTGGCGGCCTGGCCGGCGAGCCAGGCTATGAGCTCGTCGGCGACGATGGATACCGTCTCTTCCGAGAGGGGGCGCGGCTCCTTATCAAGCATGCGCTCGAGCCGCTCGTGGATCTTCGCGTAATCCTGAAAGAAGGCCTCGTCGATCCGCTTGAATTCGACGAGCCGAACATCGACGAGTTGAACGGCGCTCTTACCTGCCATGCAGGACGATCCCCCTTCCGGCGACCAGCGATGCCGCTCGGGTCCCGCGCGGATTAAGCCGCGCTCGATTCCCGCGAGCATGCGATGCGTGGCATCGCGTGCTCGATCGACATCTACTTCGCTCATTATATCGGCAAGTTGCGAGTATGGCAAAAGCTTTCTTCATCTAGCGCGTTTTTTTTTGCGCTCAGCATCGAAAACGATCGTCGCGCGACGGACGAACGAGATCACCGCGCTCGCGCGGCCGAAAAAAAACCCGATCGCGCGGCGAAGCGCGATCGGGATCGATGCCGAGGGGCGCGAGCTAACGCGTCGCGCCCAAAACAGCGACTCGGTTACTTGCCGAGGAGCTTCACGATGACGCCGAAGGAGGCGTAGTACCAGGGGAATGAGTACTTGTAGTTAATGCTATACAACTCGTACTCATAGCTATACCTCCCCATGTAGCCGTACTCGCCGTAAAGGGCGATCTTGTCGGTCAGGAAGTAGGACTCGCCAGCGATGAAGCTGATCCCGACTCCGGGCTTCCAGTTGTACCAATCGTATTCGGAACCCTCGATGATGCCGGCGACGCCGAGGCCGAGACCGATATAGGTATCGGTCTTCGAGACCCACTCAAAGCCGGAGGGAAGATCGAGTCCTTTGAATCCGAGGTGCGCCGTACCGAAGGCGCCGACCGCCCAGGGCATTCCATAATCACTAAACAGCGGATCGATCGCCGCGCGCGCGCCGGCGCCGAAGGTCAGGGGAAGCGGTCCGACCTTGATGGTCGCGAGATCGAACTCGGCGCCGGCGGCGATACCGCCGTAGCCGATACCGACGTTAACGAGCAGGTCGCCGGCCCCGACGAGGGGCTCGAGGCCGGAGCCGGCCTTGTCGGCGGCGAAGGCGCCGGCGGCGACCAGCGCGAGGAGGGAGACGATGACTAAAACCTTTTTCATAAGTACCTCCATAGAGAGCTAAATCGGTTATATATTATCGCGATAAATTCCACAATTACTAAAGTATTGTGCTTGGAATTCGGCGCTTCGAGCCGCGATGCGCTTTGTTCGCGCCGCCTCGAGGCGTATACTAGGGACGGAGGGATCATGATCCAGTGGAGCGCCGATCTGGCTCGCAGGCTCCAGTGCCGCGAGG
>CAYPHO010000307.1:0-3970 GCA_964410245.1 uncultured Treponemataceae bacterium | reverse complement strand
ACTATGTACAAGATGGGGCGCGAGCGGGCGGTCTACAACCGCCTGATCAAGGAGGCCCTGCCCCCGACGGGCAAGAAGGTCTCGATCGTCGGGGCCGGGCCCGCAGGGCTGACGGCCGCCTTCTACCTGGCGAGGCTGGGTCACGAGGTGACGGTCTACGACGAGCGCGGAGAGGCCGGGGGCATCCCGCGCTGGGGCATCCCGGCCTACCGCCTGCCCAAGGACGTGCTCCGCAAGGAGGTCGGCCTGATCCGGAAGCTCGGCGTCCGCTTCGTGTTCAACGCGAGGATCGGCCGCGATCTCTCCTGGGAGAAGCTCGGCGAGCTCTCCGACGCGGTCCTGGTCTGCATCGGCGCCCTCGAGGACATGAGACTCGGCATGGAAGGCGAGAATCTCGAGGGGGTACTGCCCGGCTACGCCCTCCTCGAGGACATCAACTCGGGCAAGAAGCCCGAGCTCGGCGACGAGGTCGTCGTCATCGGCGGCGGCAACTCGGCGATCGACGTCGCGCGATCGGCGTTAAGGCTGGGCTCGCGCGTCACCGTGGTCTACCGCCGATCCCGCGCCGATATGCCGGCGAACGCGGAGGAGCTGGAGGGCGCTGTCGAGGAGGGCGTCGAGCTGGTATGCATGGCCCAGCCCGTCGAGGCCGTCGCCGGCGAGGCCGGCGAGCCCGGGACGCGCCGCGTCTCCGCCCTTAAGGTGATGCGCATGAAGGCGGGCGCGACCGACTCGAGCGGCAGGCCCGCGCCGGTCCCGACGGGCGAGAGCTACGAGATCCCCTGCGACACGCTGGTCGTGGCGGTGGGCGAGCGCGTCGGCTCGTCGGGCCTCGAGAAGGCCGGCGCCGAGCTCGCGAAGGACGGCCGCGTGCTCGTCGATCCCTTCAGCTTCCGGACGCGAAATCCGAAGTTCTACTCCTGCGGGGACGCCGTCACCGGTCCCGCCACCGCGGCCGAGGCCATGGGCCAGGCGAAGTCGGCCGCCGCGGCGATCGACGCGGCGCTCATGGGCGAATCCGACGCCGCGGCCCTGCGCAACGGATCGGGCGTATCCGCCCGCTTCGCGGGCCTCTTCAGGAAATTCGAGTACGGGATGGAAATTCCCAAGGCCCCGTCCAAGGTCAAGATGGTGCGGGCGAGGATGCTGCCCGTCGGGGAGAGGCGTGGGAATTTCGTCGAGATCTCTCAGGGCTACACGGGAGAGGAGGCGCGGATCGAGGCGGAGCGCTGCCTGCGCTGCGACGTCCGCGAGCTCGCGCGGGAGCCGATCGGGCGGGACGGGGCCGGGCGGGCCGCCGAGACCGGGAAAGCGGGGAGGGCGCGATGAGCGGCGATATGGTGACTATCAGCGTCGACGGCCGGGAGCTCCGGGTCGATCCCGAGGCGAGCCTCCTGGACGCTTGCTCCCAGGCGGGCGCGAGGATCCCGACGCTCTGCCGTATGAAGGATGTTTCAACTAACGCCTCCTGCGGCGTCTGCGTGGTCGAGGTCGAGGGCGCGAAGGCCCTGGTGCGCTCCTGCGTCGGCAAGCCCGCGCCCGGCATGAAGGTCAGGACCTCGAGCCCGCGCGTCCTCGGGGCCAGGAAGATCGCCGTCGAGCTCCTCCTGGCGAATCATCCCGCGGACTGCCTCGCCTGCGTGCGCTCAGGCAGCTGCGAGCTCCAGGACCTGGCGCGCGACATGGGCATCCGAGAGATACGCTTCCCCAGGACGAGGGCGGCCCCGCCGATCGACGACTCGTCGGACGGCCTCCGGCGGGACAATGACAAATGCGTGCTCTGCGGGCGCTGCGTCGCGGTCTGCGCCCAGGTCCAGGGCGTCTCGGCCATCGACTTCGCGGGCAGGGGCATACGGACGCGGGTCTCGGCCTTTATGGACCGGGGGCTCGCGAAGAGCTCCTGCGTACAGTGCGGCCAATGCTCGGTGGTCTGCCCCACGGGGGCGATCGCCGAGCGCGACGAGACGGACGCGGTGTGGCGCGCGCTCGCCGACCCGAGCGCGACGACGGTGGTCCAGACCGCCCCGGCCATACGAGCCTCGCTCGGCGAGGCCCTGGGCATGGAACCGGGCAGCCTGGTGACCGGCAAGATGGTCGCTGCCCTGCGCCGCCTCGGCTTCGACAAGGTCTTCGACACGCAGTTCACGGCCGACCTCACCATCATGGAGGAGGGCTCCGAGCTCATCGAGCGGCTGACGAAGGGCGGCGCGCTGCCCATGATCACCAGCTGCTCCCCGGGATGGATCAACTTTATCGAAGGCTTCTATCCCTCGCTCCTCCCCAACCTCTCGACCTGCAAGTCGCCTCAGCAGATGTTCGGGGCCCTGGCGAAGAGCTTCTACGCCGGGAAATCGGGACTCAAGCCCGAGTCGATGCGCGTCGTCTCGATCATGCCCTGCACGGCCAAGAAGGGAGAGGCGAAGCGGCCCGAGATGCGCGGCGCCTGGGAGTATTGGCGCGAGGCGGGCGCCGGCTCGGCATCGGGCGCGGCAGCGGCCGGCGAGGAGGCCGGCGCGCGAGGGGCCGCCTACCAGGACGTCGACTGGGCGCTCACCACGCGCGAGCTCGCGCGCATGATCGTCCGCGCGGGAATCGACATATCCGCCCTCCCCGAGGAGGACTTCGACGATCCCCTGGGAAGGTCGACGGGGGCCGCGACCATCTTCGGCACCACGGGCGGCGTCATGGAGGCGGCCTTAAGGACCGTCTACGAGATCGTCGTCGGCTCGCCGATACCCAGCCTGGACTTCACGGCCGTCCGCGGCCTGGACGGCCTCAAGACCGCCGAGGTCGACTTGGCGGGAACGAAGGTGCGAGTGGCCGTCGCCCACACGCTCAAGAACGCGCGCGTCCTCCTCGACGAGATCGCCTCGGGCTCGAGCCCCTACCATTTTATCGAGATCATGAGCTGCCCCGGCGGCTGCGTCGGCGGCGGCGGCCAGCCCCTGCGGGTCGACGCGGATAAGCGGCTCGCGCGCAACAAGGCGATGTACGCGGAGGACCTGCGGCTCGGGCTGCGCAAGTCGCACGAGAACCCCGCGATCAAGGAGCTCTACGCCGAGTTCCTGGGCAAGCCCCTCGGGCACCTCTCGCACGAGCTCTTGCACACGAAGTACAAGGAGAGGTCCTTCTAGGCGCGCCGCCCTCGGCCGCCGCCCCTGCCAGCCGGCCCGCGGCCGCTGGACAGGGGCGGCTCTTTTTCGGCACTATACAGCCTCATGCGATTCGACGCCGTGGCCTTCGACCTGGACGGGACGCTGTATCCCACCTCCGCCCTCTACCTCCGCGCCCTGCCCTCCATGCTGCTCAAGGCCCGGCGCCTCGCCGCCTTCAACGATGCCCGCCAGAGGATCCGCGCGCTGGGAGTATCCGACGAATCCTACCGCCGCGATCCGCCCTCCGGCGCGATCGCCTTCCGGGCCCTCGAGGCCCGCTTGGCCGCGCCCCTTATGGGCATGGATCCGCAAGACGCTCAGGAGTACATCGCCCGCAACTTCTACGGCTGCGTCGAGGAGCTCTTCGCCCGCATACGGCCCTTCCGCGGCTGCGCCGGGGCGCTGGACGCGTTAGCCGATAAAGGATTGCGCCTGGCCGTGCTCTCGGACCTGCCTACGGACCGCAAGCTCGAGCTCCTCGGCCTCTCGGGCAAGTTCGAGGCCGCCCTCTGCTCCTCCGAATCGGGCTTCCTGAAGCCCGCCCGCGAGCCCTTCATGATGCTGTCCGAGAAGCTCGGCCTTAGGCCCGAGCGCATCCTGTACGTCGGCAACTCGGTCCGCATGGACGCAGGTGGCGCGCGGGGCGCGGGCATGAAATCCGCCCTGGTCTCGCGGCGCCGCCGCCCGGAGGCGGACTTCAGCTTCTGGGACTGGACCCGCCTCGTCGAGTACGCGCTACTCTGACAGCATCCTCTTCGCGAGCTCGAAGGGAATGACGTCGCAGATCTTCCTGACGAATCGATGATTCTCCTCGT
>CAYPHO010000306.1:0-3984 GCA_964410245.1 uncultured Treponemataceae bacterium | reverse complement strand
GCGAGTACCTCCTCGGGGCCGCCGCGGGCGACGCCGCCTCGGCGGTCGGGGCCGCGGCCCCGTCGGGCGGCGCCGCCGCCCCCGGATCCGCGGCCGTCTGGTACACGCGAGAGGCCGTCGTCCTCTCCTCGGCCTGGGCGGGCATCCCGGGTTCGGCCAACGCGTCCCTGCGCGTCCTCGCGGCGCCCGAGGGCGATATCCTCTACGTCAAGGGCGATGGCTACTCGCTCTTCATCCGGGCGCGAGCCCCCGGCGCCGGCGCGAGGGCCTTCGCCCTGGCCCTGAACCGCAGGTTCGCCGTCTTCTTCAACAGCGCCCCCAGCGACGCCGAGCTGTCCTTCCCCGCCGTGGTCGAGTATTGAGGGTAGCCCCGCGCCGCCCGGGGCCCTTACAGGATGTGGTCCAGGAAGCTCCGCGTACGCTCCTCGCGAGGCTTCGAGAAGAGCTCCTCGGGCGCGCCCGATTCGACGATCCTGCCCTCGTCCATGAAGACGACCCGGTCGGCGGCCGCGCGGGCGAAGCCCATCTCGTGCGAGACCGCCATCATGGTCATGCCCTCCTTTGCCAGGTCCAGCATGACGTCGAGGACTTCCTTGATCATCTCGGGATCGAGGGCGCTCGTCGGCTCGTCGAAGAGCATGATCTTGGGCTTCATGGCCAGCGCGCGGGCGATCGCGACGCGCTGCTGCTGGCCGCCCGAGAGCTCGTCGGGGTAGGAGCGCTCCTTGTCCGCCAGCCCGACCCGCGCGAGCAGCTCGCGGGCCCGCTCCTCGGCCTCGGCCCTATCCTCCTTGAGGACGATGACCGGCGAGAGCGCGATGTTCTGGCCCGCGGTCAGGTGGGGGAAGAGGTTGAAGCTCTGGAAGACCATGCCCGCTTCCTCTCGGACCTTGCGGATATTGGCGTGGGGGCTGGTGACGCAGTCCTCGCCGACCCATATCTCGCCCGAGTCGAGGTGCTCGAGCCGGTTCACGCAGCGCAGGAGCGTGCTCTTGCCCGAGCCCGAGGGTCCGATGACCAGCACGACCTCGCCCTTGGCGATGTCCAGGTCGACGCCCTTCAGGGCCTCCACCGCGCCGAAGCTCTTGCGCGCCTGGCGTATCCTAATTATTCCGTTTTCCATGGGTCCTCAGCCTGATTTCCATGATTCCGACGAGCCGCGAGAAGAAGAGGGTCATGATCAAATAGATAAGGGCGATGATCGTGTAGGCCTCGAGGTACTTGAAGGATACCGAGGCGTACTCGCGGCCGCGCCGAAGGAGGTCCGAGATCGCGAGTATCGAGACGAGGGAGGAGTCCTTCAGGAGAGCGATGAACTCGTTCCCGATCGGGGGCAGGATGACCTTGACGGTCTGCGGGAGGATGATCCTCCAGAGGGCCTGGGTCCTCGACATGCCGAGGGCCAGGGCCGCCTCCATCTGTCCCTTGGGGATGGACTGGATGCCGGCGCGGAAGATCTCGCCCATATAGGCGCCGTAGCAGATCGACATGGCGGCGATAGCCGAGGTCGGGCCCTTGAGGTGGAGGATGGGACCGAGGGCGTAGTAGATGTAGAAGAGCTGGACGAGGAGGGGGATGCCCCGTATGACCTCGACGTACACGGTGGCGAGCAGGTTGATCGGCTTCGTCTTCGATATCCGGCCCAGCCCCGCGAGGAGGCCGAGGCAGAGGGCGAAGAAGATCGAGACGAGGGTCACTCCGAAGGTCGCCGCCAGCCCGTCCGGAACGAAGGCCAGTATGTCGAGGTAGGGCTCGGGCGAGAGGACGGCCAGCGCGGCTATCGCGAGGAGGGCGCCGAAGAAGGCGATGTTCCAGGCCGAGAGGATCGATTTCTCGCCCGATCCGGGTATGAGGGTGCCGTCGGTGACGTTGATGGTGAAGCTGCCGCCGGAGGAGGGCGCCGCCGACGATGCCGTCGACGGCGCCTTGCGCCTTCCGGCCTTGAGGAAGTCGCTCACTTCGGGGCTACTGGAGCCACTTGGCCTTGAGCTTATCGAGGGTCCCGTCCTTCTGGATGGCCGCGAGTCCCTTGTTGACCTGGTCCAGGATCTTCTTGTTCCCCTTGTTCACAGCGACGCCGTAGTACTCGTCCGTGAAGGGGACGCCCACGATCTTCAGCGCGGCCTTGTACTTGTCGTTCTGCAGGACGTAGTTGGCGGCGATGGGCGAATCGACGACTACCGCGTCGAGCCTGCCGATGGAGAGGTCCTCGACCGCGAGGCCGATCTCGTCGTAGGTCCTCTTCTGCTTGACGCCCTCGATCTCGCCGACGGCGATATCGCCGGTGGTGCTGATCTGCACGCCGACCACCTTGCCCGCCAGGTCCTCGGGAGCGGATACGTCCGAGGTTCCCTTGGGGACGATGATGACCTGGCCCGCGTTGACGTAGGGCTCGGAGAAGTCCATCGTTTCCTTGCGCTTGTCGGTGATGGTGACCGAGGAGAGGATGGCGTCGTACTCGCTGGCGGCGAGGCCGGCGAAGATGCCGTCCCAAGCCACGTTCTTGACCTCGGCCTCGAATCCCGCGGCCTTGGCGACGGCCATGATCATGTCGATATCGAAACCGGTTATGTTCTTCTGGGCGTCGACGAACTCCATGGGGGGGAAGCTCGCGTCGGAGCCGAACACGACTTTCTTGGACGCCTTGGGGGCGCAGGAAACGGCGAGGAGCGTCAGGCACAGGAGCGCCAGGGCGTAGTGACGGATTTTCATGTAAAGACCTCCATTAGGCGGATGGATTGTACAATAGGAAGCGTTTGCATAAATTGTCAATTGAATCGGATAAGAATGTAGGGGATTCTCGCCGGTTTCGCGAACAATTACCTACCTATTCGGTAAATCGATACGTTCATGTCAGGAAAAAGATAAACACTATGTATAGATATTCATATATACCTTCAATGACGACCAGGCGGTCGGGCCCGCGCCCCGGCGAGGATCGATTATGCACTTGAACGCCGGCTCCCTGGCCGCCCTGGCCACGGCCCTCGCCTGGACCCTGACCGCCCTCGCCTTCGAATACGCCGCGAAGCGCATCGGCTCCCTGGTCCTGAACCTCCTGAGGCTGGTCGTCGGCTTCGCCTTCCTCGGGACGTACTGCCTCCTCGCCCGCGGTAGCTTCCTCCCCTTCGACGCGCCCCTCTCATCCTGGCTCTGGCTGGGAGCGTCGGGATTGGTCGGCTTCGTGCTGGGCGATCTCCTGCTGTTCCAGGCCTTCATCGACATCGGCTCGCGAATCGCGATGCTGGTCTACGCGACCGCCCCGGCCATGACAGCCCTCCTGGGCTTCGTCGCGCTCGGGGAGCGGATACGTCTTCCCGCGGCGGGAGGCATGGCCCTGACCATGGCCGGCATAGCGATCGTCGTGCTGTCGAGGCGGGCGGCCGGCGAGGCCGCCTCGGCGGTCGCATCAACGTCGCCGGCGAGCGCGGCGCGCCGGATGCGCGGGATCGTCCTCGCCCTGGGCGGGGCCGCGGGCCAGGCCGGCGGCCTCATCCTGGCGAAGCTGGGAGCCGTCGGCGCGGCGCCGGACGCGGCGGGCGCCGCGCTCGATCCCTTCGCGGGCACGCAGATCCGCGTCGCCGCCGGCATCCTGGGATTCGCCGCCGTCATCGCCGCGACGCGCTCCTGGAAAGGCGTCCTGTCGGCCCTGAAGGACCGTAGGGCCCTGGCTAGCCTGACGGCCGGCGCCTTCTTCGGCCCCTTCCTCGGCGTATCCCTGAGCCTCCTCGCCGTTACTTCGGGCAACGCGGGCGTCGCCTCGGCCATCATGTCGATCGTCCCCGTCCTCATCATCGCGCCCTCGGCCCTGATCATGAAAGAGCGCGTTACGCCGAGAGAGATACTCGGCTCAGTCATCGCGGTGGCCGGAGTGGCGGTACTGGCGCTGGGCTAGGATCGGGTTATTGCTACAAAAAGATATCGCCTTACTGACCTGTACGACTTCCGCCTCCGGGGCCTCGTGCCGGCATGGACGAGATGTAC
>CAYPHO010000305.1:3648-3990 GCA_964410245.1 uncultured Treponemataceae bacterium | reverse complement strand
ATGTGTCTTGTCCGGTCAGTTGCGGAACGGGAAGCGGAAGGCCTCGAGCAGGGCCTTGGCCTCCTCGTTGGTCTTCGCGGTGGTGGTGATGGCGATATCCATGCCGCGGACCGCGTCGACCTGGTCGAAGTCGATCTCCGGGAAGATGATCTGCTCCGTAAGGCCGAGCGAATAATTGCCGTGGCCGTCGAACGCGTTGGGGTTGACCCCGCGGAAGTCCTTGACGCGCGGCAGCGCGACGTTCATGAGCCGGTCCAGGAACTCCCACATCATGTGGCCGCGCAAGGTCACCCTGGCGCCGATCTCCTGTCCCTGGCGGATCTTGAATGTCGCTATCGACTT
>CAYPHO010000305.1:0-3638 GCA_964410245.1 uncultured Treponemataceae bacterium | reverse complement strand
GTGCTGTCCGGTTATCTGGTCGAGGTCCGTGACGGCCGCGTCCAGGAGCTTCTTATTCTCCTTGGCCTCGCCGACGCCCATGGACACGATCACCTTCACGAAGCGAGGGATCTGCATGGCGGACTCGTACGAGAACTCCTTCAGGAGCTCCGGGGCCACCTTCTCGCGGTATATCTTCTTCAGCCTGGGAACGTAGCCCTTCGGAAGCGGCGCGCTCTCGCCGGCGGATTTCTTCTCCGCGGCCTTCGCCCTCTTCTTCTCGGCTGCCTCGGCGGCCTTCGCATTCACTTCGGCCATATCAGAGCGCCTCCCCGCACTTGCGGCAGACGCGCTTCTTCGCGTCGCCCTCGATCTTGTAGCCTATCCTTGTGGGCCCGCACTTCCGGCAGACGATCATGATGTTGGAAAGCTGGATCGGGGCCTCGATCTCGATGATCCCGCCGCGGTCGGTCTGCTTACGCTTCTTCTGCGCCTTCTTGACCATGTTGACCCCGGCCACGATCGCCCTGCACTTGTCCCGGTCGATCCGTACGATCTTACCCTGCTTGCCCTTGTCCTTGCCGGCGATGACCTGGACCTGGTCCTCCTTGCGGAGCTTGAACTTGATTTCGGCCATTTCCGGTCTCCTCACAGGACCTCGGGCGCGAGGGACACGATCTTCATGTAGTCCTTCTCGCGCAGCTCGCGCGCCACGGGCCCGAATATGCGCTTGCCCTTGGGATTCTTGTTGGCGTCTATGATGACGCAGGCGTTGTCGTCGAAGCGGATGTACGTCCCGTCCGGGCGGCGATACTCCTTGTGCGTCCTGACGACGACGGCCTTCTCGACAGATCCCTTCTTGATCGCGGAATTGGGGATGGTGTCCTTGACGGCAACGACGATGATGTCGCCGATTCCCGCGTAGCGGCGGCGGGTGCCGCCGAGGACCTTGATGCACTGCACTTTCTTCGCGCCTGAGTTGTCGGCGACAACCAGCATGGATTCGACTTGTACCATCTCGATCCCGCCTTACTTCGCCCGCTCGACGATCTCGGCCAGCATCCAGCGCTTGTCGCGGGACATGGGCCGGCACTCGACGACCTTGACGGTGTCGCCCGCGTGGGCTTCGTTCTTCTCGTCGTGGGCCTTGATGCTCTTGGACCTCGTCACGTACTTCTTATAGAGGGGATGCAGCTTCCGCATCGTGATCTCGACGACGATGGTCTTGTCCATCTTGTCGCTCTTCACTATTCCCTGGAGCGACTGCTTGTTCTTGGAGCCCTGAACGGTTTCCACGGTGTTACTCCTGACCTACTTCTTCGCCGCGGCGCTCGCGTCGCGAGCGGCCTTCCCGCCGCGAGCGGCGGACTTGGCCTTCGCCGGCGCCTCGGCGGCCGCGCCCGCGGGGGCGGGAGCAGCGCCGGCGGAGCCGATCCTCGTCTCGAGGCGGGCGATCTGGCGCCTCACGACCCTGAGCTGCAGCGGATTCTCGAGATGCTCGACGACCTTCTTGAAGCGGAGGTCGAAGTACTTCTTGCGAAGCTCCGCGCGCTTAGCTACGAGCTCGTCGAGCTTAAGCTCCTTGAAGCTGTTCTTCATTCCGTCACTCCGTATCCGCGCGAAGCGTGAACTTCGTCTTGATCGGCAGCTTCGATCCCGCGAGGCGCATGGCCTCCTCGGCGACCTTCGCCTCGACGCCGGAGAGCTCGAAGAGCACGGTGCCCGGCCTGACGACGGCGACCCAGTACTCGGGGCCGCCCTTGCCCTTGCCCATGCGGGTCTCGAGCGGCTTCTTGGAAAACGGCTTATCCGGGAAGATCCGGATCCACAGCTTCCCGCCGCGCTTGATGTACCTATTAAGCGCGATTCGCGCCGCTTCGATCTGTCGGTTGGTAAGCCACTCGGGCTCCATGCACACCAGGCCGTACTCGCCGAAGGCGATAGTGTTGCCGCGCCTGGCCTGGCCGGTAGGCCGCCCGCGCTGGACCTTTCTGTGCTTGACTCTCTTGGGACTCAGCATTTACTAGCTCCTCGCCCGAGGCGCTTCATCGCGCCGCGACTCGCCCTCGCGCCCGTCCGTCGGCCTGGCGGGGCGCTCGGCCCTCGGCGCCCGATCTCCGTCGCGCCTGGGCCTATCGTCGCGCCTCGCGTCCTCGCGGCCGTCGAAATCGCGCCGCTGCTTGCGTACCAGCATGCCGGCGTCCTCGTTCTTGTCGGACCGGTAGACCATGCCCTGGTAGATCCAGACCTTGACGCCGATCTTCCCGAAGGTCGTGGCGGACTCGGCGAAGCCGTAGTCGATGTCGGCGCGCAGGGTGTGGAGGGGGACGCGGCCGTCCTTATGCTCCTCGGTCCGCGACATGTCGGCGCCGCCGAGGCGGCCGGAGACGCGGACCTTGCAGCCCTGGGCCCCGCCCTTGATGGCGTTGGCGACGGACATCTTGATGGCCTTGCGGAAGGACCCGCGGTTCTCGAGCTGCCTGGCTATGTTCTGCGCGACGATCTGCGCGTTGGTGTCCGTCTTCTTGACTTCCTTGATCTTGATCTGGACCTTCTTGGTCGCGATCTTCTGGATCTCGGATCCGATGCGCTCGATATTGGCGCCCTTGACGCCGATGAGGACGCCGGGGCGGGCCGTGTGGATCACGATCGTCACGCGCTGGGGATGCCTGACGATCTCCACCTCGGAGATGTCGGCGCCCTTGCACTCGGGAAGCTGGACGATCCGCCTGCGGATCGCGAGATCCTCGTGCAGGGTCTTCGCGTAATCGCGGGGATCGACGTACCAGCGCGACTTCCAGTCCTTGTTGATGCCTATCCTAAGGCCGACGGGACTTACCTTGTTACCCACGCTTCGCCTCCGTCTTCTTCCCGATCTCGTCGATCACGCACGAGATCCGGCACATCCTCTTGACGAGCATGTCCGCCCTGCCGCGGCCGCGGAACCAGACGCGCCGCATTCGCGGGCCCTCGTCGACGCGGATCTCCTTGACGTAGAGCATGTCCTCGTCGAGCTTACGGTTGCGGTCGAGGGCGTTGGCGGCCGCGGACGCGACCACTTTCTTGACGAGGCGGGCGCCCTTGTTCGGCACGTTATCCAGGATGGCCACGGCCTCGGAATAGGGCCGCTTCCTTACGAGGTCGGCCACGGGGCGGACCTTCGTGGGAGAGGCCATGAGCCACTTCGCCGTGGCCCGGTAACCCTTGTTCTCTTCTGCCATTTCCCCGCCCCTACCTCTTCTCGGCCTTCTTGTCGCTCCCGGCATGGCCGCGGAATACGCGGGTCGGGGCGAACTCGCCGAGCTTGTGGCCGACCAGGTTCTCGGTAACGTAGACCGGGACCCAGGTCTTGCCGTTGTATACGGAGATGGTCATGCCGACCATCTCGGGAATGATCGTCGACGTGCGGGAGAAGGTCTTCACCATCTTGCGGTCGCCGGACTTGCCGGTCTCGACGACCTTCTTGTACAGGCTCTTCTCGATGAAGGGCCCCTTCTTTACGGACCTGGACATCGGCTCCTACCTCACTTCCTGCGCTTGACGATGAAGCGGCTCGACGGCTTGTGCGGATCGCGCGTCTTGTAGCCCTTCGCCGGCTGGCCCCACGGCGACACGGGCTGCTTGTAGCCCTTGCCGCGTCCCTCGCCGCCTCCGTGCGG